>NZ_KV813691.1:0-38933 GCF_001813685.1 Rothia sp. HMSC061E04 | reverse complement strand
GACGGGTGCCCCTGCGTAGGCGCGGAGGAAACATACGGCGTGCCATCCCAGACACTGCATGAGGCGAGAGGACGAACACCGCCCCTCTCCAAGCCCCATTCCTGGGGGCAAGCACCTACTCAACGCGACTATCCGGCCGCCAGGGTCTGTGCCGGATCAATACGCGAAGCCTTCGCCGCCGGGTACAGACCAGCCAACACGCCAACCAGCGCACCAGCGCCCAGGCCCAGCAGAATAGTGTCGGCACTAATAATCGGCGTCCAACGGTTCATCAAAGACACAATCGAGATGCCGTTAACCGCCAGCACAATACCAGCCACAGCGCCCAGGATGCCGGTCAGCAACGCCTCCGCCGAGAACTGCAGCAGAATACCCGAAGGGCGCATACCAATAGCCAGACGCAAACCAACCTCACGGCGACGCTCCATCACCGCAACCAAGAACGTATTCATAATGCCCATCGCACCAATCACGAGGGTAATAACGCTCATCGCAAGAAGCATCGTGCGTTGCTGCTGGTCGACAGCCTCACGAAGGGTCTTCGGCTCGGGCGGAACACTCACGCTATACAGGGCTGGACGTTCCGGCGAGAGCGCGTACGGTGCTTCCTCCGCAATCTGGTTTGCGGCACCGGCAACAGTACTCACCACAATCTGAGTGGAACGCTTACCGGTCTGCGCCGCACCGCCACCGGCAGCGGGCTGCGCTTCTTCAACATCGGCACCAGGCTTCGCGCCCAGAGGCAGGTAGACCGAACCGTACGACAGAGTCAGCGAGGGATTCTCCCGCACCACACCGATGACGGTGTACGGCTCATCGTGAATATAGACCGTAACTCCGGGGCTATAGGGCAGCGCAAGCTGGCGCATCACGCTTTCACTGAGCACCACAACCTTATCGTTCCGCTCCACATGCCCCTCGTCGAAAGTGCGGCCCCAAACCAGTTCATGACCCTGCACGCTAAAGATGCTGGGGGTTGCCGCACGGACGGCAGCCGTCACGTTAGCACCGCGCTCACCGAAGTTGTCTGGACCGCGCTGAATATCTGCGGATTCATACAGCTGATCCACCAGCGCGGTACCGGTCACTCCGTTCAGCTGGCTAACACGCCGGTAGTTCTCACTTGCCGCCAGGCTCAAGAGTTCAGTGCGGCTCATGGATTCGGTTCGGGTCGAGCTTATCATCAGGTGCTTAGCCCTAAAAATGTCGAAGCTGTCAGCCAACTGCCCAGAAATGGTGGCGGTCAGACCAACGGTCAGCACGAGCGAAGCGATACCCAGAACCACACCAAGCATGGTGAAGATATTGCGCCTCACCCGGTGCACGGTAGCGTCCCAGGCTTCTTTGAGGGAGGCGAGCGCCCAAGGTGCACGACCACTGCTCTGTGGCTTAGATGTTTGCTCCTCAGCAAAGCTAGGCAGGTTCAGAGACGCGCGGGCGGTCGTTTCTTCCTGCCGCTGTGCATCCTGCTCGATGAGTTGCCCCTCGTGCATACGTAGCACCCGGTCGCAGTGCTCCGCCACGAGCGGGTCGTGAGTAATCACAATCGTGCTTTGCAGATCACCCGTACATTCACGGAGCAGATCAATGACTTCACGGGTGAGCTCTTCATCCAGCGAGCCGGTCGGCTCATCACAGAGCAACAACGCCGGTTCCCCAATGAGCGCACGAGCAATAGCCACACGCTGCTTTTCACCGCCTGAGAGAGTGGTGATGGGTGCATCCGTTCGGTGGCTCAACCCCAGCAGGGCGAGAGTGTCTTCAACACGTTGCGTTCGTTCCGCTTTGGGCACGCCACGGTAGATGAGCGGTAGCTCAACGTTGCGGTACACGTTCTTATGCTCGATGAGGTGGAACGCCTGGAAGACGAAACCGATGCTGTCCAGGCGCGCTTCAGCACGCTGTGCCGCGTTGAAGGTTGCGGTATCTGTACCGTCCAGCAGGTAGCTGCCGGAGGCGGGCGTGCTGAGCAGACCGAGGATGTTCAGCAGGGTTGATTTGCCGCTGCCGGACGGTCCCAGGATTGCGACGACTTCTCCGTAGCGGACTTTCAGGTCAATATTTTTGAGCACGTCAATTCGAGTGTCACCCTGCATAAAGTGCTGGGACACTCCCTGAATATCGACGCTATAGGCTGGTGGGTGCGCGTGATCGGCGCGGGAGTCAGTCATGGCTACTCCCTACTTTTTCTCGCGCATGATTTTGACGCTGTCGCCTTCGTGCAAGTCACCGGTGACGGCGTTCTTGCCGTTGGCGTTGCTGATGACGGTAACGGTTACCTCGCGTTCTTCGCGGGCCTTCGATCCGTTGGAGCTTTCGGGGCCGAGCACGATGACTCGGGTCTGTCCGTCACGGGTGTAGAGCGCCGATGAGGGCACGACCAGGTGCGCTTCGGGGGTTTCTTCGAGGGTGAGTTCCGCGTTGACGGCGCCTCGGAGGCTGTCCGCCTTATCCCCTACGTCGAGGGTGAGGATGCGTTCCCCTTCGGTGCTTCCTGCCGCACCGGCTGCGCCGTTGAGGTTGGAGCCAGCCGCTCCTTCTGCGCCATTGGCCTGACGACCGGCCTGGCTGTTGCCTGCGGCACCGGCGGCTTCGGTGGTGTTCTTGTATCCGAGGGTTGCGACGTACTCAGTATCACCGAGGGAGGGCACGGTTACCTTCTGACCGCTACGGGCTTCGGGGGTGAGCCTGCCGGTGGTTCCGGTGCAGCTGAGGGTCTTGCTACCTTCTGCGATGGTGGCTACGGGACCGTCTGCGATAGCGCCGGTTGCGCGGGGGTTGCCGGTGACAACTCCGGCACGGTTGATGATGAGGAAGTAGCGGGCGGGAATAGGCTGGTCAGTCTTGACGTGCGCGTAGCCGAGGCTGTCGAGGAGGTTGTTGAGAGCCTCGTAGGTGTCTTCGGTGATGCGCGCGGGCTGCGGGCCCTGACGTCCCATGGCAGTCAGTGCCTCGTTGAGGAGTGCGGCGTCGGGGCCGCTATCGTCGAGTTTGAGGTCGCGGTAGAGCGCGAAGCCGCCGGTGAGGGTGATGAGAGGTTCACCGTTGACTTCTGCGATAAGGGTTCCGTTGCCGACGGTGTCACCGTGTTTGATGGTGATTGCGGTGTACTGTCCTTCGCCGCTGTAGCGTAGCGGGGTTGAGGTGGCGTAGTTCGCGGTGCAGGTCAGGGGCACAGTGGTGCGCAGTTTTTCGCGGGTGACCGTGGCGGTGATGGTGGAGGGGTCCGGGGGTGCCGCTTCCGCGTCTTTTTGGGCGGTGGTTTTGATGTTTTGGGCGCTGATGAGCGTGCCGACGGTGATGATGAGAAGCAGGGCGATAATGCCGTAGAGCCAGAGGGTTTTCTTCTGGCGGGTGGGGGTGGCGCTCATGGTGTCCCTTCTTTGGGTGCGCGTACGGGAACGCTGTTGTCTGTGCCGTTTGGGCTTAGGCGGCGATGCCGTGTGGGGTTAGTTTATGCCCGGCACGGGGATACGTGCCGGGCACAATACGCTGTGACGAGGTGCAGCCTCCGTGGCTACTCTGTACGCCTGTTCTGGATAGTCCGCAGGATTAGCTCAGAATCTTTCGGGCATTCTCTTCAGCAGTTTTCTTAATCGTGGTCACCTGCTCGATGAGACCCTGCTCCTTTTCGAGGAAAGAACTCAGGTAAGCGATAGCAATCTTTCGCTGTTCGGCATCCAGCTCGGTTGCTTCACGGCAGGTCGCATCGTTGATTGCCAGTTCGTGGGTGTCCTGGTTGTTCTGGCGGTACTGTTCGCGACCCATAACCGGCGTGGTGTAGTCTCCTCCGAAGCGTTCTTTCATGCACTGTGCCCACTTCTCGGTGGCGGGCCCAAGATCTTTGAAGATTGCGTCGTTGTTGAGGTAGTGAACCGCGGTAATGTGGACCCTTCGTATGGTCGCGCGGGATTCTTCTGAACCGAAGACTGCACGGGTAGCTTCTTGCTCGCAACCGCCCTTTCCTTCGGTGCTGTAAAGAGCCTGCATTTCGGCTTCGCTCATAGTACGGCTCTGCTCTTCCAGTGCTGTAGTAGTCAAAGAGTAGCGCTCTTCGTATCCGCGAGCGCGGGCGTCCGCAACGGTGAGAGGTTCAAGATCAGCCTGCAGAAGCAGCGAGATTTCAGTTTTTCCTGCAGGAACCTTGTAGTTCGGGAAACCTCGTTCAGCCATGCACTGGCTCAGGGAACGCTGGTAGGCACGGGCAACATTGTCAGAAAGTGAGGCGAGGTTCTCTACTTTTTCGATAGCTTGACTATCAGGGCTCTTGGAGGCGCTATACGCCTTCTCAGCGTTAGCGGACGCCGAGGAGTCGGCACTGGGCTGCCCGGAGGCGCAGGAGCTAAGCAGCAGGGTCAGCGGGAGTAGGGCCCCGGCGAGGGTTCGTAGGGTGTTCTGTCGACGCATAGGTGGGCACTTCCTCGTGAAATATATGCTGCATCTTTGTTTGCTCGTTCAGGGGCTCTTCGTTGTTTGCCCTTGAGAGAACATATTTTGAACACTAGCCTACTATGCGCCGGGGGGGGGAGGCAAGGGGGACGGTATTTATCCTCGCCCCGCTGGTGGGGATGGCACGCCGCATATTTCCTCCGGGATACGGATGGAGGGGCGGTGTCGTCCGAAAGTGACATCAGGGTGCCCGAAGCGAAGCGAGGGCGGGTGCCCCTGTCGGAACGAGGACGAACACCGTCCCTCCTGCAACAGCTGTACTTCCCGCACAAGCAGGAAGAAAGCCGTCTTCTAGTTGCCGGTCATGCCCAGCAGCTCATTCGCGCGAACGCGAGCCCAACGCTCCGCGTTCAGCACAGCCTCCAGCGTCAAATCAGAGTCGGAGACAGCCTCAGCGCTGCCGGTGTGCTCTTCCAGCACGCGTGCCACCGAATCGACAATGTCGGTAAAGCGAATCGCGCCCGCATGGAATGCTGCCACGGCTTCCTCATTGGCGGCGTTGAACACTGCCGGATGGGTGCCGCCGACCTTACCGGCGTTCTTGATCATTCGCACGGCGGGGAATGCTTCCTCGTCCAGCGGCTCAAAAGTCCAGGATGCCGCCTTCGACCAGTCACAAGCAGGCACGGCGCCGGGGATGCGGTGCGGCCAGGTCAGACCCAGCGCGATGGGCAGAACCATGCTCGGCGGGGACGCCTGCGCAATGGTCGAGCCGTCTACGAACTGCACCATGGAATGCACGATGGACTGCGGGTGAACCGCCACGTCAATACGGTCCAGGTCCACGCCAAACAGGTGGTGTGCCTCAAGCACTTCGAGTGCCTTGTTGACCATGGTTGCCGAGTTGGTGGTGACGACCAGGCCCATATCCCAGGTGGGGTGTGCGAGCGCCTGCGCGGGGGTCACGTCGTGTAGCTGTTCACGCTTGTAGCCGCGGAACGGGCCGCCCGATGCGGTGAGGATGAGTCGGTCGATTTCTGCATCGGTTCCGGAGGCGAGCGCCTGCGCGAGGGCGGAGTGTTCGGAGTCGACAGGCACCATGGGGGTGTTCAGGGGGGATGCGTCGACGGCGGCGCGTACGAGCGGGCCGCCTGCGATGAGGGATTCCTTGTTGGCCAGTGCCACGCGGTAGCCGCTGTTGAGGGCGGTGAGGGTCGGTTCCAGGCCGATGGAGCCGGTGATGCCGTTGAGGACGGTGTCTGCCGGGTGTGCTGCCGCCTGTACGGAGGCTTCGGCACCGTGGGCGATTTGCGGGGTGTAGCCGGTGGCGCCTGCTTCGGAGGCTGCCGCTTCGATGAGTTCGCGGAGGCGCTGCGCGTCGTCGGAGGTGCCGCTGGTGGCGACCAGTTCGGCGCGCACGTGCACTGCCTGGCGTGCGAGCAGTTCGAGGGATCGGGAGCCTGCGGAGAGGGCGACGACCTTCAGCGGTGCGTCGGCGGCGGAGGCACTGGTGCCTTTGAGCGCGGCGAGATGGTCGATGACTTCCATGGCTTGGGTGCCGATGGAGCCGGTTGAGCCGAGGAGGGTGACGCGCTGCGGTGCGCGGGTGAGTTCTGTGAGGGCGTCGGTGAGGCGGTCGCGGTTGCCGCCGACTCGTGCTGAGGATCCAAACTTCATGGTTCTAGTGTCTCATGAGCTCGCGGGTACGTTCGGGTACTGGCGCCGCCTCTCATGTTAGAAGGCCCAGTGTAGACGACCCCAGCACAGAAAACCCAGCGCAAAAGACCTCAGCGCAGAAGAATCCCCCACCCTGTCACACGGGGCGGGGGATTCAATGCATACGTTTTAGAGCAGATCCTGCAGCAGCTCAATGCAGCGGTCCAGGAAAGCGTCCACCTGGGATTCCTCGTAGCTGACGGTGCCCGAGGCGGGGCGGAACTTTGCGTGGCGCACCACGGAGGGGTCCAGCGGTTCTTCGCTGTTGAGCTGGGCGTACACGCGGTCGCAGATGGCGTCCACATCGCCGACGAAGTAGCCCATGTGGCGGCGTTTGCTGGGGCGGCGGAAACGCTCACCGGCGGGGCGTTCCAGGCGGCCTGCGAGCAGCTCGCCGGTCTCTACGAGGGAGCGTTCCCAGTTGTCCAGGCCGTACGCCTCAATGTAGCGGCTGCGTTCGAGCTTGGCGAAGCGTTCCTCAATCTTTTCGAGGGCGCGGTCGACCACATCCAGCTGGTAGCCGCCGGGTTCTTCACGGAAGACGACCTGGCGGATCCGTCGGGAGGTGTAGAGGTCTTCGGGCAGTTCGGAGGCTCCGCTGAGCTTCTCGTAGTCCTCGGCAAGGCGGGTGAACAGGCGGTCGACTTCACTGCGCTTGTAGCCGGGTTCGGTTTCTGCTGCACGGGCGAATCCGCCTCCGCGGGTGGTGCTTGCCAAGGTGGCTCCTCTCGACGATTGAACTTTAAGAATACCAATGCTCAGGCTACCTGGCGCAAGGTTGGCGGGCGGTATCTTAGATATAGTCCCCTACGCCCCTGATGCACCGGGTACAACAAAGGCGGGGCGCCCCTCCCCCACTCGTGGGAAGAAACGCCCCGCCTCCATAAGCGATAAAAGCTTCAGGCTTTAGAGCGGCATAATAAACCGGAAAATCAGGCAGCCAGCCGCCGCAGCGAAAAGGATCGAGTCCAGGCGATCCATCATGCCGCCGTGACCGGGCAGGATATTCGACATGTCCTTCACACCCATACGGCGCTTGAACACGGACTCAACCAGGTCACCGGCAGTCGAAGCGACCACCATGACCGCCGCCAGCGGAATAGCCCAATACCAGGGCGAACCCATGACCGCCAAGGCGATAGCGCCAACAACTGCCGAACCGACGAAGGAACCAGCCAGACCCTCCCAGCTTTTCTTCGGGGAGATCTTCGGCGCCATCGGGTGCTTACCCCAATTCACACCGGCAATAAAGCCGAACGTGTCATTGCAGATGGCCATCAGCAGAATCATGAGGATGCCACGCTCGCCGTGGTCCGTCTGGAAGTAGACCATGGCAATACCCAGCATCAGCGGCACCCACAGCAGAGCCAGGGCGCTACCGCTCAAAGACTTACCCAGTGAGACCTGACGGTCAGCACGCACGAGAGCAGAAGAGAGCAGCAGCGCCAGCAGGCTCACCGCCAGGGCGATGCCCAGCCCGGTAAAACCGAACAGGAAAGACACCACCACAATTGCGCCAGACAGGGCACCCAGCAGGTATTCCGGGATGCCGTAGCCGCGGCGGGTGTTGAGCACGTGCCCGATCTCCCAGGTGCCCAAAGCTGCCGCGCCGGTAGCGACCGCAACAAAAACCGGCTGGTAAATCAGGCCCAGCACCAATAGCACGCCGAAACCAACGCCCACACCAATGGCGGCGGGCAGGTTACGGCCAGCTTTGGCGCTGCGTGACTTCACCGGCGTTGCAGCGGTCTGCGGGCTCGGCTGTGGAGCAGGCGGCGCGCCTCTCTCTTCTTTCGCTTCTTTGCGTGTACTCATTAGGGTTTAGACCTCGAGCAGTTCAGCTTCCTTGTGCTTGTACAGTGCGTCGACCTGGTCGATGTGCTTCTTGGTCTGTGCGTCCAGTTCCTTCTCAGCACGTGCGCCTTCGTCTTCACCGATTTCGCTGTCCTTGACCAGCTTGTCAATAGCGGTCTTAGCGTGGCGGCGAACGTTACGGATGGAGATACGAGCCTCTTCAGCCTTGTGGTTGACGAGCTTGGTGTATTCCTTACGGCGCTCAGCGGTCATTTCGGGCATGACAACGCGGATTGCTGCACCGTCGTTGCTGGGGTTAACACCCAGGTCGGAGTCACGCAGAGCCTTCTCGATAGCTGCCAGTGCGGTCACGTCGAAGGGAACGATCTTGACGGTACGTGCGTCCTCAACGTTGAAGGACACCAGCTGCTGCAGCGGGGTCGGTG
The DNA here is from genome assembly GCF_001813685.1 of Rothia sp. HMSC061E04. Lineage (NCBI taxonomy): Bacteria > Bacillati > Actinomycetota > Actinomycetes > Micrococcales > Micrococcaceae > Rothia > Rothia sp. HMSC061E04. The sequence continues at coordinate 30,588 of NZ_KV813691.1, read as the reverse complement.
CACCGTAGTAGTCGGCGGTCAGGCCGCTGAAGATTGCGGGGTTCACACGACCGGTGCGGACCTTAGCGAACTCAGTCTTGGTTGCTTCGATGGTCTTTTCCATCTTCTCGCCGGCTTCGGCAAGGATTTCTTCGATCACGAAAGGATCTCCTTTGTCGGTATTCTGGGGTACCAGAATTGTCGGTGGGTGCGCGTTCAGCCTTCATGATTTCCCTACCGGTTCGCGGCGCATCCGAGGCGAAAACCGTAAGGATAATGCGAAGTCGATGGGAAAGAGGCAGAACGTCGTATTTGATATAAGTCTAGACGGTACCGGCGGGCATAAGCGAGTTTTAGCGCTTACCCGCGCGGTACCGTCCAGAATAAGTCCGCGCTATCGAGCACGGTCACAGTGTGAGGGCGCGTTCCGTACGCCCAAACCTAAAAATTTAGGGGTTAGCGAGTAACGAGGGTACCCATCTTCTCGCCCAGAATTGCGCGGGTCACGTTGCCGTCACCCTGCATGCCGAACACGCGCATGGTCACGTTGTTGTCGCGGCACAGGGAGAACGCGGTCTGATCCAGCACGCGGATGTTGCGCTGCATTGCCTCATCGTAGGTGAGGTTGTACAGGCGCTCAGCGTTGGGGTCCTTGTTCGGGTCAGCAGTGTAGATGCCGTCCACGCCGTTCTTAGCCACCAGAACCTCATCTGCGTGGATTTCCAGGGCGCGCTGAGCAGCCACTGTGTCGGTGGAGAAGTAGGGCAGACCCGCACCAGCACCGAAGATCACGACGCGGTCCTTCTGCATGTGGCGAATCGCGCGGCGAGGAATGTAAGTCTCAGCAACCTGCGGCATGGTGATAGCCGACTGAACACGGGTGTCAATACCCTCCTGCTCCAGGAAGTCCTGCAGAGCCAGGGAGTTCATCACGGTGCCGAGCATACCCATGTAGTCTGCACGGGAGCGATCCATACCCGCCTGAGAGAGTTCAGCGCCACGGAAGAAGTTACCGCCACCAATCACGATGGAAGTCTCAACTTCGCCAACGGTTGCGGCGATCTGCTTGGCGATGCTGCGCACGACCTCGGTCGAAATACCAACTTCGCCGCCACCAAAAACCTCACCGGAAAGCTTGAGCAAAACGCGGCGACGGCCGGTCTCGTCATGGTGAATCGGGTGCGAAATAGCTTCGGTCATGGTTCCTCCAGTGGCTTACCTAGGGGTTGTTATAGGTGATCGGGGCGGACTCCTGCCGCCTAGTCCTTATCAAGGATACAGCAAAGCCGGGTAGCCACCAGTGGTGACTACCCGGCTTCAGGCTATAATCCCAACCTCATACGATTTCCCTTACCGGGAACCCGCAATACGGGAGGACAGAACTGCAGCGAGTCCTTATGCACCCACGCGGAAACGTGCGAATGCGGTAGCGGTTGCGCCAGCCTCGGACAGAACCTGTGCAACAGACTTCTTTGCGTCCTTTGCGAAGTCCTGGTCGAGCAGGGTGTTCTCCTTGAAGAAGCCCTTCAGGCGACCCTCAACGATCTTGTCCAGAATCTTCTCGGGCTTGCCCTCAGCGATTGCGGTCTCGCGAGCAACGCGCTTCTCGGTCTCGATCTGGTCTGCGGGGATGGACTCGGAATCCAGGTACTTGGGGCTCATTGCAGCAATGTGAACTGCAACGTCGTGTGCGACCTCTTCGGTGTTCTCACCGGAAACAGCCAGCAGAACGCCGACCTGTGCGGGCAGGTCCTTGGAGGTCTTGTGCAGGTAAACTGCAACGTTCTCGCCCTCAACGCGTGCAATGCGGCGGACAACGATCTTCTCGCCCAGCAGTGCGCCAGCGTCGGTGGTCAGCTCCTCAACGGTCTTGCCCTCGTAGGATGCAGCCTGCAGCTCTTCCAGGGTGGAAGCGTCAGCAGCAATAGCAGCCTCGAGCACGTTCTGACCGAAAGCGATGAAGGGGTCGGACTTTGCCACGAAGTCGGTCTCGGAGTTGACCTCAACCATGTAGCCAACGCCGTTCTCAACGCGTGCAGCCACCAGGCCCTCAGCGGTTGCGCGACCCTCGCGCTTGGTGATGCCCTTCAGACCCTTAACGCGGATGATCTCGGCAGCCTTCTGCTGGTCGCCGTTAGCCTCGTCCAGAGCCTTCTTGACGTCGAGCATACCTGCGCCGGTCTTCTCGCGCAGTGCCTTGATGTCTGCTGCGGTGTAGTTCGCCATTGTGAACTCCTTGTGTTGCTGTAATAAATCGGGATGACATCCCGGTGGTACATATGGCGGACGGCGCCGCGCCCAGGTCAGGGCGGGCGCCGTCCGAACGTGGTCCCCGCGGGCGGGGGCCACAAAGCATAAAGCTTAGTGGGCTAAGAAAGCTTACTTAGCTGCCTCTTCAGCCTGTGCAGCCTCGTGCTGCTCCAGGAGCTCGCGCTCCCAAGCTGCCATGGGCTCCTCAGCTGCTTCAGCCTTGCCGTTCTTCTTAGCGTTGCGCTCGATCAGGCCGGCTGCCACTGCGTCAGCAATCACGCGGGTGAGCAGGTTGACGGAGCGGATAGCGTCGTCGTTACCGGGGATCGGGAAAGCAACCTCGTCGGGGTCGCAGTTGGTGTCGAGGATAGCAACAACGGGGATGCCCAGCTTCTGAGCCTCGTTAACTGCCAGGTGCTCCTTCTTGGTGTCAACAACCCACAGGAGGGAGGGAACCTTGGACAGGTTACGGATACCGCCGAGGGTCTTCTCGAGCTTCTCGAACTCGCGACGCATGAGGAGCAGTTCCTTCTTGGTGTAGCGAGAACCTGCTACATCGTCGAAGTCAATCTGCTCGAGTTCCTTCATGCGCTCGATGCTCTTGGAGATGGTGCTGAAGTTGGTCAGCATACCACCGAGCCAGCGGTGGTTCACGTAGGGCATGTTCACGCGGGTTGCCTGCTCAGCGATAACTTCCTGAGCCTGCTTCTTGGTACCCACGAACAGGATGTTGCCACCGTGTGCGACGGTCGACTTAACAGCCTCGTATGCCTTGTCGATGAAGGCGAGGGACTGCTGCAGGTCGATGATGTAGATGCCGTTGCGCTCGGTCAGGATGAAACGCTTCATCTTGGGGTTCCAACGGCGGGTCTGGTGACCGAAGTGAACGCCGGAGTCCAGCATTTCACGCATAGTTACGACGGGCATGTCGTCTCCTTTGTGGTGCCGCGCGGACCTCCCATTCGGGCTAGCCCAACGCGCGCATAGTAGTTATCAGTTTTTCCTGGCGGCGGTTAGCGTTCACGGTTACCCGTTCAGCTCAGGCCCTAACCACCCCGTGTGGGTGGACCGAAGGTCCCTTATCGGCTCCCCGTTTGAGGATGCCGCTCACGCCGCGCGTCGTCAGTGATGCTGTGCGGAATGCCTCGAAGAGGGAGAATACCCGCGCAGGCACACTGCAATACGACATTGTACCGTATATTCCGCGATTAATCCGCCGGATTAGGGGTAAAACCTGCGCAGGCACGGCGGGTGTGTGCAGGAGCACTGTGGATAAAGAATTTTAAGACGAAAACGGCGGGGTTATCCACAATTTTTCATGAGGTGCTGCGGGGCGAGGCAATTCGTGATGTGCTCAGAAGATGAAGCAGAACATGAAGACGTTAGCGACAACGCTACGGCGCACGATGCTGGTGGCGTGCTACCTGCTGGGTGCACTTGTGAGCGCGGGTGGGCAGGGCTACGCGGGCAGCCAGGGTTATTTGGGCAGCCAGGATTATTCGGGTTGGCTCAGTTTTACAGGCGGGGCTGGTGTTACTGACGGTGCCACCTCAGGTGCGCAAGCTCCCAGCAGTACGCACGTTCCCAGCACGGTTGAGCTCACCGCGAGCCGACTACGCTACCGCTCCCCCACCGCCGACTCCAGACCTCGGGTGATCCGCCCCTTTGAGAAGCCCGCCCAACGCTGGAGCGCGGGGCACCGCGGCGTAGACCTTGCCGTACCCGAGAACGACCGGCGCGTCTACGCACCGGCACCGGGAAAAGTGGTTTTCAGCGGCACGGTCGTCAACCGCAAAGTGTTGGTCATTGCGCATCCGGATGGGCGGCGCAGCACCTTCGAACCCATGAATGAAACGCTCCCGGTCGGCACCACGGTTACAGCCGGTGATGTCATCGGTACCGTCGCAGACGCGGCGGGCGGCAACGGCGAGCAATCCTACCGGCGATGCTCCGCCCCCTGCCTGTACTGGGGAGTACGACAGGGAGGCGCCCGCAGGGACGGCAGCGGCAAGACCGCCGAGTACATCAACCCCATGAGCCTGCTGGGGTCGAAGGAGCCGAGCATTTTGCTTCCCGTGCCAGGCGGATATTAGGCGCGGGTACTGGATATTAGGCGCGGGTACTTGCGCCGAGCATGAGCCGAACCAGATACAGCTGTGGCCCGTCACCTCCGACAAAGGAGGCAACGGGCCACAGGAGCCAGCCTGGGTTGTGCTCACTAGCGTAGGCGCTAGAGGCAGCTACTTACTGGAGGACGTCACCGTCATCAGCACCGAACTGGTTCGGCTGTGCAGACTGGTTGGGCTGTGCAGGCTGCTCAGTCGGAGGGATATACGCGGGCATTGCCTTGGTCGGTTCGTTCTCGCCGTAGTTCACGCCGTGTTGCGGGGTGAACACCTGAGTCGGCGAATCATCACCCGCGGCGTAGGCGGTGTTCTGCGCCGGGTAGCCACCCTGTGCCTGGTAACCGGGATGAGCAGCGTAGCCACCCTGTGCCGGGTAGCCGTTCTGTACGTCAGCCTGGGTTGCACCGTAACCGGTCGCAACACCCGCAGCAGCGCCAAGGGCCGCAGCCGAAGCAGCACGACGCTCACGGCCCTTCGCACGAGCCGCCGCGATCTTCTTGCGGAACAGGAAGAGCAGAACCAGGATGAGCAGCATCAGACCCACAATAACCGCATCCACGATTACGTCGGTCATGCTCAGACCGGACACCGGAACAGTCAACGCGTTACCGCTAAACACACCGTTCTCACTCTTGACGCTCAGCTCGCCACCATTGACGGTGAACTGTACGCCGGCACGCGCCAAATCATAGTTGAGGGTGTTCACCTTCTGCTGGTCCAGCGAGGAGAAGGTCGGCGCCTTGAAAGTGAGCTCGTAAGGAACACGGTAGTAGTTACCCAGCTTCTGAGCGAGCTTAATATCCGGCTTCAGAGTGTAGTCACTGCCGAAGGGGTGGTAGCCACCGGAGCGGGTGACGGTCACCTTCGATTCGGGCAGGTATTCATTCAGGTGCTGGTTGAACTCAGCTTCGTCTTTACCGCGAACCTTCACACTCACGATGGTGGCGTCGCCGTCCTGGCGGACCTCAGTCTCGTCATTGCTACCACCAGCAAAAGCATTCTTCAGCGCCTCTTCTGCACCAGCTACGTCAGAGCTCGGGAAGGAGTAGAGGAAACGTGCCTCCATGGAACCGTCCAGGCCCAGGGAAGTAGCCACCTTCATGCCCTTCATAGTCACCTGCTGCGAAAGGTAACGGCTCAGGTGAAGGACGCTCTTCGAAGAGGAAGAGCCAGAGTTGCCGGTGTTATCAACCTGATAGCTGTGGTCGGAGCTGTCCTTCAGGATGACTTCCAGGCCGTTGCCTTCCGGAGAGCACAGCAACGAGCAGTCCAGCACGCCCTTCATAGTCTTGCGCACATAGAAGGTCTTCGACTCTTCCTTGACCTCTCGGGTGTAGCTCAAATCGGTGGTACCTGCACCCAGCAGCTTCTTCAGCTTAGTGTTCAGGTCGTCCAGGGAGGATGCGCTGAAGGTCAGGGTACGACCCACTTCTTCCTTCGCCGCGCTGGTAGAAGCAGAGGGAGCCATGTAGGTTGCCTGGGAAGACTCCAGCCTCTTCTTCAGCTCTGAGCCTTCAGGCTTGACCTGGTTCAGATAGGCGTCGACCGTAGCAGCGGTCTCCGAGTTCATGATGTCCTTCGCTACGAAGGAGGCAGTAGCAGAGTAGCCACCGTCCTTTTCCTGAAGCTCAAGAACCATCGCCTTGAAGCCACGGTCCTGCACGTCCTTCGCAGAGATAGTGGAACCGCCGGAATTCTTTACTTCCTTCTCGCCAAACTTCACAGTGGTTTCGCTGCCGCTGCTGTTGAACACACTGTTCTTGTTGGAGGATTCAATCACGCCATCAACAACAAGAGCTTCAGGGAGCCAATCCAGCAGCTCCTTCGAGCTGAAGTTTTCCTTCACCTGGATACCCTGCACCAGGCCCTGCTCGGTATTGAGAATAGTGACGGTAGGCTCGGTCTTGGAACCAGCAGCCTTCAGGATAGAAGCAACCTTGTTACGGTACTCATCCACAGAGGAGAAGGGAATGGTGAAGGTCGCACGTGCCTTGTCACCCTCAGACTGAATACCACCGTATTCCAGGCCCTCGGGCAGGTGCTTACGCACGGACGCATCCAGAGCCTCCGAACCACCCTTAATCTTGTCCTTGTTGTCCTTGAGGTTAAAGGAAACCAGCATGGTGCGGGTACCCTTCTCAGCGCTCTCAAGGCCCAGCTGAGTCTCAATCCTCGCACCGCAGGCGCTCAGAATCAGGGCGGCAATGGTCAGCAGAACCGCCAGGAATATCCAACGCTGACGAGTCGGTGCGCTCGGGACGTGAGTCATCGCGTGCATACTAGGCTCCCATCAGGCGAATAGCCACGTAGTAAACAATCATGGAGGCAAAAACCCAAGCAGTGCTCAACGCTGCGTGCATGATAATCGGGGACTTCGCGAAGCGGCCCAGACGGTTCAGACCCAGGTAGGTGAGCGCCTCGCCCGAGAACACGGCGAAAGCAAGCACCAGGACCATGAGCATGGTCAGGAAGGACGCACCGTCACCGCTACGGCTGAGAGTCATGAAGAACATGAGCAGGTTCAACAGCAGGAACGAAGGAATCAGCACCAGCGAAGAAACCGACACGGCATGCATACTCACGGTGAAGGAGGTCGGCGCCTTACCGATACGCGCGGTCAGCTGCAGCTGCACACCGCGCAGAACCTGCACACCGAAGATTGCAAGAGCCATCAGCACGTACGCCAGAATCATGCGTCCGGTCGGTACAGCCTGTGCTGCGTAGGCACCACCGTAAGCGGCACCGCCTCGACCGCCGAACATGTAGCCCACCATGGACATTGCGATGACGGCAGCCAGGATAACCAGCTGGCTGAAGAAGAAGGCACCCACCAGCGCCTGCAAAGTCGTGGGAACGATCCAACCCCACACACCTGCGGAAGAGATGCGGGCGTGCGCGGTCGCCGGGTTGCTGGAGAAAACATCCAGGAACGCGTTCCAGGTAGCACCCAGTGCCTTCACCGCCGGATGCGGTGCGCTCGGCACATAGGTTGCCTGGCCGGGCTGACCCGACTGAGCGACACCGGGCTGGGCCGCATCGGGCTGAGGTGCGACGGCAGGCTGACCGGGCTGTGCGGGGGCTGCCTGAGCCTCTGCATTCGGCTGTGCATTAGCGTTTGCCTGAGCGGTCTGAGACGCCTGCTGCGGCTGGACGGGCTGCTGAGGCTGAGCAACCTGAGCTACGTTACCCGGCTGAGCAGACAGCGAAGCGTCCTGCGCGGGGTGCACACCGGCATCGTAGCCGTAGCCTCCTGCAGCAGATGCGCCCTGCGACGGGTTGTTGGGAGTGTTCTCCGACATTGAGATCCTCTCACATGGTGTGCGGATGCAACACCTACCGGCTGAATCGGCATCTACCGGCGGCATCACACTGTCTTTCGTGACAAGACTCTTCAACCCTACCCTATTGAACGCTATGATGAGCTGTCGTTCGTCATTTACTCATTTTCATCACCGTTGATGCATTCCATGCACGAAAATAGCGCCCCGATAGCACCGCAAAAGAGCACGAAAAGAGGGCGCAAAAAGCCCCGCCCGCCGACAAGTGGGTGAAGTCGACGGGCGGGGCCGTAGGGAGTGCGGGGCTCGAACCCGCGACCAAGGGATTATGAGTCCCCTGCTCTAACCGGCTGAGCTAACTCCCCATCCGGTGCAGTGACGGCACGCAATGGGCACCAGCACCATCCTCTAGAGTACCTGAACAGCGACTGAAAACGAAAAACACTCAATCCACCACCCAGCGGCTAGAGAACCTTAGCGGCGCGAATCCAGGTAATGCTGGTACGGAGCGTCACTCACGTACAGTTCCTCGAAGGTGCGCCAGGTGTTCTCAGCGCTGTGGAAGCCCACGATGCGGCGGGACTCACGACCCATCTGCTCACGCTCAGCAGCGGGCAGGGAGAGCACGGCCTCCAACTTCTTCGCCAAATCCTGAGCGTTATTGGGTTCGAAGAGGTAGCCGTTCACGCCGTCCTCCACCAGGTGCGGCAGAGCCAGCGCATTCGCGAGCACCACGGGGGTGGAGGCACTCATCGCCTCCAGGGAAACCAGGGACTGCAGTTCGGCGGTACCGGGCTGGCAGAACACATCAGCCATCTGGTACACCTCGGGCAGATGCTCATCCGGAACGAAGCCACGGAAAATCACGCGGTCGGACACGCCGCAATCGTGCGCCTTCTGTTCAAGAGCCTCACGTAGCTCGCCACCACCGGCGATATCCAGCACCACGTGCTCGAGGGTATCGGGCAGCAGGGAGAGCGCCTCGATAAGCACGTCCACGTTCTTCTCTTCGGCAAGACGACCCACGAAGGCAATACGCAGCTCACCTGGAACCTTGCCGGCGTCAGCACCCTCAGCCAGCTCGTAGTCGCTGATCTCAATACCGTTAGAAACCGGCATGACGGGGCGGTCAAAATGACCCAGGTCGCGCATCGCATCCGCACCAATCTGGGTGGGGGTGGTAACGACCGCAGTCTTAGAGAAGCAGAAACGCATGTCCCTCCAGGTGACCTTCTCAATCACGCGCTTCACGGGAGCGGGGAAGGGCAGGAACGGGTCAAGGTTCGCCGGCATGAAGTGGTTCGTTGCGATGACACGGATACCGCGGCGCTTCGCCTGGAAGATGAGGGCGCGACCAATAATGTAGTGGCACTGCACGTGCACCACATCCGGGCGGACCTCGTCAAGGATTGCGCCGACCTCGGACCAGATCTCCCAGGGCACGCAGATGCGGTTCGTCTCGTGGGTCGGGGGCAGGTGCGAGCGCAGGCGGTGCTCCACGACGCCGCCCTCTACTTCGGTGCGGTAGCTGGGGCCGGGGATGGGGCTGGCGGCGACCACGTGCACGGAGTGGCCGCGTTTGAGCATGGAGGTGGCGAGGCGGTGACCGAATTGTGCTGCACCGTTGATGTCCGGCGGGTAGGTTTCTGCGCCAATCAGAATCGTCTTTGCCTGTTCCATGACGGGGCTCCTCATCGGGGTGTAGTGTGTCGGTGACTTTGGGGTTTCGGGTGCGACGGTGCGCCGCTTCTACCTCTGTCTGCCGCGTGCACCGGGTGGGTCCAGTACGTACAGCATTTGTCTATTCTACCTGTGAGCTGCGTCCTTCTCCGATTCGTGGAGGGCGGGTTTTGGCTGGGAGTTACCTCTAAACCTCACGTTGAGACAGAAGCCAGCAACCTACCCGTAGACGCACAAACGCCCCGATACGAGTATCGGGGCGTTTTGATGCTTGGCGTTAAACCTGTGCGCCGGCTTTAGCGGCGACTGGGTTTATGGTGTACCGGGTTTAGCGGCGTACCAGGCGGTTCAGGAAGTGCAGGACGGTTGCAATGGATGCGCCCAATGCTGCGAAGGACTTCCAGCGTGCCTGCAGAACCTCGGGCTTGCGCACGTTCTCTGCCAGGCCGCGGCCGGTAGCTGCTGCACCGGCAGCAACCTCGGAGGGCACTGCCTTGAGTGCATCCAGAGCTTGCTGGGTGTTGTTCTGAACGTCGCCGGTGTAGGACTGCAGGTCGTCGCGCAGGGATGCCAGGTGCTGGCGGCGTTCTGCGGTGCGCTGTTTGAGCTCTTCGAAGGTCGGCGGCTTGGGCTCTTCCTCGCCGCGTGCCTTGCGCTCTTCAGCTTCCTGACGTGCGCGTTCTGCTGCTTCTTCAGCTTCCTTAGCCTTCTGCTCTGCACGCTCTGCTTGTTCCTTCTTCAGGCGCTCAGCGGACATGGCGGTACCTTCCTTGAGTACGCCGAGGTCGAAGAGCAGACCGAAGATTGCGGATTCGGGCTTGAACGGCAGCTGTGCCTTGACCTTCTTCAGGCCGACCAGGGCGCAGATTGCCAGGACGATGAGGAAGATGAGGGCGAAGACCAGTGCGGATGCCCAGTAGGGCATGACGGTGCCGAGGCCGAGGATTGCTGCGGCGACCAGCGCAATGATTAGGAACAGACCGAAGACTGCTGCGACGCCGAAGAAGGCTGCGCCCTTACCAACGGCGATGCCCTTGGTCTTCAGCTCGTGCTTTGCAATCTGGATTTCGTCCTTGACCTGGCTGGGTCCGAGGGTCTTGAAGGTTTTGCCAGCGTCGATGATGTTCGCGACGCCGGACTTAATCCCGCTGATGCCAGCAAAGAAACGCTTGGGTGCCTTGGGATTAGTAGTAGTGGTCATGACCACCTCTCCGTGACGTGTTTTTGGAGGCTTCTTTTTCGCACTCCACCTCCTATAGTTTAGCCCCTTATGATACCTCCGCGTGACCGTTTGGGTGGGGGTTTACGCTATCTCTTCAGGTATTTTCGACTTTCTGGAGGCTGTGTTGAGCTGCAGGCGTAGCTTTCTGGGTTTGGTTGCCCCTGTGGATTTGCTTTGGAGTAGGCGTAAGAGAAAGCCGATGCGCCGCTCCCCCGCCGTGCGTTGGGTAGGCGTGTGGTTGATGTGGGCGAGGAACTTCTCTGTGCTTTAGACTTCACATTTTTTGCAGGGTGAAGCATCGTTGCCTCGCCGGGGGCGTAAGCCCGAGGGCCCGAAGGGAGCACCCCAGCGCTCACATAGGGTGGAGTGGTTACTGATTCATGACTTGGAGAGAACGTTCCGACTGGACTCGAACCAGAGGAACAGATAAAGCAAGAACCCCCGAGACGAAGTCTCGAGGGTTCTTGTTTTATACGCTCCCCCGACTGGACTCGAACCAGTAACCCTTCGATTAACAGTCGAATGCTCTGCCAATTGAGCTACGGGGGATTATTTTATTTTCATTGCTGGTTTCCCTTGCAACGAGTAATAACTATACCGGGGCTGTTTGGGCTCCGCAACTTGAAATACTATGAAGTGCATCACTTTTAGGTTGTGTGAGTGGCTTCTACCCTGCGGTGCCCCCGGCTACCTGTGGAACGTAGAGGTTCTGCAGGTAACCGGGGTATTCACAAGGAACCGTACTTAGCCGCGCTGTGCGCTGAGCTGTCGGCGGCGCATTTCCAGTTCGAGAAGCTGACGCTGTACCGCTTCGAACTCTTCGTCGTCGGGGTTGGCGCTGAGCTGCTCTAGGCGCATCATCAGGTCGGATTTTTGGCGGGCGATCTGTTGTTCGAATAGGGCGTTGAGTGCCCCGGTGACGAAGTTCGGCAGGCGCTCAGCGCTACTGACCGGTAGCGGTGAGACGGCGAGCTCCGCGATTGCGGGGTGTACGCCCTCCACAGCACCGGAGCGCACGCAGTTGATCCATTCGATGCCGGGGGTAGGTGCCATGACGGTTGCCGCGTGAATAATGCCGGCGGCCACCTCGCGGTGGGTGCGGTAGCGGAACTGCACGGTGGCGAGGTTACGCCACTGTTCCACGCTGATAAGCTCGGGGTGCTGCAGGGCAATCTCGAGCGCCGCCTTTTCGAGGCGGGCAACCGGGTCACGCGGGTCGGGGGTGAGGAACTCCTCGACGGCGGGGGCGGTCGCCTCCGGCTGGGGTGCGGTGGGCTGAATGCTGCTCGGCGGGTGCGCGGCAGCGTTCTGTCCGGCGTAGGCGCTGGGGGCGGCGTGGTCTTCCGGGGGCGGTGCGTCGTAGGCGGGATCGTAGGGTGCGTCAGCATGAACTGCCCCCTGAGCGCTCGTATAGCCCTGCGCTCCCGCGTAACCCGGCGTGCCTTGCACGCTTTGCGGCCCCTCATTCAGACGCTCGTAACGCGGTGCGGCTGCGGGAGCCTCCGCCTGCTGGGAGCGAGAAAGCTTCGGGTGGTTCTGCGCGTACGCCACGGCACGCTGAATCTCGTCAAGCTCCAGACCGAGCTGGCCGGACACCTTACGCATGTAGGCGGGGCGCAGGTCGCGGTCCTTAATGCCGGCGATAATCGGGGCGATAGCGCGCATCGCCAGCACGCGGCCTTCAAGGGTCGCCAAATCGTACTTGGCGAGGGTCGAATCAATCGCGAACTCGAAGAGCGGGCGGCGCGAAGCGATCAGCGAGCGCACGGCAGCGTCGCCCTTGTGCAGGCGCAGGTCGCAGGGGTCCATGCCGTTCTCAGCAACCGCAACGAAGGTCTGCGCGACGAAGCGCTGATCCTCCTGGAAGGCTGCCATAGCGGCCTTCTGTCCTGCGGCATCGCCGTCGAATGTGAAGATGATTTCGCCGCCGGAGCCGTCGTCGGTAATCATACGGCGCACCATCTTGATGTGGCCGGGACCGAACGCGGTGCCGCAGGTGGCAACGGCGGTGGTGATGCCGGCGAGGTGTGCCGCCATGACGTCCGTGTAGCCTTCCACGATGACGACCTGCTTGGTCTTGGTCATATCGCGTTTTGCCAGGTCAATGCCGTAGAGCACCTGGGATTTCTTGTACAGCTGCGTCTCGGGGGTGTTCAGGTATTTGGGGCCCTGGTCGTCGTCGAAGAGGCGGCGGGCACCGAAGCCGATGGTTTCACCGGCGATGGTGCGGATGGGCCAGATGATGCGGCCGCGGAAGCGGTCGTACAGGCCGCGGTTGCCCTCCGAGAACATGCCGGTAGCCTTCAGTTCCTCATCGGTGAAGCCCTGGGAGCGAAGGTGCTTGAGCAGGTGATCCCAGCCGCGCGGGGCGTAGCCGACACCGAACTTGCGGGTTGCGGCGGGGTCGAAACCGCGGGCGCCGAGGAAGTGCTGCGCCTCCTGAGCATCAGCGCTGTAGAGGTTGCGTTCAAAGAACTCGGCGGCAATCTTGTGCGCGTCGAGCAGGCGGCGGCGCATACCCGCCTCGTAGCGGTCGCCGGGCTTACCGCCCTCATAGTGCAGGGTGTAGCCGATGCGCGCGGCAAGGCGCTCCACCGTCTCAACGAAGCTGGTGTGTTCCATCGCCATGACGAAGGAGTACACATCACCGGATTCACCGCAACCAAAGCAGTGGTACGAACCGACCTGCGGGCGCACATTGAAGGAGGGCGTGCGCTCGTCGTGGAACGGGCACAGCCCCTTGAAGGTGCCTATACCGGCGCTTTTGAGGCTCACGTAGCCTTCAATGATTTCGCGGATATCGGTACGGGCGCGGACTTCGTCAATGTCTTCTTTGCGGATTAATCCAGCCATAAACTCAATTCTACGGTGAGGGTCAACAGGTAGCGCCTGCAGGCGTTATAGGCGCAGGAAATAGCGCACGAACAGGCTCATAAAAAGGATGCGCCGCGACGCGCAAACAGCACGCCGCGGCACACAGGTGTTTAGCCGCCGGAAATATCCAGCTCAGCCTCCGCCAGGCCCAGACGCTCAGCATCCCCCAGGATGCGCGAATCCAGCCAGCCATCGGGCAGGTGCGGCTGCTTGGGGCTGCCGGCGCGACCGCGCGAACCCTCCACGGCGGCGCCCGGGTAACCAATCGAGTGATCCAGCTGAGCAATCAGCTCACGGAACGTCGCCAGATCGGGCACCTGAGCCATCTTCGCGCGCAGCTCACCGCCAACCGGGTAACCCTTGAAGTACCACGCCACGTGCTTGCGGATCTCGCGCAGGCCTCGGGTCTCATCGCCGAAGGTTTCCACCAGCAGTTCTGCGTGGCGGTAAATCATGTCCGACACCTCAGTTAGGGTCGGGCGGATACGCTCCGACGAACCCTCAAACGCATTCTGCAGGTCACCAAACAGCCACGGGCGACCCTGGCATCCGCGACCAATCACGACGCCGTCCACGCCGGTCTGCTCGACCATGCGCACCGCATCCTCGGCGGAGAAAATATCGCCATTACCCAGGATCGGCACATCCGGAATCAGCTCGCGCAGCTGCGCAATAGAATCCCAGTCAGCCTTACCCGAATAATGCTGAGCCGCAGTACGACCGTGCAGAGCAATCGCCGCAACACCGGCATCACGAGCAATCTTGGCGGACTCCAAGAACGTAATGTGGTCATCGTCGATGCCCTTACGCATCTTAATCGTCAGCGGAATATTGTTGCGAGAGGCTTCCTTCACCGCGGTCTGCACAATCGCAGTGAACAGGTCAGTCTTCCAGGGCAGAGCGGCACCGCCACCGCGGCGAGTCACCTTAGGAGCCGGGCAACCAAAGTTCAAGTCAATGTGGTCGGCACGGTCCTCTTCAACGACCATGCGCACAGCCTTACCGACGTTAACCGCGTCCACACCGTAAATCTGGATGGAGCGGATCTTCTCGTCCGGGTCATGCTCAATAATGCGCATGGACTCGGGCTTACGCTCCACCAGGGCGCGCGCAGTCACCATTTCGGTAACGTACAGGCCGCCGCCATATTCACTGCAGAGGCGGCGGAAAGCCTTATTGGTCACGCCAGCCATCGGGGCGAGAACCACGGGAGTATCAACGGTCAGATTGCCCAGTTTCAGGGGCGGAAGGGTAAGACGGGGTGCTTCAGAATTCACCCCTATATTGTGGCATACGGGGGCAAATCGAGAACCGGACTCAGCTGAGGGGGTACAGGAACACAGCACAGCGGCACGGCGCAGGCTCAGCAACCGTGAGGAGGCGCAGGTACGCGAGAGGGGCGGAGGAGCATTCCACTCCCCCGCCCCTTCAGCAAGAGCCAGCCAGCAGGCTCGGTACCGAGAATCTACCTAGTAACCTACTCGGTCACGTAAATATAGGTCGGGTCACCCTCCACCGAGGCAGTGCCGCCACGCAGCAGCACGTCGGTCACCTGAACCAGCGCCTCCATGGCGTCGTCAACCTCAACCAGCACCGGGTACTTAGCGCTCAGCAGGGACAACACCTGCATAATCGCCTCCACGGCACCCTCATTATCGAAGTCGTAGCCCAGCAGCAACTCCGTGGCGGTCTTCTCATCCACCAGCGCCGCCTCCGGGTCAGTCTCGAAGGGGTGGTAGCTCACCGCAAACGCCACAATCGGGCCCTTCTTACCCTCAGCAGCAGCCTCACGAATATGGTCACGAAGCACCACGGCACCAAAGGCACGCACCTCATCCGAGAGGAAATAGCGGTTCACGGTGCCCAAACCCACCTCGGCGGGAACATCCCACTCGTGGGCGCGGCGGTAGAAATCCCACAGCGCGGCGGTCAGCTCAACCGAACCGGTCGCCAAATCCTCAATCGCCTGAGTCTCGTTACCGTCAGCGTCCTCACGCAACGACACCGGAGGAATCGCCCCCGGCTCCACACGCACCATACGGGAACGCTGAACCAGCTTCATACCAGTAGCCTGCGCGAACTCCTCACCGTCACTAAACGGCGACAGCTTCACACGCAAAGCAGTCGTCTGACCGTGCGCCGCCGCAATCTCACGCAGCGCATCCAGCAGGGCAGTACCAATACCCTGACGGCGGTGATCAGCCGCGACCTCCACATACGACCACAAACGCGTCGGATGCAGCAGCGAAGCAACCACAGTACCCGCAGCCACCGGCACACCAGAAACAGTCACCACCAGGGTACGGCTAAACGGCGCGTCACTGTCCGGGCCGAAAAGGCCACGCTGGCGCTCCTCAACCTCATTACGGGCAGAGTTCCAAATCTCAAGCAGGGCAAGGTCATCACCCTCCTGCCAAGGACGAATCTCAAATTTTTCGCTGAGGCGTTCAGCCATATCCGTGCACCTTTCCTTCGCTCGCGTCAAACGTGCCAATCAGTCTAACCAGGGTAGCCCAAATACACGACGGCGGGTAGCCTCTTTCGCTCTAAGAGGCTACCCGCCGACCATGTTATAAATTATTTTTAGCCTGCCAGGCGTGCAGCCAGGTAAGACTTCACCTGATCCAGAGCCACACGCTCCTGGTTCATGGTGTCGCGCTCGCGGATGGTCACAGCCTGATCCTCAAGAGTGTCAAAGTCCACGGTGATGCAGAACGGAGTACCGATCTCATCCTGGCGGCGGTAACGGCGACCAATAGCGCCCGCCTCGTCGTAATCCACGTTCCACAGGCCACGCAGCTCGTTCGCCAGCTTGGTTGCGGGCTCAGACAGTTCAGCCTTCTTGGACAGCGGCAGAACAGCAGCCTTCACCGGTGCCAGGCGCGGGTCGAGCTTCAGCACGACGCGCTTATCCACGCCACCCTTAGTGTTCGGTGCCTCATCCTCGACGTATGCGTCAACAAGGAACGCCATCATGGAGCGGGTCAGACCAAAGGACGGCTCAATCACGTACGGCACGTAACGCTCACCGGTAGCCTGGTCGAAGTACTCAAGCTTCGCGTTGGAGTGCTCGTTGTGCACACCCAGGTCGTAATCGGTACGGTTCGCAACGCCCATCAGCTCGCCCCACTCGGAACCCTGGAAGCCGAAGCGGTACTCAACGTCAATGGTGCCAGCCGAGTAGTGTGCACGCTCCTCCTTAGGAACGTCGAAGCGGCGCATGTTATCCGGGTTAATACCCAGGTCAACAAACCAGTTCCAGCAGTCCTCAACCCACTCGTTGAAGTACTTATCAGCGTCATCCGGGTGCACGAAGTACTCAATTTCCATCTGCTCGAACTCGCGAGTACGGAAAATAAAGTTACCGGGAGTGATCTCGTTACGGAACGACTTACCGATCTGGCCAATACCGAACGGCGGGCGCTTACGAGAAGCAGTGACCACATTGTTGAAGTTCACGAAAATACCCTGAGCGGTCTCCGGGCGCAGGAAGTGCAGACCCTCCTCATTATCAACCGGGCCCAGGTAAGTCTTCATCAGACCGGAGAAGTTCTGCGGCTCAGTCCACTCACCGCGAGTACCACAGTTCGGGCAAGCAATCTCTTCCATGCCCTCAGCCGCGCGGCCCTTCTTCGCCTCAAAGTTCTCCAGCAGGTGATCCTGACGCAGACGCTTGTGGCACGACAGGCACTCAACCAGCGGGTCGGTGAAGGTCGCCACGTGACCGGACGCCTCCCACACCGCACGAGGCAGAATAACGGAGGAATCCAGGCCAACCATGTCCGCACGAGAGCGGACGAAACGCTGCCACCACTGCTGACGGATGTTTTCCTTCAGCTCCGCACCGAGGGGGCCGTAGTCCCATGCGGAGCGGGAACCGCCGTAAATTTCACCGGCCTGGAAAACAAAGCCGCGGCGCTTCGCGAGCGCAATAATGTTATCGAGGGTGGACTTTTCAGCCATAGTTACTCCTTCTGCCCCGCCACCGGCTGTGACGTGCGTGAGTTCGGGTTCATAAGGGACGCAACCCAGAACGGGGCGCCCATATTCGCGCTCATCGGCGCAATATGCACACTTTTTGATGCAAGACACTAGGGTACCATCACCACCCAACCCCTGGGTATGCCTACCCGACCCACCACTCCCCCATTTTTACCGGACACCAGGATGCACCCGGCGGGATAAACTAGAGAGCATGGAAGAAATTTTTATTCGCGACGACATGATCCGCCTCGGCCAGTTCCTCAAGCTCGCCAACCTCGTAGAGGACGGCGCGCAGGCACGCGAGGTCATTCAGCACGGCCTGGTAAAGGTCAACGGCGACATTGAGGAAGCCCGCGGCAAGCAGCTGCACCCCGGCGACACCGTGACCCTCAACGGCGTGACTGTGAAGGTTGCGCACGAGGACTAGTCCTCTCTCTGCTTGGTTAGGGCTACATGCGAGGGACGGCGTTCGTCCTCGTTCATCTCACCATGGGAGGGGCGGGGCACCGCATATTTCCTCAGGCAGAGCGCTAGAGGAGTCGGTGACCGTCCTCGTTCCTACAGGGAACCCGCCCTCGCTTCGCTTCGGGCACCCTGATGTCACTTTCGGACGGCACCGCCCCTCCGCGCGCGCACCTCACCGGAACCGGGGGGGTAGCTATACCCTCCGGAAGCGACATCAGGGTGCCGCCCCGGGCGCTCTCCGCCGCGAAGCAAGGAGAAGCGGAGCGTCCGGGTGCGGCGGGTGCCCCTGCAGGAGCGGAGGAAGGGTATAGCGTCCCACCCAGCCCCTGTAGGAACGAGGACGATAACCGCCTTTCCAAGCGGAACTACACGTAAGCCCCCGAGTCGTCAGACCCGGGGGCTTTCCATATAGTCGATTTAGGCGTCAGAGCCTTCCACGGTGCCGGTCGCCTCCGCAACCTTCTGCGCACGAATACGCGGCTCCTGACCCTGCACCTTCACCTCCAGGAACTCGCCCACGTGGCGAATCTCCATGGCGCTCACGCCGTGACCCGCACCGGCGTACAGCACTTTAATGCCGTCGGTGTACTTGCGGATCCAGTCGTAGGTGTAGTTCACCATCTGCTGCGGGATGACGGGGTCTTCCTGGTCGCGGCCGAAGAACACCGGCAGTTCGGTCTTCTTCAGCTCCTCGTCCTTGAAGTACGGCGAATCAGAATCTACCGCATAGCCGGACAGTCCCACTACGGCGGCGAACTCGCCGGGGGCGTGACGCACCATCGAGGTTGCGATGCCCATGCCCTGCGAGAAGCCCAGCAGGGTCACCGAAGCATACGGCTCGCGGTTCGCGCGCACCCACTCCAGCACGTAGTCGCTCGCCTGCTCAATGGCGCGCTGGTCAGATTCGAGCTGCTGGTTCAGCGGGTACCACTGGTAGCCGATAGCGTCTGCGGCAATGTAGGCACCGGTCGAGTCCGCGGAGAACTGGGAGCCGACCGGCTGCGGTGCACGCATGGAGGCGTAGGTGAAGCCCTCCTGCGGAAGGTGCGCCGCCAAGGACAGCAGGTCGTGCTCCTGGGAGCCGTAGCCGTGCAGCAGGAGCACCAGGTGGGTGCCTGCGCGTTCGTTCTCGGGGCGGGTGTATTCGACGACGTATTTGTTTTCGCTCATGAACCCATCTTAGCGAGGACTCCCCGGCAAACCTGCACCGCCGGTTCCGCCGCTAGCTTGACCCTCACCTAACGTGAGGTTTTAGAGTGAAACCATGGACGCGAACATAACACCATCTGACGGGCAGCACGAATACACCGTAGGAGAAGCGGCATCACTACACGGGCTCACAGTCCGCACGCTTCACCATTGGGAGCAGCGAGGCTTACTCAACCCGGCGCACGATGAGTTCAACGGGTACCGGTACTACACCGATACAGATCTTGAACGAATCACCGTCATTATGGGATACCGCGCCATCGGCATGAGCCTTGACGCTATTCGCAACATACTGCAGGATCGGGCGAACAGCACCGAGCATCTGCTCGCTCAGCGGGATATGCTTCAACGCAAAATCGCCGCGTATGGGCGCATGCTTGAAACCATCGAACGTCTTTTGGAGGACACTATGGCACCTAAAAATGAGCAGCTCAGCGCTGCCGAAAAAGCAGAGATTATGGGTGAAGGGTTCAGCCTCGCCCACCAGCAGGAAGCGCAGGAGCGTTACGTGAAAACTGACGACTGGGCTGAATACCAGCGCCGCACTGCCTCGATGGACCGTGCCGACTGGCAGAACGGCAAACAGCAGATTGACGAGGTAGAACAGGCCCTCGTCGAGGCGTTCAACCGCGGCGTGCAGCCGGGTAGTGAGGAGGCGAATGCGCTCGCCGAGCGGCACCGCGCCTCCCTGTTCTTCTTTGAGGTTACCCCCGCTAAGCACGCTATTCTAGCCCGCGGTTACGTTGAGGATGCCCGCTTCAAGGCGTACTACGAGAAGCTTGCGACCGGGCTCGCGGAGTGGTTGCGGGATGTCATCTACGAGAATGCTCGTGCACACGGTATTGACCCGCAGGAAGCTACCTGGGGGTAAGCCTCCGGAGTGGAGATACCTAGTAACTCAGCTTGAGTAGCCGAGCATGCCAGCTGAGCACAAAAATACGCCCGGTATTCCCAACGTTGGGAATACCGGGCGTTTATACGCGTCTGCAGAAGACTAGTTACCTAGCGGGTGCTGTCGAGGTGACGGCGGTGCTCCTGAATACGGCGATCCAGGTGCTCAAGGTTCTGCTGCAACCCCACAATCTCATCCTCAATCTTCTGACGGGCACGCTCCATCACATCAATGGATAGGGCGTGGTCGTCCGGATTGCTCAAAATCGTGCGAATGTCGGCAAGACTCATGCCGGCCTGACGGCAGGTAGCAATAAACCGTGCTGCGGAGATAGACTCCTCATCAAAAATACGGGTTCCGTGAGCATCACGGGGCACCGCAATGAGCCCCTCTTTTTCGTAATATCGCAGGGCGTGGGTGCTCACCCCCAACTGCTCCGCTACCTCTTGAATACTTACCACAGCGTTAATGCTATGGGGTTAGAGCTGGTCTAAAGCAAACCGAGAACCTTTACCTTCCGGTGCAACAGGAGGTTACTTCCGCGATATCTCGCGGAGGTTCCACAAAGCACCCAAAAAACCGGAAAATATTCCCTGACCTGGCACAACACCTTTCAAAAGGATGCAAAGAAACGCCGGATGCTCGCATTGTGCAAGCACCCGGCGCCTCATTACCTAACCTTTAGGGTGAAGGTTAATTCTCGGCGGGCGGAAGAACCTGTGAAGACACTATCTGCCCACCCGGAATTTACCCGCACTTAGGTGGTATAAACAGCGATCAGAGGGGCTTGGGTCAGCACCCCGTGAATACTCGCGGTTCTCGTAGTTCTAGCGGGTCGCCGTAGCATACAGGCGAGTCATCGAGTCCAGCGCCTCACGCTCACGCTGCGCCTCACTCGGGGTGGCGGAATCATCCTCAACACCCAGGGCGCGCGCCAGAATCTTCTCCACCTGCTTCGCCTCAATCAAGAAGCCGTCATGGCCGTGGTTCGACTCGATAATGTCCACGGGCACCGGGGTGGGAAGCGCCTCCGCCAGGCGGTGCGACTCGTGCGGGAAGAACAGACGGTCCGTGTTCACCGCCGCAATCGTCCACTCGCAATCGGTGTGCGCCAGCGCCTGCGCCAGGGTGCCGCGGCCACGCGCCACGTCGTGCGAAATCAGTGCCTCGTTCACTGCCAGGTAGCTGTTTGGGTCAAAGCGCTCAACCAGCTTGGCGCCGTGGTGGTCCAGGTAGCTTTCGATAGCGTAGCGGCCACGAGGCTCGCCCAGAGAACCGCCCACGGTGCTTTCGCCGCGGTTCTCCTCGCGGCCGAAGCGGTGCTCCAGCTCGGCGGGGCTACGGTAGGTGGTGTGCGCGATACGGCGTGCCAGGGCAAGACCGGTTACCGGCGCGGGGCCGTTGTAGTAGTCGCCGCCGGCAAAGTTCGCGTCGGAGCGAATCGCCAGGTTCTGCGTGTGCGCCCAGGAAATCTGCTCGGCGGTGGCCGAAGGACCGGAGGCGATGACCGCGCATCCGCGCACCAGTTCGGGGTTGGTTGCGGCCCATTCTACGGCGCGTGCGCCCCCGAGGGAACCGCCGATGACGTAGCGGAAGCTCGTGATGCCCAGGGCCCGGGCCAGACGCGCCTCAGCACGCACCGAGTCGCGGATGGTGACGAGCGGGAATCGGGATCCCCAGCGCTCACCGGCGCCCGGGTAGCCTTCCGGGATGATGCTCGCCGGGCCGGTCGAGCCGTAACAGCCGCCCAAAATATTGGGGGCAATCACGAAGTAGCGGTTGGTGTCCACGACCGAGCCGGGGCCCACGATACCTTCCCACCAGCCGTCCGATTCGATGGCGCGAATCAGCGGGGCGGGCATGTCGGGGGTGGGTACGCCGCGGGAGACATGCGTGTCACCGGTGAGCGCGTGCAGAATCAGGATGGCGTTATCGCCAGCCTCGTTGAGGGTGCCCCAGGTTTCGTAGCCGATGGTGACCTGCGGCAGGGTCACGCCGGACTCGAGCTCCAGGTCGCCGATGTTCAGCTGACGCAGGTAGCCTTGCGCTTCGGGGTGTTCGCGCTGAGTGCCCGCCACGGGGATGGGTGCGGTGACAGGCTGGCTGGTAGTGCCGGACTTGGTGGTGCCGGACTGGCTAGTGCTCTGGGTGGTCATGGGGTTCCCTTCACTGGGTTGGTCGGCGAGGTGGTGCCGGGTGTGAGCGGGGTACTCGTCTGTGGGTAGAAGAAGCAACAGGTTGGGCGGCAGCAACGCCGCACAGTTACAACATGCTCCGTAACGGGGAATCCGCAGGTGGACCGAAAAGCCGTAGCTTGCCGGTCCACCTGCGGGTTGCATCACCGTTTAGGAGAGGGTATCGAAGCCCAGCTGCAGGTCGGCGAGAATGTCGTCGATGTTCTCGATACCGACTGCCAGGCGGACGAAGTTCGGGTACACGCCAATCTTCTCCAGTTCCTCAGCGGAAAGCTGGGAGTGGGTGGTGGAGGCGGGGTGAATCACGAGCGAGCGTACGTCACCGATGTTCGCCACGTTGGAGTGCAGCTTCAGGGCGTCCACGAAGTCGCGGGTCTCCTCCAGGGTTGCGTCCTTGAGGGTGAAGCCGAGCACCGCACCGGGGCCCTTGGGCAGGTACTTCTGTGCACGCTCGTACCAGGGGGAGGATTCCACGCCAGCCCAGATAACCTTGTCGACCTGCGGGTTTGCTTCGAGCCAGCGGGCGACCTTGGTGGCGTTCTCAATGTGGCGTTCGATGCGCAGGGAGAGAGTCTCCAGACCGATGCCGATGTTGAAGGCGTTGGTCGGGGAGATTGCGGCGCCGGTGTCACGCAGCAGGGAGACGCGCGCCTTCAGGATGTAGGAGAGGTTCGCGCCGAACGCGGAGTCCTTACCCAAATCGCGTGCGTAGACCAGGCCGTGGTAGCCGGGGGCGGGCTGGTTGAACTTGGGGAACTTCTCGGGGTCTGCACCGTAGTCGAAGTTACCGGAGTCAACGATCACGCCGCCGATGGAGGTGCCGTGGCCGCCCAGGTACTTGGTGGCGGAGTGGACGACTACGTCTGCGCCGTGCTCGATGGGGCGTAGCAGGTACGGGGTGGGTACGGTGTTGTCCACGATCAGAGGTACGCCGTTTTCGTGCGCAATCTTGGCGATGGGCTCAATGTCGAGCACGTCGTTGCGGGGGTTGGGCACGGACTCGCCGTAGAACAGCTTGGTGTTGGGGCGGACTGCGGCGCGCCATGCGTCCAGGTCGTCCGGGTCCTCAACAAAGGTGGTTTCAATGCCCAGGTCGGCGAGGGTGTACTTGAGCAGGTTGTAGGTGCCGCCGTACACGGAGGGCGAAGCAACAACGTGGTCGCCTGCACCGGCAATGTTCAGGATTGCGTAGGTAATAGCTGCCTGACCGGATGCCAGCAGCAGCGCGCCTACGCCGCCTTCCAGGGAAGCGATACGGTTTTCGATGACTTCCTGGGTGGGGTTGTTGAGGCGAGTGTAAATGGGGCCCAGCTCGGCGAGGGCGAAACGGTTCGCTGCCTGCTCGGCGCTGTCAAAGACGAAGGAAGTGGTCTGGTAGATAGGTAGTGCCCGAGCTCCCGTTGCGGCATCCGGCGCCTGACCTGCGTGGATCTGGCGGGTTTCGAACTTCCAACCGGCGGGGTTGGCGGGAGTCGGGACGGTAGTGTTGTTGCTCATGCGTGGCTCCTATTGGGGATTCTTAAGGGGCCGCATGCCGACGGTACAGGAATCGTCGTCGAATAATCCTGTCACGATTGATGTACCGGTTTCGGTCACATCGGTCCCGCGCTTGCGTCACGCTTGTGCGTGCCGCCCGGTCTTCACCCAGGGCACCCCACCGCGGAGGAGGGTTGCCGGCCAGCTAGCTGGGGCTTATCGCTGGCGCTCTTGACCTGTTATTTAGAGTGTCATAGGGCACGGGGTGGGGTCAAGGGTTTTGTGGGTGCGCGGTACTTTAAGACATTTCATTGCAAAGATGACGTTTTTTAACGTCTGTCACCAAAAACCGCCTGCAACAAAACGTGAGCGACGGTGCCGGGGCAATCCGAGGGCGAGGCAATCGAGATGCGGAGGCGGGCACTCCCACCATCCACACAGTAACCCCCATCACTTTCTGGTGCTACTTTTCGGTACACTGAAATGACACATACACTCACGCAGGGTACAACTCACTACGGCTCACTACGCCGTTTATCCTGCCCAGCATCCCTCCGGTATAGGAGCCAGAGGGTCATACCCGAAGGTTACCTACCATGTCTCTTGTTCTTGATGCGGCGCAGCTCAGCCGCGTCTTTGGCAAAGGTGAAAATACCTTTACCGCAGTCGACCGTGTGTCACTTCGCGTTAGTTCCGGTGAGATTCATGCCCTCCTCGGCCCCAACGGTGCGGGCAAAACCACCACCGTGCAGATGTGCTCGACCCTGCTCACCCCTACCGGCGGTAACCTCACCGTGAACGGTATTGACGCTATCGCCCACCCGCAGCGGGCGCGCCGTCACGTGGGCCTAGCTTTGGGAGGGGAGAACGGCTTCTACCCGCGCGCCAGTGCCCGCGATAATCTGCTGTTCTTCGCCGATGTTGCGGGGGTTTCCGGGCGGACCCGACGGCACGAGGTGGAGCACGCTCTAGCCCGTGTGGAACTCACCGATGCGGCAACGCGGCCTGTCCAGGAGTTTTCCCGCGGCATGAAGCAGCGCCTACATATTGCCCGCGCCCTGCTCGGCTCCCCCGCCCTGCTCCTGCTGGATGAGCCGACCAACGGGCTCGACCCCGATATCGCCCTAACCGTGCGTACCCTCATCCGTTCTCTCGCGGAAGACGGTGCCGCCATTCTGCTGACGAGCCACCTGCTGGGCGAAATCGAGGATTTGGCGCACACTATTACCGTTTTGGGCGCTGGCTCCGTTGCTGTGAGCGGCAGTCTCGAGGATATTGCCGCGCACGCAGGTATTGCCGCCACGACCGTGGTTCAGGTGGACCCCACCGCCACCGAGGGCATTGATACGCTCCGCGGGTTCCTCGGCGATAAGGCGGCGGTGCTGTTTGCCCCGCGCGGATCCGGCTGGGAACTGACCCTCTACTGGCACGGCGAGCGCGCCACGTTCGAGGCGGGCGAGGCTCACCGCATCCTGGCGGAGGGCCTTGCCGCCTCACGCATTGGGGCACGAACCGAACCGTACACGCGACCGGCAACCTTGGAAGAGGCATACCTGGCAATGGCGGAGGGGCTCAAGCGATGAACGCTCAGACGCAACGCTCGGAAGAGTTCCAGCGGCAGGGTCGACGGTACGACCTGTGGCAGGAGTGCGCCCGCCAACTGCGACTCATGGGCTTTAGCCTGCGCCAGTTTCTGACGGTCCCCTACTTCATTCAGCTACTCATCAGTACGGTACTCGGCTCGGTCATCCTTCAGGCGCTCGCCGTGCATGCGGCAACGCAGAGCTCCGCGGGTCACTCCGTTGACCCGACCCTCGCGTGGACCCGCGCGGGCATTGTGGGCATGTGGTCGGTCTGCATCGTGTCTGCGGGCATCATCAATTTCGAGCGTTTCCGTGGGACCCTCGTGTACCTATGTTCGGGGTCAATCTCTCCGGTGCGGGTGCTGGCGGCTATCGTTTCAAGCGCCTCCATTGTGGGTCTGGCTGCCTTGCCCCTATCGTGGGCGGTTTGGGCTCTTGTGACGCTCAACCCGCAGGTCACGGATTTTTCGATACTCTGGCCGCGCTACGTTCTGGGCGTTCCCCTGCTGTGGCTTGCGTGCCTGTCGATCACGTGCATGATTGCGGTATTCTTCGTGGCCACGCCGAACGCTATCGCCTACGAGGAGCTATTGCTCGTGCCGGTTTTTATTCTCTCCGGGGTTCTCTTCACGACCATTGAAGCGCCAGCCTGGCTAGATGCTGTAGGCACGCTCATTCCCCTGCAGGCGCCGGTTCACCTGCTACTTGGGCGTACCGCCATCACTACCCCGGCGGATGCACTCTTGCCCGTAATTCAGACCCTGGTCGTGAGCTTCATCTGGGCGTTGTGTGCTTTCCTCTTTGCTCGGAAGGCTCTCGCCTCCGCCCGCCGTCGCGGCACCCTGGGGGCGATGTAGCGTGCGTGTTCTCTCTACTGATTCTCTGCCCGGCGTGGCGCGTCGGGCACTGTCGACCGCCTCTATTGGCTGGTCGTCGTCGATTACCTTCGCAACCCTCGGAACGGCTATCACGACCCTGGTGCTCGTGCCGGGCCTCAACGTGCTTTTCACGGTGCTTCTGGGTGCTGATCTTGCCGCAAACGATACGGTACGCATCGGCTGCGCGTCTGCTCTGATTGCCACCCTCAGCTCCGTGGCAGCCGGTATTGTCGCGCGCGTCGCCACTGACCGTTGGATTGGTGTCTTCGAGTACGTGTGCACGGCACGTCCCGTGGATGCGGGCTATTGGCTGGGCGCGGCGGCGGTACCGGCCCTGTTGGCGTCCGTGACGGGTCTGAGCAATGTGGGCATCGTGTGGTTACTGTCCCTCACGGCACCCTCTACCGGCGCGGGTTCGGGGCTTCTGCTAGGCGCTCTTGCGCTGATGCCGGTTGCGGTTCTAGGCGGGGTCTGCCTGGGCATTTTTGCCGCCGGCCTGGGGCTATACCTTTCGGATCCGTACACGGGGTCCAATTTTCTGGCGATTATTCTGCCGGTCAGCGCGGGCGTCATCGTTCCGGTGAGCACCTACCCCGCATGGCTTGCCTGGCTGTGTTCTTGGGTTCCGGGGTCCCGGCTGGTGCAGGCTTTAGATACCTCTGGCGGTACTGCGAGCAGCACCACCCCGGATCTCTTCGCGCTCTTGGCAGCAGATACAGCCCTGGGGATGCTCTACGCCGCGATCGGGTTGGGGCTGACGTATCTTGCTGCCCGCCGCATCCGTGCCGGTGCCCGCGCCTCACTGTTATAGGGCGTGAAACCCAAAAAGAACGAACCTTTTAAGTGCCCGCTACCCGGCGCATTATCCGGGTGTCATATTCAACCGGGCACCACGACCAAGAAAGAACATCCTGTGCCCATCCCTCCCACCGTGTACACGCTAGAGACCCTCGGTTTCGACCCCTCCTGGCAGGGCGCGGCAATCCGCGCCGCGTTCGTCCTCAACGGCGTCCTCGAAGATTTCACCCTCGCCCGTGTGAGCGCCGTGCACCGCACCCGCTGCGAGCTACTGACCTGCGAGCGGGGCGAGCTCATCAAACTTTCTGCTCCCCTGCGCCCGGTCGAGAACGACTATGGTGAAGAAGAGTACCCCGTTGTCGGCGACTGGGTGCTCACCCAGCCCATCCCGGGAACCGGCGATGATACCCAGCCGGCGGAGCATAAAACCCTCGCGATTCTGCCCCGCCGAAGCTACCTCACCCGCCCCAGCGCCACCCGGGAATCTGCGGATCAGCCCGTCGCTGCTAACGTGGATATGCTCTGCGTCGTTGAGCCGTGCTTCCCTGAGCCGTCCATCGGGCGCGTTGAACGCTACACCGCCCTCGCGCATGCTTCCGGGGTGCAGGTAGCTCTAATTCTCACCAAGGGTGACCTGGTTACCGCGGAACAGCTCGCCGGGTATCGGGATTCTCTGGGTAGCGGTATGGATGCAGTGCTCACCGTCTGCACGGATAACGGCTACGACCCTGCCCCGGTGGCGGAGCTTGTCGCCGGACGTACCGCCGCGTTCCTGGGTCGCAGCGGCGCCGGAAAATCCACCCTGGTCAACGCCCTGCTCAACCCCGGAGTTGACCCCCGCGAAGACGCCGCAGAAAACCGGGTGCAGGTCACCTCCACGGTCCGAGATGCTGACGGCAAGGGGCGCCACACCACCACCAGCCGCCAGATGCTTGTTTTGCCCAGTGTGGAAGGCTCAAGCGAAAGAGACTCAACCAACGCAAAATCATCATCTGGCACGGTGCTGATTGACACTCCGGGCGTGCGAGCCCTAGCCGCAACGAGCGATAGCGCCGCGATTGACGAAACCTTCGACGACGTCTCCGGTTACGCTTCCGCCTGCCGGTACAGCGACTGCTCCCACGGCTCCGAACCCGGATGCGCGGTGCAGCAGGCCATCACTGACGGCACTCTCGACCCCGAGCGCTTCGAACGCTACCGCAGGATGATAGCCGAATCCGCGCGTCTACGCCTGCGCTCTCAAGAACGTGAGTACCGGCAAAGTAACCGTGCCTTCACGAAGGCAAACAAGGCGGGCCGCCGCACCCTCATGTCCATTAAGGGGCGCGCTAACTAGCCACCGAATGCGCATATCCCGGCGGGGCTTCCACGAGCTGAGCCAGGCAATCCCGCGCGGGCCGCAATATAGTAGCCTGCCTCACTCTTCGATACACTAGAACTAGGCGTGCCCACAGTCCCCGCGCACCTTCACCGCCACCCGGCGGCACAGGAACGCGGGCGCAGACGGCACACACCATTCACAAACCCATAACTCATGAAAGAGGTGGCAGCATGGCTGAACAGAACCTCACCCCGCCCGTACCGAAGAAGGTCGAGCACCGCCGCGAACACCACGGCGACGTCTTCATCGACCACTACGAATGGCTCCGCGACAAGGAAAGCGAAGAGGTCCTCAACTACCTCAAGGCAGAAGCCGAATACACCGAAGCTGTCACCGCAGACCAGCAGCCCCTCCGCGAATCCATCTTCAACGAAATCAAGGACCGCACCCTGCTGTCAGATCTGACCGTCCCGAACCGTATCGGTGACTGGTGGTACTACAGCCGCATGGTGCCCGGCGGCCAGTACCCCGTCTTCTACCGCTACCCCGCCCTGCACGAAGGCGACGAGGTGGTGCGCTACACCCCGCCGACCGTCACCCCCGGCGAAGTACTCGAGGGTGAAGTCGTCATCCTCGACTGCAACGAATACGCCAAGGACATGGAGTTCTTCTCCCTCGGCAGCTTCCAGCCCGCACGTAACGGCAAGCTGCTGAGCATCTCCGTGGACGAAAAGGGCGACGAACGCTACGAGCAGCGCTTCCTCAACATGGAAACCGGCACCTTCCTCGAAGACACCATCCCCAACATTGCGGCGGGTTCCTTCTTCATCAACCACGCCGAACAGCTCATCTACCTCGTGCCCGACGAGTCGTGGCGCCCCTGGCGTGTCTACGTGCACGACGTCGGACAGGGCACCGAAGACCACCTGATTTACGAGGAACCGGACAACACCATGTGGCTCGGTGCCGCCATGAGCTCCGACCGTTCCTCCGTGGTCATTACCAGCTCCAACTCCGAGTACACGGAGGTGCGCCTCATCCCCACCCGCGAACCCAAGGGCGAGCCGACCCTGCTCATCCCCAAGAGCGCGGGCATCGAATACTACGCTGAGCCGCTCAACATTGCCGGCGAGCAGCACCTGCTGATTCAGCACGACTACAATGCGCTGAACTCCGAGCTGGTCCTCGCAGACATGCCGCGCGAAGGTGAAAGCCTCGAAGAGTACGCGCAGCGTTGGGTACCCGTCATCCGCCACAGCGAACACGTGCGCCTGGAAGGCTTCACCTTCACCGCAACGCACCTGGTCGTCACCGCCCGCGCGGACACCACCACCCGCATCTTCCTCGCACCGCGTGAGCAGCTGCCCATCCAGTGCCGCCGCCGCCGCCCCGCCGGCGTGACCTTCATGGAACCTGCCGGCTTCGACGAGGAACTGTACACCGCCTCCGTGCTACGTGCGGAGAACTACTCCCCCGTACTGCGCATCGCCTACACCTCGTACCTGACGCCGCGCCGCGTCTACGACTACTTCCCCATGTCGCAGACCCTGCTGCTGCGCCGTGAAACCCCGGTACTGGGCGGCTACAACCGTGAGGACTACCGCGCCTACCGCGACTGGGCACCGGCGGCGGACGGCACGCTCATCCCGATCTCGGTGATTCACCGCGCCGACCTGGACATGAGCAAGCCGCACCCGGTCATCCAGTACGGTTACGGCTCGTACGAGTCGTCCATGGACCCGATGTTCTCCATCCCGATGCTGTCGATCCTGGACCGCGGCGTTATTTACGTCATCGCGCATATTCGCGGCGGCGGCGAGATGGGCCGCTCCTGGTACCAGAACGGCAAGAAGCTCGCGAAGAAGAACACCTTCACCGACTTCGTGGACGTCACCAGCTACATTGCGGCTAAGCCGTGGGCTGATGAGGCGCGTATCGGCTGCTACGGCGGTAGCGCCGGCGGCCTGCTCATGGGCGCCGTCGTGAACCTCGCCCCCGAAAAGTACGCCGCCTGCCTGGCTGCCGTGCCGTTCGTGGATGCGCTGACCACCATCCTCGACCCGGAGCTGCCGCTGTCGGCAATGGAGTGGGAAGAGTGGGGCAACCCGATTGAGGACCCGGAAGTGTACGCCTACATGAAGTCGTACACCCCGTACGAGAACATCCGCCCGGTCCGCTACCCGGCGATTGCTGCAGTAACGAGCCTGCACGACACCCGCGTGCTCTACGTGGAGCCCGCAAAGTGGATCGCGGCGCTGCGTGAGCAGATTGACCCGTCGTCGCCGGTACCGCTGCTGAAGATTGATATGTCGGGCGGCCACGGTGGTGGTTCCGGCCGGTATACGCGTTGGCGTGAGATTGCGTGGGATTACGCATTC
>NZ_KV813690.1:109646-129133 GCF_001813685.1 Rothia sp. HMSC061E04 | reverse complement strand
TTATGGGTACTAAAAAATCTTCAAAAAACTTCTAAAAAACCTTATAAACGCAGAAGAAACCACTCAACCCCTCACAGAATGCCTTCTAGAGCCCCCTCCGCAGCCCCTATTCCCATGCCCTGCGCACGATTCCTAACCCTAGCCCCGGGCGCCCCTACCTATAGGTACAAAAAGCCCCTCCCCTTCCGTCCGGCAAGGAACAGAAGAAGAGGGGTACAGCCACAGAGTGCTGAAAGCTTAGTACTGAGTTAGTTGAGTACGGGGTTAGTACTGGGGAGGCGCCTCATTCGCCATATTGTTGAAGCGCGAGTACTTACCGCTAAACGCCAACGGGATAGTACGAGTCGGACCACCACGGTGCTTAGCGATAATCATGTCCGCCTCACCCACGCGTTCACTGTCCGGGTTATACATATCCTCACGATGCAGCAGAATCACCATATCCGCATCCTGCTCAATAGAACCCGACTCACGCAGATCCGAAACCATCGGACGCTTATCAGTACGCTGCTCCGAACCACGGTTCAACTGAGACAGTGCAATCACCGGAACATCCAGCTCCTTAGCCAACAGCTTCAGGCTACGAGAGAACTCCGAAACCTCCTGCTGACGAGACTCAACCTTCTTACCCGAACTCATCAGCTGCAGGTAGTCCAGCACCACAAGTTTCAAATCATTACGCTGCTTGAGACGACGGCACTTCGCGCGAATCTCCATCAGAGTCATATTCGGCGAATCATCAATAAAGAGAGGAGCAGAATCAATACGCCCCTGCAGAGTCGCCAGGTTCGTCCAGCCCTCAGTATCCAGGTCGCCCTTCTTCAGACGACCCATTGAAATCTTGCCCTCCGCAGAGAGAATACGCATCGCCAACTCAGTACGACTCATCTCCAGCGAGAAAAACACAGTCGTCATCTGATGATGAATAGACGCAGAACGAGCAATATCAAGAGCCAGAGTCGACTTACCCACACCCGGACGAGCCGCAATAACAATCATCTGGCCGCCGTGCAGACCACCGGTCAGCTCATCAAACTCAATAAAGTCAGTCGGCACACCGTACACGCCATCGGGGCGGTTCGAGTTCGCATCAATCTCATTGATGGTCTCCTCCAACGCCTCAGAGAAAGACACATAGTCTTCCTTCGCGTTACCATCAGTCACCGCATAAATCTCAGCCTGCGCCTGATCTACCAAAGTATCAACCTCAGTCTCATTGGCGTAACCCAGCTGAGCGATCTTCGTGCCCGCCTCAATCAGGCGGCGCATAATCGCGTGCTCCTTAACAATCTCAGCGTAATACTGAGCGTTAGCAGCAGTCGGAACCGACGCAATCAGCGTATGAATATAGGACGCGCCGCCCACACGAGTCAGCTCGCCGCGCTTCTTCAGCTCATCAGCAACCGTAATCGCATCCGCAGGGCTACCGTGACCGTAAAGAGAAAGAATCGCCTCATATATCGTCTCGTGAGCCGGCTTATAGAAATCAGACGCACGCAGGCTCTCAACCACATCCGCAATAGCGTCCTTCGACAGCAGCATGCCACCGAGCACCGACTGCTCAGCCACATCATCATGAGGCATAGTGCGGGAACCATAATCAATAGCAGTTTCAGACATGCTTATCCTCGCGTTTCAATCCGATATCTACGACGTTCCAGAAACAATTTCTGCAGAACTCCTATGCTAGTTTCTCACGAAGGCACACGCGAAACACATACACGCCTAACGGGCAGCGCGCAGATAATCCTCAATCTTCTCAACAGCGAGCGCCGCACCATCCATAGTGCGCATTACCTCGCCTTAGCGCGCATGCCCTCATCGCTGAGCAGACGTGACTGCCTCACAAAAAATATTTTTCAGGCCACTGCTATGTGCCTAGTAGATCCCTCGATATCAGAGTCGAGGGCACTAGTCATGAAGGCAGAACTCCGCCATGTTTAAAATCCTCCCTCTCCTCGTACTGCATGTCCTCTCTCATCTGGTGGCAGTGCTACTACTACACACCTATAGTAGGTCCCTGCCTGTACCACATACCATGGTGCTTAAGTACCTGCGAGTATCAGCAATGCTGTACTACTACAGGCTCGCTGATGGGGTGTCCTACATGTATGCAGGTGTGGGGGTACTAAATCATTGGGAAGCCCTAGTGCAACAGATGCTGGGTGAGTATCTGATACTGATGCAGTATCCAGCAGTAGTGCTGGTACTAGTGCTCAGTGCCGTAGTCGGTGCAGCACTCAGGTACCGTGTGCTGCTATACCTGGCGAGAGTGGAGGCCACCGCCGGTAGGGAGGCAGTTACAGCGGGATGGGTGCATGCTGTGGCAGATGGTATAGATGCGCTAGCGAATCTGCTAGGGCTAGCGGGCTAGCGCTTGAAAACGGAGCCCCAGTATTCCCTCGGATAGAGAGGAATACTGGGGCTCCGTTTCGCTGTATAAGCTTTGCGGTGTGATTCTGTCTTACTTCTTACGCAGAATCAGGCCGATAGCGCCAATATGGTCGGCATGGCGGCGGAACACACCGCGCATACCCAGCACACGCTCACGAATCTGCGGCTTACGCGCCAGATTGAACGCAATCTTCGCAACGCCAGCGGGACCCTCATCAGCCAGCAGACGCTTCGGCTCCAGCAGAGCCATATCGGTCTGGTACACATCCAGCACCTCAAAGCCAGCCTCTTCCGCCAGAGCAGTCCACTCGGCAACGGTCAGCGGGCGGGCATTCACGCGGATAGTGCGCGCCAAATCCTTCTGAATCTCTTCCTTCAATTCGGGGCGCAGATAATCGGGAACCAGCGACATCTCGTGAATAGCGTAGTGACCGCCCGGACGCAGCAGACGAGCCGCCTCACACATAATCTCCAGCTTGTGCTTATCGGTCTGCATGGTCAACATCGCCTCGCCCACCACGGCGTCGTAGCTCTCCGAGGGCAGACCGGTCTCCTGAGCGCTAGCGTTCACCACACGGTAGTTCGGCTTAGTCGATGCGCCAATACGCTCGGTTACGATTTCAGCAGCCTTGGGATCAAGATCCACACCGGTGTAGCTCTTGGGGGAACGCTTCACAATCTCCAGGGCGGTAATACCCAGGCCCGGAGCAAACTCCACGACGTCAATGTCGCCGCCCAGAGCACGAGCCAGCAGCCAGTTGGTGGTCTCGCGGCCGCCGGGGCGCAGAACCTTCTTGCCCAGCTGAGCCAGCAACCAGTGACCTGCTGCCTTTTCGGCGGGGCGGTCGGTACCGGGAACGGAAGGGGTCTTAGACACGGAAGACAACTCCTCAATACTTGTATTTAATATGCAAAATTTATCTTTCCCAATTCTAGACCCGCCACCCCAAGAAAGGAAATATGACGTTATATAGAAGTATGGTTGCCCTTTATTACAGCATGCCGCAACACCACTACAGCCATCCTTGCCACACACCCTAGAGATTAAACAGAAACTGGAGCTGGACCTCTCGGTCCAACCCCAGTCTCATCACACACACATACATACGAAAATCAGAGCCACTTCCGCAAGGAAAGTCCAACTTTCTGATGGTCCTCTCGAACCATCTATATAAAGTATTACGCGTAAACCTTTATTCCCTGTAGGTTAAAGCTGTAAGAAAGCTGGGAATAGATTTTTCTTCAACATCGGGGTGCAGTGCCCCGGATTTCACGCGGAAACTACACGTCGCGTTAAAAGAAGAAAGGCAAGGCGCTTTTGCCTTGCCATCCTTCTTTCGTTAGCGGGCGACCCCGCTACACGAAACACACACATTCACATCGCAGTCCTCTCGAACCAACACTTATAGTAAACACCCCCAACCTTATGGGAGGATTGAATTTCGCTGGAAACAAGCTGGGAGAAAACCAACAGAACCCTGAGAGCTTTGATATTGTGCAGTTTGCGGACTCTAAACCGGGCTAATAAGCCGCCATATACAACCCCAGCAGCACCAACGGGTTAGCCACTACAGAAATAACCGCCAAGCAAATATTGGCCACGCGGTACTGACGGAACTTCACCAGACCCACCAGCGCGCACACCAGCGCAACACTGGATGCAAGGCCGCCAACCACCAGCAAAAGAAGCAAAAGAGCAGTAGCGACATTCGCGTCCGCAAATGGGATAACCGCTAGAGCGCACAGCAGCAAATTGATACACTCCAACACCACACCCGTGGACAGAAGCTGCGCGCTAGAAGACAAACGTGAAAAAGATCGAGCCATGTCTACCAGTCTACGGGGTCAATTGGCGTACCTCGCAGTCGCAACTGCTCTAACCACCAATCCTTCTGTAGCACACCACATATTCTCAGCCTCCAAAAATAATGTTTCACGTGAAACATGCACAGGAGCGAATACAACAAACGGGGTGCCCCTCACAAAGAGGGACACCCCGTCCGACACTCACCGCCGCCGCATCAAAGCGCCAGCGTCAAATATCTAAAAATCTACTTACGCAGCAGCAACGACGTCCAGGACAACGTTAGCAACAACGTCAGCGTGCAGGCGGACAGTCACCTTGTACTCACCGGTGCGCTTGATAGCGGAACCCAGGTGGATGGTGCGCTTGTCAACGGAACCAATGCCAGCAGCCTCAATAGCCTCAGCAATAGCCTCAGCTTTGACGGTACCGAACAGGCGGCCGTCAGCGCCAGCCTTGTGTGCAACGACAACCGGCTTAGCAGCCAGGGACGCAGCAATTGCCTGAGCCTCTTCCAGAGAAGCCTTAGCACGAGCCGCACGAGCGGCGCGGATGGACTCAACCTGCTTCTCGCCACCCTGGGTCCAGGTCACGGCGAAGCCGCGGGGCAGCAGGTAGTTACGTGCGTAACCGTCCTTAACGGTGACAACATCGCCAGCTGCACCGAGGCCGGAAACTTCCTGAGTCAGAATGATCTTAGCCATGTTACTGTCTCTCCTTCTCTTTAGCGGCCAGCGCCGGAGTAGGGCAGCAGTGCAACTTCGCGGGCGTTCTTAATAGCCTGAGCGATCTTGCGCTGCTCCTGAACGGTCACGCCAGTCACGCGGCGAGCGCGGATCTTGCCGCGGTCGGAGATGAACTTGCGCAGAAGTGCGACGTCCTTGTAGTCGATAACGGTGACGTCAGCAGCCTTGAGGGGGTTCTGCTTGGGTTTGGGCTTACGGATTTCAGCCTTAGCCATCGTGGTGCTCCTTAGAGTTGGGAGCCCGCGGCGGATAACCGCGGGATGGATTGATAAATTACTATTCGGAAAACGAAACCGGCTTAGAACGGAGGTTCGTCGTCGGCGCCGCTACCCCAGTCATAGTTACCACCAGACTGAGAACTCCACGGATCAGCAGCAGGAGCTGCGGGGGCCGCCGGAGCAGCCGGAGCGGAGTAGCCAGACTGGCCAGAGTAACCATTACCTTGAGCAGCAGCAAAATTGTTCTGCTGAGGAGCGGAGAAACCGCCCTGAGCAGCAGCGTTGTACCCAGCGCCACCGCCAAAGCCACCCTGCGCACCGCCACCGAAGTTATTACCTCCGGCAGAACGCTGCGCGCGAGTCACCTGAGCAGTAGCAAAACGCAGAGTCGGGCCGATCTCCTCGACCTCAAGCTCAAACGAAGTACGACGCTCGCCTTCCTTGGTCTCGTACGAGCGAGACTTCAGACGGCCCTGCGCGATAACCTGAGTACCCTTCTTCAGAGTCTCTGCAACATTCTCAGCGTAACCACGCCACACCGACGCACGCAGGAACAGGGTCTCCCCATCCTCCCACTGGTTCGTCTGGCGGTTAAAAGTACGCGGAGTCGATGCGATCGTGAAATTAGCAACCGCCGCACCCGCAGGGGTGTAACGAAGCTCCGGATCGCCAGTCAGATTACCAATAACGGTAATAACGGTATCGCCTGCCATTTGATGCCTCCTCGATAAGAGTTACAAGTATGTTGAATCCAGTACAGCGCAACCCCCTGACATTTTTAGGGGGTCAGCCGACCGGAAAGACCAACTACTTGCTGGAGATCTTCTGATCCTCCGGGCGGATGATCTTGGTACGCATGACGGACTCGTTCAGGTTCAGAACACGATCGAGCTCAGCTGCGGTCTCGGGGGTAGAGGTGAAGTTCACCACTGCGTAGATACCCTCAGACTTCTTCTGGATCTCGTATGCCAGGCGACGACGGCCCCAGATGTCGACGTTGTCGACGGAACCACCCTCGTTGGTCACGATCTCGAGGAACTTGGACAGCGACGGCTCAACCGCACGGTCCTCAACCTCGGGGCTGAGGATAACCATCAGTTCATATGCACGCATGATTAAACCCCTCCTTTGGGCTAAACGGCTATGGGATTTCCATAGCAGGAGATTCATTGTGCCCTACACGTGAAACACACCGGGCGGGGAACACGCATAGATTTCTTAACAATACACGAGAAAAAGCAGATAGAACAGTACCGCACCGCGTGACCTCAACCATGCGATGCGGTACCGAAAACCGCAGAAGCTACGCCTCCCGACGCTGCTCCCACCACTGCACCAGACGAGCCTTCGCCTCCTCCTCAGGAAGCGAACCCTCATCCAGACGCAAATTCAACAAGAACTTATACGCCTCACCCACCACCGGGCCCGGCGCAATACCAAGAATCTGCATAATCTGACCGCCATCCAGATCCGGACGAATTGAATCCAGCTCCTCCTGAGCAGCCAACTCAGCAATACGACGCTCCAAATCGTCATACGCCTCAGCCAGCGAACGCGACAAGCGACGATTACGAGTCGTCACATCAGAACGCGACACACGATGCAGACGCTCCAACTGATCGCCCGCATCACGCACATAACGGCGCACCGCAGAATCAGTCCAACCCGACTCACGGTAACCATAGAACCGCATATGCAGCTCCACCAGACGAGCCACAGCCTTAATCGTGTCATTATCAAAACGCAGCGCACGCATACGCTTCTTCACCATCTTCGCGCCCACCACCTCATGGTGCAGGAACGAGACGGAGCCGTCCTTCTCAAACTTACGAGTCTTCGGCTTACCAATATCGTGCATCAACGCCGCAAAACGCAGAATAAAATCAGGAGCCGGGCACGGGCCGTCCTCGTCCGTCTCCTTCTCCATCGCCTGCTCCATCACCTTCAACGAATGCGCATACACATCCTTATGGTGATGCGCAGGATCCATCTCCATACGCAACGCAGGAAGCTCCGGCAACACATAATCCGCCAGACCCGTATCCACCAGCAGGTTCAAACCCACCCGCGGATAATCCGCCTCAATCAGCTTCACCAGCTCATCACGCACACGCTCAGCTGAAATAATCTCAATACGGCCAGCCATCTCACGCATCGCCTCGAAAACCTCCGGGGCAACCTCAAGATTAAAACGCGCAGCAAAACGAGCCGCACGCATCATACGCAGCGGGTCCTCAGAAAAAGACTCCTCCGGCGAGCGCGGAGTACGCAAAACACCCGCACGCAAATCCTCAACGCCACCAAACAGGTCAACCACCTCGCCGCTCGGCAAAGCCGCCGCCATCGCATTAATCGTGAAATCACGACGCACCAAATCGGCACTCAAATCCGTGCCGAACTCAACCGTCGGCTTACGCGAATCCGAAACATACACCTCAGCACGGTACGTGGTCACCTCATACACCACGCCATTCTTGCGCGCACTAATCGTGCCGTACTCCTTGCCGATATCCCACGTATGCTCACCCCACCCACGCAGAATCTGCTCGCTCTGCTCCGGAGTAGCATCCGTCGTCAAATCAAAATCGGTGAAGAGACCATCTTCAACCCGCAGATTATCGCGGACAATACCGCCCACCAAGTACAGCTCAAAACCCGCCGCACGGTACAGTTCTCCCAGCTCGGCGGCATCCGGGTACTTCGACACAACATCAATAATCAGCGACATAATCCTTTAATCGTGCCAGAAAAACCACCCACGCGCCCACCCCACACCCACAACACCCCACCAAAGACAGCTATCTCACCTCAAACCGAGACACCAAAACCTCAGCCTATCGGTTAAGGTAGAACCATGAGCATTCCCGTACCCCGCGCCCCCAAAACGCGCTTTACCGCGCCCGCGCGAGCGGTACCCGCCCCCGAAGAAGTCTCCGCAGGCGGGCTCATCATCGACTTTGACCGACCCGAACAGCTACCCGTAGCCATCATCGCCCGCATCAACCGCAACGGACAACGCGAATGGTGCCTACCCAAAGGCCACATCGAACACGGCGAAACCACCGTCGAAGCCGCACAACGCGAAATCAGCGAAGAAACCGGAATCACCGGCTACCCCGTAGCCTCCCTCGGCACCATCGCCTACTGGTTCACCTCCAACGGCACGCGCATCCACAAAACCGTGCACCACTACCTCTTCGCAGCAACCGGCGGCGAACTCAGCATCGACAACGACCCCGACCACGAAGCAATCGACGTCGCATGGGTCCCCCTCGAAGAGCTCCCCACCCGCCTCTCATTCGCCAACGAACAACACATAGCCCGCAGTGCGCGCGAATACATCACCACCCAGCTCTAAACACCCGCTGTAAGAGCCCCAAAAACTAAAAGAAGCAATCACCCGCCCACACAGGAGAGACATACGTGGCACGTAATGACGCCCGCTCAAGCGCAATCATGGCAGCAGGCACCCTCGTCTCGCGCATCCTCGGATTCGTCAAGACCATCCTGCTCACCGTAGCCATCGGCTCACTCTCAACCGTCGGCGACGTCTTCGAAACCGCCAACACCCTACCCAACCTCATCTACGTCCTCGTAGCAGGCGGCGTGTTCAACGCAGTCCTCGTACCGCAAATCATCAAGGCGGCCAAAGCACAAGACGGCGGCGCACGATACATCTCCAAACTCGTCACCCTCACCGTCACCGCAATCGGCCTCATCACCCTCATCACCGTCGCCTGCGCCTGGCCCATCATCAGCATCATGGGCTCAGGATGGAGCCCCGAACAACGGCAGCTCGGCTTCATCTTCGCCCTCTGGTGCCTACCCCAAATCTTCTTCTACGGCCTCTACACCGTCATCGGACAGGTCCTCAACGCCAAAGACGCATTCGGCGCCTACATGTGGTCGCCCGTACTCAACAACGTCATCACCATCCTGTCGCTATTCCTCTTCATCTTCCTCTTCGGCGCACAGACCCCCAACCCCCACCCCATCCACACCGTAGACAACTGGACCAACGCCCAGACCCTTGTACTGGCAGGCTCCTCCACCTTCGGCGTCATCATGCAGGCACTCGTCCTGTTCATCCCCCTACGCAAGCTCGGCCTGCGCCTCAAGCCCGACTTCGCATGGCGCGGCATCGGCCTGCGCGCAGCCTCGAAGCTCGCCGCCTGGACCCTCGCCTCCGGCATCATCTCCAACCTCGCATTCCTCTACATGACCAAGGTAGCCGCCGGCATCGTCGGCCAGCGCGAACACTACGCCGCCCTCGGCATCCAAATCCCCGGCTTGCAGGCACTCAACTACGCCTCCATGCTGTACATGCTCCCGCACGGCGTCATCGGCATCTCCATCGCCACCGTGCTCTTCAACCGCATGAGTGCCTCCGCCATCGCCGACGACAGCGACAGCGTCATCTACGCGCTCTCCCACGGCCTGCGCAACGCAGCCGTAGCCACCGTCTTCTGCATGGTCGCACTCATGGTCCTGGCAGGGCCCGTCGCAGTACTCTTCAGCGGCGGCGACCCCATCGCAGCAACCATCATCGCCAAGCTCATCGTCATCACCGCGCTCGGCACCCCCACCCTCACCATCAACTACCTCTACAGCCGTGTGCTCTACGCCCGCGAAGACGCACGCACCCCCTTCCGCATCCAGGTGTACTCCGCCATCATCATGGTCATCATGAGCTTCGCAGCATCCCTGCTCGACGCACAGTACACCGTGTACATGCTCGCCTTCATCTACCCAGTGCACAACATCCTGATCATGTTCATCAGCCACAACATGGTCCGCCGCCGCCTCGGCTACTACGGCCAGCGCGGCATCGTCAGCACCTACGCCCGCACCACCCTCGCATCCCTCTTCGCCGGCGGCATCGCGGCCATTGCACTCTGGCTGCTCGGCGGCTACCAGCTCGACGGATTCGCCTGGGCATCCAAGCTCACCGCAATCATCACTCTCGCCGTATGTGGCACCGTCATGGGCCTGGCATACCTCGCCGGTATACAAATCTTCCGCGTCAAGGAAGCCAACGCACTACTGGCACCCCTCACCTCTAAACTTGAGCGTTTTGCCCGCCGCTAAAGCAGTACACAACGCCCAACCCGGGTAGCTGTCCGTGCACCCACCGCACCCCACACCGAGGCCCGCAGAAGACACAGGCAACCACCCGGACGCCACAAACTATCACTCAGCCCCAGCATCCTTCAATGCCGGGTAGAATCTAATAGTCAGGGCCCGCCACACGGCAGGCACTATGAAACCACCTCGGGAGAACACGTTGTCGCAACAGATTCCGGTCGGATCGGTCCTCGGAGGCCGCTACGAGATCACCGCACACATCATCATTACGGTAGAATCCGACATGGTGCTTGAAGGCACCGACCAGATTCTCAACCGTAAGGTCTCGGTCGTCGTCGCATCGCCCAGCCGCAGCGCACTGCTGGAAGCAAACTCCCGCGCGCTCGCAACCAACGCACGCGGCAACATCCAAATCCTTGACCTGGGCATCACCCCCGAAGGTAGCCGCTACCTCGTCACCTCCCACACCCGCCCCGACACCCTGCTGGACACCCTGCTGGTCGAAAACCACGCACTCTCCAACGCAGAGGACGCGCTGGGCACCGAAATCTTCGGCGACTCCGAAAGCAGCAGCTCCCCCAACACCTACGAGAAGGTCTCCTCCTCCGCTAATCAGGAGAGCATCACCGCCGCCAAGAACTGGAACTCATCCGACGGCGCGGCAGTGACCGCCTACTCCGAACCCACCAGTATCTACGAAGATGACGAAGACGAAGAAGACGGCAGCCGCGGCACCTGGGCAGTCGCCCTGGCAGCAGTCCTACTGCTTGTCATCGTCGCAGGCGGTATCCTCACCTCCCTGGGCGCAATCGGCTCCAACCAGGCAGCCGCACCGCACACCCCCAAGTCTTCCGCCTCGGCACCCGAATCGGCTGCGGCAAGCGCCAGCGCATCGGCATCCCCGACCACTAAGGCATCGAACGCACCGGCTAAAATCGCGTCCGTGGCTCGCTTCGCGCCCTCGAACCCCATGTTCATGAACGACATGGACACCCTCATCCCCAACCTGACCGACGGTAACGCCAACACCGCATGGATCAGCTACGGCTTCGGCACCGCCAACTACGCCGGCACCATCAAGGAATTCGGCCTGGCACTGAAGCTGCAGCCCCCCACCGTTGTCTCCAAGCTGACCATCCAGCAGAACACCGGCGTCGGTGGTTCCTTCACCGTCTATACCAATAGCTCCGCATCCCTGAACGGTGCGGTTGAGATTGGCAAGGGCACCTTCGAAGGCAAGGATGCAGTCGTCACCCTGGACACCTCCAAGCAGAGCGCAGAAAAGGGCGCCTACGTGATCATCGTGGTCAACGAGCTACCCCGCCTCTCCCTGCCGATTGGAGCTTGGAATTACGGTCTGCGCATCAACGAAATCAAGGTGGACTAATCAACCCATAACGTGACACCGACAGGGCGCTCGCACCCCAGACACAAGGGTGGGGCTTCTGAACTCAACAGTTCGGAAGCCCCACCCTTTTTGATGTCCATTTATGACTCTTTATGGCAGGGTCGCTACTCAAAGATTCACAGTGCGCGGAGTATCTGGATAAGGGTCCCCCAAAAATGGAATAATCGAGGATAAAGCCCTGTTATAGGGGCAGAACGAAAGACCTACAACGGAAAGACATATCCGATGACT
Source organism: Rothia sp. HMSC061E04 (assembly GCF_001813685.1). Classification (NCBI taxonomy): domain Bacteria; kingdom Bacillati; phylum Actinomycetota; class Actinomycetes; order Micrococcales; family Micrococcaceae; genus Rothia; species Rothia sp. HMSC061E04. The sequence goes on along the minus strand of NZ_KV813690.1, from coordinate 117,247 downwards.
GAGAATCTGGGAGGCCTCTTCGGAGGCTCCGCCCTGGGCAATCTGAACCTCGCATCCGCACCCGCCACCAAAGCTGCACCGGCTGCCGAGGTTGAAGCCGATGCAACCGTCCACAACGTCATTATTGTGGGCTCCGGCCCCGCCGGCTACACCGCCGCAATCTACGCGGCACGCGCCGAACTGAAGCCCGTCCTCTTCGCCAGCTCCCTGGCACCCGGCGGCTCCCTCATGAACACCACCGAGGTGGAGAACTTCCCCGGATTCATTCAGGGCATCCAGGGCCCCGAGCTGATGGAGAACATCGGTCAGCAGGCTGAGCGTTTCGGCACTGACATCCGCTACCAGGACGTAGAGAAGGTTGAACTCACCGGCGACGTGAAGAAGGTCTACACCGCTGACGGCGCCGTTCACCTGGCGAAGACCGTCATCATGACCACCGGTTCTCAGGTCCGTAAGCTCAACATCGAGGGTGAAGATCGACTCTCCGGTTACGGCGTCTCCTGGTGCGCAACCTGCGATGGTTTCTTCTTCAAGGACAAGGAAATCGCAGTGGTCGGCGGCGGCGACTCCGCGCTGGAGGAGGCACTGTTCCTGACGACCTTCGCGTCCAAGGTGTACCTGGTGCACCGCCGCGATTCTTTCCGCGCTTCGGAAATCATGCAGACCCGCGCGTTCAACAACCCGAAGATTGAGGTCGTCTGGGATTCGGCTGTTACCGCCGTTCACGGCGAGAGCAACCTCGAGTCGATCACCCTGACCAACACCAAGGACGGTTCTGAGCGTCAGCTGGCTGTTCAGGGCTTGTTCATCGCTATTGGCTCCGATCCTCGAGTGGAACTGGTGCGTGATCAGCTGGAGATCACCGAGAACCACACCATCGCGGTTCAGGGCCGTTCTTCGAAGACTTCCGTTCCCGGCGTTTTTGCTGCCGGTGACGTGATTGACCCGACCTACCGCCAGGCAATTATTGCTGCAGGTTCCGGTGCTGTTGCCGCTCTGGACGCGCAGCACTACCTCGAAAACCTCTAAACTATTCGTATTACTCGCAGGGGAATCCGCCCCGTGTCAGAAAGGAGCACTCCGTGAGCAGTGCACAGCAGGCAACTGATGCCACTTTTGACGAACTGGTTCTGAAGAACGACAAGCCCGTTATCGTGGACTTCTGGGCTGAATGGTGCGGCCCCTGCCGCATGGTTGGCCCCGTGATTGACGAGATCGCTGGCGAGTACGCCGGTCAGGTCGACGTGGTCAAGGTGGATGTTGAAGCAAATGGCGATACCGCCATGAAGTACGGCATTACCTCCATTCCCGCCATCTACCTTTTCAAGGGTGGCGAGGTCGTCAAGAAGACCGTAGGCGCTAAGACGAAGTCCGCCCTGCTGGCAGAGTTCTCCGAGCACCTGGGCTAAACTTTCGAGAGGCTAGAGAAAAACCCTCGGTGATGTTTCACGTGAAACATCACCGAGGGTTTTTTTATATATACAGCTGATTTCAGTTGCTAAATATTGTTTTAAGCGAAAATTTAGCCCAAGAAATCAGAATCCAAAACGCGGATAATGCGGTTCAGATCCTCAACATTCGCAAATTCGATGGTCATCTTACCCTTGCGAGCACCCAGCGAAATCTTCACCGAAGTATCGAGCTTGTCAGCAAAAGCCTCCGCAATATAGTCCAGGCGCTCACGGTGCTTCTGAGGCTGAGGAGCCTTACGCTCCTTCACCTCGGCAGCGCCGGATGCGTGGTTCACCAGCTCCTCAGTTGCGCGAACCGACAGCCCCTCATTCACAATCTTCTGCGCGAGAGTCTCAATCTGAGCTTGGTCCGTCAGAGCCAGCAGGGCACGCGCGTGACCCGCGGAGAGAATACCCGCCGCAACGCGACGCTGCACCAGAGCCGGCAGCTTCAGCAGACGAATCGTGTTCGAAATCTGGGGGCGAGAACGACCAATGCGCTTAGCCAACTGCTCCTGAGTAGTGTCAAACTCCTCCATGAGCTGCTGGTATGCCGCCGCCTCTTCAATGGGGTTCAGCTGACTGCGGTGCAGGTTCTCCAGCAGGGCGTCACGGAGCAGGTCACCGTCTTCAGTCTCACGAACAATCGCCGGGATGGTGCTCAGGCCAGCCGCCTGGGTTGCACGCCAGCGGCGCTCACCCATGACCAGCTCATACTTTTCGGCACCGTTTTCGCGCGAGGGACGCACGACGATCGGCTGCAGAACACCAATCTCACGTACCGAGTGGATGAGCTCTTCCATGTCCTGCTCATCAAAGTCGGTTCGGGGCTGCTTGCGGTTCGGGTGGATATCATGAACGTTCAACTCAGCAAACTGGGCACCGGGAACCGGAACCAAACCGCTCTGCTCCTCAGAAGCGGACTGCGGAGTGGAGACGTCTTCACCAAAGAAGAAGTCCACCGGGCGGCGAGTCAGGGTGGTGTTGCGCAGTGCCGCACCCATATCCACGCGAGACTTCTTCTTCGATGTTTCACGTGAAACATCCTGCGAGGAGGCGGGAGCTTCAACCTTCCCCTCTGCCTTTTCAGCTTCAGCAGGCTTTTCCTGAGCGGGTGCAGCTTCAGCAGGCTTAGCATCTACAGACTCAGCTTTAGCGCTCTTACGCTGCTTCTCCGGCTTAGCCTCGTGAGCCATTTCGAAGAGACCGTCAGTCATCGGCTCTTCAATCGGAGTAGACACCTTCTTGGGTGCAGTCTTTACTGCAGTAGTCTTTTCGGATGCCTTCGCCTCAGCATTACCAGAATTCTTCGTACTCTGAGGGATCAGTGCCCCCAGGCCACGACCCAAGCCGCGTCGCTTTTCAGCCATCGTTACTCCTTAGGACCCCCGGACGAGCCCGCTCATTTTTTCTTCTTCATCTAGTGTAAACGAAATAAGCACTCGAAAGCAGGAGTAAAAAATGCACGGCGCATAATCCAAATTATTCCCAATAATTAATTCTCTAAGGCTGTTTTCTCGTGTTTCGCTCAGAAGATACCGCACACAATGAGCCCTTTTGAATCATCAATAGACAATCCAAAAGGGCTCATTTCAAAAGATTTAGATTATGCGGATCGGCGCGAGAGCTCCTGTGCCGCCTCGCGGTAGGCGCGAGCGCCAGTCGACGAAGAATCGTAGGTGATGACGGTCTGCTGATAGCTGGGAGCTTCAGAGATGCGAACCGAGCGAGGAATCTTGACCCCCAGAGTCTCCTCCGGGAAGTGCTCGCGCACCTCCTCTGCCACCTGGAATGCCAGGTTGGTACGAGCATCGTACATGGTCAGCAGGATTGTACTGATGCGCAGCTTGGAGTTCAGGTGCTTCTGAATCATCTGGATATTCTTCAGTAGCTGACTCAGGCCTTCCAGAGCGTAGTACTCGCACTGGATCGGAATCAAAATCTCTTCTGCCGCAACGAAGGCGTTGACGGTCAGCAGGCCGAGGCTCGGCGGGCAGTCGATGAAAACATAGTCCAGGCGCTCCATGCCCTGCTTCTCGCGCCACTCAGTGTAGTCCATCAGGGCGTTCTTGAGGCGAGTCTCGCGTGCCACCAGGGAGACTAGTTCAATCTCCGCACCCGCAAGGTCGATATTGGCGGGGGCACAGAACAGGCCGGGCATATCGGGGCATTCCTGAATAATTTCAGAAAGCGGCTTATCCTCAATCAGAACGTTGTAGACACTGGGAACGTCCACGCCGTGTTCAATGCCCAGTGCGGTCGAGGCGTTACCCTGCGGGTCGTTGTCGATCACCAGGACGTTCAGTCCAGCCTCCGCGAGCGCGGCTGCGAGGTTCACGGCGGTGCTGGTTTTACCCACGCCGCCCTTCTGGTTCGACACGGTGAAGACACGCGTATGCACAGGCTTGGGGAGCAAATCTGCAACAGATTTCTGAGCTTGAGGAGTCATCGGGTGCCTTCCATATTCCGGGTGGTGTGTCTACGGTGATGCTTCGTCTGATGCCTCGCGTGTGGCAATACTCTGCGGTATTTGTGCGCGAGGAGGATTCAACCTCCGCTCCCCCACCATTCATTCATCTCAGCATGTTTCACGTGAAACATACTGAGATGAGGTGATGAAGTCTGCAATGTTTCACGTGAAACATTTGTGCTGCCCGAATGGTTTTTGAAGGACTCGAGGTCCCATAGTGAACCATCAGACTTTGATGTAGAAGAGCCTAAGGTTTCAATCCTTCCTTAAGGGTACCCGGCATCAGGTCAATACTCCACGCGAGAGGTCATTCTATGTACTCTGCGGATGCAATTGCCGCGCGCCCGGCAAGCCAGCGCACAAAAAATGGGCGGCACCGCGTAAGCCAGCCTATTCACTAGCTCGTTGCGGTACCGCCCATTTGAGACGAAACCTTTAGAGGCGAACTCGAACCACCGTCGTCGGCTCTTTCAGCAGGTCACTGCCGGCGGTGAGAATCTCAGTCTCACGCGCACCGTAGCGGTTCAGCTTCTTCTTCGCCTTGGTAATCTCCTCTGCGGCACTACGACCCTTCAGGGCCAGCAGCTCACCGGTGCCGCGCAGAATCGGCAGAGTAATGTCCAGCAGGCCCACCAGAGCCGACACAGCACGCGCAGTCACCACATCAGCCTCAACAGCACCCACAGCCTGCTCAGCACGCGAGCGCAGCACGGTCACGTTCCCCAGACCCAAATCCTCAACAACCTCATTCAGCCAAATCACGCGGCGCTCCAGAGGCTCAATCAGGGTCAGCTTCAAATCCGGGCGGGCAATCGCCAGGCACAGGCCGGGCAGGCCGGCACCAGAACCGACATCGGCAACCGACGCGTTCGGCGCAATGTATTCCTGTACCACGGCACAGTTCAGCACGTGGCGAGCCCACAGGCGCGGAACCTCACGCGGACCGATCAGGCCACGCTCAATACCGGTCGTCGCCAAGTGCTGCACGTAGCGCTCTGCCAAAGGCAGACGCTCACCAAACACAGCCTCCGCTGCGGCACGCTCGCTCTCGTTGAGAGCAACCATCGAAGTCTCCATACTAGGCTCCTACCTCGGGAAGAGAGATCACCACGTGACGGCGAGGGCCCTCACCCTCAGACTCGCTGTACAAGCCAGCAGTAGCCACCACATCGTGCACGACCTTACGCTCGTACGGGCTCAGCGGCTTCATGTGCTCATCGCGACCGGTAGTGCGCACCTTCTCAATCGCGTCAGCAGCGATCTTCTCCAGCTGCTCACGACGCTCAGCACGGTAGCCAGCGATGTCCAGAATCAGGCGGGAACGAGTGCCGTTACCAGCCAGGACGGAGAGGCGCACCAGCTCCTGCAGAGCCTCCAGAACCTCACCGTGGCGGCCAACCAGGTGGCGCAGTTCCTCATTGTCATCATCGTCATTGACGACCGACAGGTAGATGCGGTTATTGCGCACCTCAATATCAATGTCGCCGTCCATATCGACAATATCGAGGAGTTCTTCGAGGTAGTCAGCGGCGATATCGCCTTCCTCGTCGATGTCCTCAAAATCGTCTTCTTCGCCCTCAAGGGGCTCCTCTACTAGCTGCTCCTCAACGAGCTGCTCGTCCTCATATTCCATAGCTTCAGTCACAATATTCCTCGGGGTGTTCGGAGGGGTGTCCTAGGGGTAAAAAGTATCTCATACACGGCGCCGGGCCCGCGCCACACGTGGCGAGAACCCGGCCCGAATCACGGAAGAAAACTACTTCTTTCCGTTCTGCTTATTGCGTTGCTGCTTCTGGCGCTTCTTACCGACCGGCTGCTGACGCTGACCAGCTGCGGCACGCTCACGAGCCTCCCGCAGATCCTTCTCGTGCTGCTCACGGGTCTTACCAATCGGAGGCAGGCCCTTCGCAGCACGGCGAGCGTTCAGCTCACGCTCCGCCTGAGAACCGGGGGTCGGGTTATTGCGGATAACCCACCACTGCTGGCCCAGCGACCAGAGGTTCGACACGGTCCAGTAGTACATAACACCCAGCGGGAAGTTAATACCGGAAACAGCGAAGATGATCGGGAAGATGTACATGATCATCTGCTGCTGACGGAACATCGGAGAGTTCAGAGCCGCCTCCGACATGTTCTTCACGCTCAGCTGCTTCTGAATGTAGAACTGGGTCGCACTCATCAGAACAATCATGATGACCGCCTGGACAACGGTCGCGGTGGTGTCACCAGCGCCCGGGTGCACCATGGTCGCAAACAGCTGCGCACCAAAAATCTGCGAGTCGTTGAACTGGTGCACCAGATCAGCCGGCAGCATGAGCACGCTCTCGTTACTCTGCGCCGCGGTGGGAACGCCCATCAGCACCTGGTACAGACCGAAGAAGATCGGCATCTGCGCCAGAATCGGCAGGCAGGAGGCGAAGGGGTTCGTACCGTGCTTACGGTACATTTCCATCTGCTCCTGAGCCATAGCCTGGCGGGAGAGCTGGTCCTTCTTACCCTTGTACTTCTCCTGCAGCTTCGCCATATCGCCCTGCATCGCGGTCATACCGCGCATCGCCTTAATCTGCTTGACGAACAGCGGAATGGTCAGGGTACGCATCACCAGGGTCAGGAAGATAATGCACAGAACCCAAGTCAGGCCGGAAGCCGGGTCCATACCCAGCGAGGTGAAAAGAGTGTGGAACAGCCACAGGACCACGGAGACGATCCATTTAAACGGCCAAAGAATCAAATCAAAAATATTCACGCGGGAATACTCCTTAAGGACTCGGCTAAGTCATTGTGTGGGAGGCGCCGCCTACTCAGGGCGGGCGTCACCACCGGTGTGAGGGGTGTAAAGATGGGGGTGGTTGAGCAGAATAATTTTCGGTTCTGCTCCGGGAGCGAAAGTACGCTTCCCCTCCGGAACTGGGTCGATACCTCCGGTCGCCCAGGGAACACACCGCAGAATACGGCGCACCGTCAGGGAAAGCCCGCCCATCGCACCGTGGGTGGTCAGCGCCTCCAGAGCGTAGGCTGAGCAGGTTGGGTAGTAGCGGCACACGTCCCCGTAGAGGGGGGAGACGACCTTGCGGTAGGCCTTCATGCACGCAATCAGCAGGTTCTGCGGTAGAACGTAGAGAGCCTGCAGGAAAGTTTCAGGCCTCACGAATTCGTTAGGTGCTAGTGCCAACAGCTCGTCGGGGCCCAGAGTTTCGGCAGATGCGCTATAGGTGCCGCTGTGATGCGCGTGGAAGCGTTCTTCACAGCGGTCACGCTGGGAACGGCTCACGGCTTCTCCTTGCTCTGAGGCAGGTCGAGCTTAGCGAACGCAGCCTCGAGTGCCGATTCGTAATCGCGGCGCAACTGATCCCAGCTGGCGCTCGCGGAGGCAGGAAGTGCTCGCACAGCAATGGCGTAGCCTTCCGGATGCGCAGCGCAGGTGAGCGCGGCAAGCTCACGCAACCGGCGCTTCACCAGGTTGCGTGTGACTGCGTTGCCCACCGCCTTCGACACAATGAAACCTACCTGGGTTGTTTTTCCAGGATTTTTCGCCGTAGATACAACGATGTTCCGACGTCCTGTACGGATGCCGGAACGGAAGGCGTGGGAGAATTCTGCGCTGGTGCGCATACGGTGCCGTTGAGGCAGCACGTGTTCCCCTTTGCGTAGTGTGGGAGATTCGGCTCGTGTGGGGAGCT
>NZ_KV813690.1:92546-109546 GCF_001813685.1 Rothia sp. HMSC061E04 | reverse complement strand
CCCCCGCCGATGCGTGTGCATCGGCGGGCGAACTATATGCCGTGATTAGGCCGAGAGCTTTGCGCGGCCCTTACCGCGGCGGCTCGACAGAATCGCGCGGCCTGCACGGGTACGCATACGCAGACGGAAGCCGTGCTTCTTAGCGCGACGGCGGTTGTTCGGCTGGAAAGTACGCTTGCTCATACTTTGTCTCCTTGATTTTTGCGGTTCGTGCCCTCAGGGGTATCGGAACCGTACGCTTCTTGGTGCACGGAGGTACCGCAACTATTCGCAGTAGGCGGTGCACACACAACAGCACAACTTTAGAAGAGTGGAGGGCGTAAATCAAGTTCTTGACGCTTTTTTCCGCGTGATTCCGGGCTCGTTTGTGGTGTGGAGGCGGTGATTGAGGCGGGTATACAGGCTGTGGAGACACTACATACTCTTGGAGTGTAAGCCTGGGGGTATTTGTGGCGGTATGGTATCCACCACGGTGTATATCCCACCCACACCTCCTACTATCGGCGAGTTATCCACATCCTTGAGCTCTTGGAGTTTTCCGCTAAATATCAAGGAAGAAACCCTGTTGTGCACTTAAATCCACCGCTTATCCACCCCTGTAATTACAAGTTTTCCACCGTGTGGAAAACTCTTGTGGATAACTTTCTCTCCCTGTGTATTAAGCGGGTAGAATCTTAATGACCTCGCGGTGGTTTCCGGCATAATTTCTTTACTGTGCCACCGCTTCACATCGAGTGAAAGTAAAGAATTCCATGACCGACTCCCTTCAGGCGCGCTGGGCGCATCTGCTCTCCATTCTTGCCGCCGATCCGGCAGTGACGGCACGTCAGCGCGGTTTCGTGAATCTTGCGCAGCCTCAGGGGCTAATGGGTTCTTCTCGCCTCATCATTGAGGTGCCGAATAAGCTCACCCGCGCAGTCTTCGAGGAGCAGATTAGTGCTTCGTTCCGTGCGGCCCTGCATGAGGCTTTTGGTCCGTCGACCACCGCGCTTTTCGATGTGAATGAGTCGATGGTTCCGGTTGAACCTGCAAGTCAGGACGTTTTCCATGGTGAGCGCGAGGTGCCTGTTGAGCATCAGTCCATCCCTTCGGTAGCGACGGCTTCTGCACATCCTGAGGTGCCCGCAGGCTCGCGCGCCTTTGAGTACTACACAGAGCCGCATCCGGGCCCTGACCACTATGAGGTGCCCGCCGATGAGCAGGTCACCCGCCCCTCCCTGCAGGCTTTGGAGGCGGAGCGTGCCGGATTTCCCTCCGCACAGCAGCCCGCGCCGGCGCCTCGCGAGTACCCGGCACCCACTTTCGTTCCGGACGCCCCGGCGGTGCCAGAGGCCCAGCAGGTGCATCCGCATGAAGACCCAGAAAACGTGCCGACTTGGGATAGCTCTGCCCGACTGAACCCGAACTACACCTTCGACACCTTCGTGATCGGTCAGTCCAACCGCTTTGCGCACGCGAGCGCTTTCGCGGTGGCGGAGCAGCCCGGCATTGTCTATAACCCGCTGTTCATCTACGGCGGTTCGGGTCTGGGTAAGACCCACCTGCTGCACGCGATTGGCCACTACACCAAGTATCTGTACCCGAATTTGCGGGTGCGCTACGTGAATTCTGAGGAGTTCACGAATGACTTCATTAACTCGATTCGTGATGATGAGGGTTCGTCGTTCAAGCAGATTTACCGCAATGTTGATGTTCTGCTGATTGACGATATCCAGTTTTTGGCGGGTAAAGAGGCGACGATGGAGGAGTTCTTCCATACGTTTAACGCCCTGTACAACCACCAGAAGCAGATCGTGATTACCTCTGATTTGCCGCCGAAGCAGCTGACCGGTTTCGCTGAGCGTATGCGTTCACGTTTCGGTTCGGGCCTGAATGTGGATGTGCAGCCTCCGGAGCTGGAGACTCGTATCGCGATTCTGCGGAAGAAAGCTCAGAACGAGATTTTGCCGGTGCGAGATGACGTCATGGAGTACATTGCTTCCCATGTCACGGCCAATATTCGCGAGTTGGAGGGCGCTCTGATTCGTGCGAGCGCTGCCGCCTCGATGAAGAAGCCGCCGGAGCCCATTACCCTAGCTGAGGCTGAGACTTATCTGAAGGATTTGCTCTCTGACACCGGTGGTGCGGAGATTACGTCGGCGCTGGTTTTGGCGACGGTGGCGAAGTATTTTGATGTGTCCATTGAGGATATGCAGTCGAAGTCTCGCACCCGTACGCTCACGAATGCGCGTCAGGTGGCGATGTATCTTCTGCGTGAGCTGACCGAGATGTCCCTGCCGCGTATTGGTAACGATTTGGGCGGCCGCGACCATACAACGGTGATGCACGCGGTGCGTAAGGTGAGTGCGCAAATGGCGGAGCGTCAGACGATTTTCAATCAGGTGACTGAACTGACGAATTTGATCCGCCAAGAGCAGCGCGCCGCCGGCTAGACGTGTTTTTGTTCCTGTCCCGTAGCTTATTTTGCGCCTCGACTAGGTGTTTTATAGGCTTCGGGGCGGGGATTTCAGGCTAAATTCGAGGATTTTAGCGACTCTCAACTCTGGATTTTCGGGGTGTGGATAAGCTGTGCTTTAACTCATGCGTTCATGTGGACGTTAAGTGCATGAATATTCAAAAGGTGTGGAATCGAGGAAATGTATAAATATCCATACACAATGCATCCTCAGCATTGATTGAATTCTTCCACTTAATGTCCACAGGCTACTTCCGCGTCATTGCAGGCAAGGAAGGGGTTTTCCACCGTTTCCACAAGCGTTAATAATACTACTGTACTTAAAGAAAAAATCCTCCCCATAACAAGTAGTTCTGCTCGACCAGCCGAGCTGGTTCAGGTTTTTTGTGTGCCCCTATTGAAAATGTAGATTTTCGCGGATTTGGATCGATAGCTGCATGCTATCTCTGGAGTTGGGTTTGAAGAAGGAACCAACACCGAACCATCACCTAATTCGAACCTGTTTTCGACTGGATTTGCTACACCTTCCGCCTATCTTTGTAATTACAAAAATACAACGGCACTACATGCCTCATCTCACCCAATTTTTCGCTGCAGGATCGACCTTCGAGTCTCTGTGTAATTACAAAATCCGGTAGGATGGATAGACGCGCGCGCGGAAGATTCACTGCGCATCAGAGCACGCGGTATTTCCGGCTCTATCGCCCAAAGCTTTACGTGCGCCCAAAAACTACTCTCTAATTCCGTGAAAGGCGCCTTCTCGATGAAATTCACCGTTGAACGCGATGTCCTTGCCGAAGCAGTCGGCTGGACGGCACGCTCACTTCCGCTGCGTCCCACTTCCCCCGTACTCAACGGTCTGCTGATTACCGCCTCCGCAGGTGAGGTCAGCATCGCAAGCTTCGATCACGAGACCAGCGCCCGCCAGGTCATTGCAGCCGATGTTGAAGCAGAAGGCGTGTGCCTGGTTCCAGGCAAGATCCTGGCAGAGATTTGCCGCTCCCTGCCGAACGCACCTGTCGAGTTCACCGCAGATGAGTCCGTGATCCGTATTCACTGCCGTTCCGCTAATTTCCAGCTGGCTGGTATGCCGGTCGTGGACTACCCCGAGCTTCCCGAGCTTCCCGAAATTTCCGGTACCGTGGACGGCGCCGAATTCGCTGAAGCCGTCAAGCAGGTTCAGATTGCGGTATCCAAGGATGAGACCCTGCCGCTGCTGACCGGTATCCGCGTAGAAATCAATGGCGACACCATGACCCTGCTCGCCACCGACCGCTACCGCCTGGCAATGCGCGAAATCAAGTGGAACCCGACCAACCCTGACGTTCAGGCGGCTGTGCTACTGAAGGCTAAGACCGTCTCTGAGGTTGGTAGCACCCTCTCCGGTTCCGGCGATCTGTCTATCGCCCTGCCCGCAGCGGGCGAGCTGATCGGCTTCGCAGCGGGTACCCGCCGCACCACCAGCGTTCTGATGGATGGCGACTACCCCAACATCCGTGCGCTGTTCCCCGAGCAGACCCCGATTCACGCGGTGGTTCGCACCTCCGACCTGGCTGAGGCTGCTCGCCGTATCTCCCTCGTGGCGGAGCGCAACACTCCCCTGCGTCTGAAGTTCACTCAGGGTTCGGTTGCTATTGATGCCGGCCGCGGTGATGAAGCTCAGGCTTCCGAGACTCTGCAGGCGCACCTGTCCGGTGATGACATCACCGTTGCGTACAACCCCGCTTACCTCTCGGACGGTTTGAAGGTTTTCGGTACAGAGTTCGTTCGTTTCTCCTTCACCGATGCGCCGAAGCCCGCCGTGATTTCCGGTCAGGACGAGCCTCTGGCTGAGGATGACCGCAACTACCGTTACCTGCTGATGCCGGTTCGCCTGCCGTCGAACTAGTTTCAGTGTTTGCCGCCCCGCACGTCTTTCGGTGCCCTATGCATCGTGGGTATGTGCGGGGTTGCGCTGTTTTTCTGTGTCCATTCGCGCGGAAAAACCTAGTGTTGTGACCTCTCACTGTGCCCTTCAGTCCGGTGCCGTGAAGCCCCCTAAAATAAGAACCCCCAGCTAAGAACCCGCGTATGAAACCCCGTGAAAGGAGCTTCCGGTGTATATCGACCATATTTCGTTGTTGGATTACCGCACCTACGCTCTGCTGAGCCTGCCTCTTTCGGCGGGAGTTACGGTGTTTCTGGGCTCTAATGGTGTGGGGAAAACCAATATTGTTGAGGCGATTGACTATGCGGCGTCGCTGTCTTCGCACCGCGTGAGCCATGACGGGCCGCTGGTGCGAGCGGGTGCTTCACGCGCCTATATTCGCACCCGTACGGTGCGCGGTTCGCAACAGACGGTGACCGAGTTTGAGATTGCTCCGGGGCAGAGTAACCGGGTGCGCATTAATCGTGCCGCGCCGGTGCGTGCCAAGGAAGCGCTGGGTATTGCCCGCACGGTGCTGTTCTCCCCGGAGGATCTGCAACTGGTGAAGGGGGACCCGGCGGGTCGTCGTCGTTTTGTGGACGATTTGGCAAGCTCTTTGCGTCCGGTGGTCTCCGGGTACCGTAGCGAGTATGAGCGGATTTTGCGGCAGCGTAATTCGCTACTGAAATCCATGCAGCGTAAGTCGCGGGACGAGAACGCCTTGAGCACGCTCTCGGTATGGGATGAGCAGCTGTCGACTCTGGGTGCTCAGCTGCTTTCTGCGCGTTTTCGTCTGTTGCAGCGTTTTTTGCCGCAGCTTCGCCGTGCCTACGCGGGGCTGACGGACGGCTCTAAAGAGGTCGGTTTCAATTATGAGTCGACTGTTTTTTCGAGCATGGGCGAGCGCTCGATCGAGCATGCGGCGCTGATGCGCATTGAGGACCTCAAGGAGGCTTTGATGCGTGGTTTTGCGGAGCGTCGACGCGATGAGATTGAGCGTGGCGTGACCCTGGTGGGTCCGCACCGTGAGGATATTACCCTGCTGCTCGGTGGCATGCCGGTGAAGTATTTTGCCTCGCACGGCGAGAGCTGGTCTTTTGCTCTGGCGCTGAAGCTGGCGTCCTGGTTTGTGCATGTTGAGGATGACTCCTCGGTGGGTTCTTCGCCGATTCTGATTCTTGATGATGTGTTTGCGGAGCTTGATTCTGCGCGCCGCCACCGCCTGGGCGCGATGGTTGCCGACGCGGAACAGGTGCTGATTACCTGCGCGGTACTCAGCGATATTCCGGAGGAGCTGGGCGACTACCGCCTGGTGTCGGTGACCGCGGGGCACGCCGAGTATGTGCAGCCCACCGCCGACTCAGCGGAGCAACCGAACTCGACCGCTTCTGCGCTCGCGGAGGATGACGGCGATGAATAACCCCGCCCGCCCCCAAAACCACGTTTCACGTGAAACATTCGATGAATTCGCGGAATCGCAGTTTGTGGAGACTCGCAACTCGCGCGAGGTTGACGGCGTGGGTGAGTTCTACCGTGACGAGGTGGATGCCCCCTCCGCCCTGCTAACCCGTATGCGAGTGGCGGCTCAAGAACGCGGCGAGGCGCCTCTGAATGCCTTCTCGGCGAATAAAATCATGCGCGATTTTGGTGCGGTGATGTCTGGAACCGCCTCGAAGAAGAAATCACGGCGAGCGCAGGGGTGGGACCCCCGCGTCATGGGTGGCTATAGCGGCCCCGGAGAGAGCTCTCGCGACCCCAAACCCCTCGGCGGCATTGTCAGTGCCCTGATTCGTTCTCGCGGCTGGAAAGAGCCCGTGGCAGTCTCTAGCGTGCTGGCTCGCTGGGCTGAGCTCGTGGGTCCTGAAATCGCGGCGCACACCCGCCCCATCAGCTTCGAAAACTCCATTGTTGAAGTCCAGTGCGACTCTACCGCCTGGACGACTCAGCTACGCCTGATGCACGGGCACCTCATTGAACTTTTCCGCCGCGAACTGGGTGATGGTGTTGTAGCTCAGGTTCGCGTGCTGGGCCCGAACAACGGACGCTGGAATCAGCGAGGCTATCGGCGCGCCACCGGCATGCGCGGTGTACGCGACACCTACGGGTAGGCTTCTGGGTGCCTCTGGTGCTCGTTCACCTTCTGATTGAACGGTGTTAGGTCAAAATAAGCCTTTTTCTGCACGCTATGAAAGCTATAGAAGCGCCGGCAACCCCCACGAGGTTGTGAACTGTACCCCCTACCTCGAGAGGGGGTTGAAGCACTCTAAACCGCCTTTGCGGGCTTTTGAGCGGGTGGTAGTGCCCAAAAAAGCTCAATATGTGACGCATGTAGATGGTTTTATGCTCTCTTGCTCGGTAAAATAAAAGAGACAATGCGTAAAGTGTGCCCACCTATGGGCACCACCGGCAACGCGGGTTGTGCAGGCACTTTCTTGTGCCCCCTGTGAGGCGTTCTAGGCTCCCCTCTGGGCTGCCCGCAGTTCTTCTTCGCCGGTTGCATCATCTACTCAAGGAGTTCTGCCTCGTGGCATCTGAACAGAATGCATCTGAACAGCAGCATGAATACGGTGCATCCGATATTACCGTGCTGGAAGGTCTGGAAGCGGTTCGCAAGCGCCCCGGCATGTACATTGGCTCGACCACTGAGCGCGGTCTGCACCACCTGGTCTACGAGGTCGTAGATAACTCGGTCGACGAAGCGCTCGCCGGTTACGCCTCCAAAATTGACGTGACCATTCAGGCTGACGGCGCTGTTCGCGTGGAGGACGACGGCCGCGGTATTCCCGTGGATGAGCACCCCACCGAGCACAAGTCCACCGTTGAGGTTGTTATGACCGTGCTGCACGCTGGCGGTAAGTTTGGCGGCGGCGGCTACTCCGTTTCCGGTGGTCTGCACGGCGTGGGTATCTCCGTGGTGAACGCGCTGTCTACCCGCGTGATTACTGAAGTGCACCGTCAGGGCTACGCATGGCATATTTCTTTCTCCAACGGTGGTGTGCCGGACGGTCCCCTGCGTAAGGGTGAGCCCTCCGATAAGACCGGCACTATCCAGACTTTCTACCCGGACCCGGAGATTTTCGAGACCGTCGAGTTCGACTTTGAGACTCTGCGTGCGCGTTTCCAGCAGATGGCGTTCCTGAACAAGGGCCTGACCATCACTCTGACCGATGAGCGCGAGAAGTTCGTCGGTGACGAGGTTGCTGAAGAGAGCGAGAAGAAGGAAAACATCCTCAACCGCGTGCGCGCGAACACTGATGGTTTCACGACCGTCACCTACCGTTACGACAACGGTCTGTTCGACTACGTACACTTCCTCAATGCAGGCGCGAAAACCATCGTGAACGAGGAGATTGTCTCCTTCGAAGCCGAAGACACCGAGCGCAATATGAGCCTGGAAGTGGCGATGCAGTGGACCGGCGCCTACAAGGAGTCCGTCTACTCCTACGCGAACACGATTAACACCCACGAGGGCGGTACTCACGAAGAGGGTTTCCGTGCCGCTCTGACCTCGCTGGTGAACCGTTACGCGCGTGAGAACAAGCTGCTGCGCGATAAGGACGATAACCTCACCGGTGAAGACGTGCGTGAGGGCCTGACCGCGGTGATTTCGATTAAGATTTCCGAGCCGCAGTTCGAGGGTCAGACCAAGACCAAGCTGGGTAACTCGGAGGCTAAGTCCTTCACCCAGCGTGAGGTGAACGATCACCTCGGTGACTGGTTCGGTCGTAACCCCGCGGTGGCGAAGGATATTGTGCGCCGCGCAATCACCGCCGCTCAGGCGCGTATTGCAGCCCGTAAGGCACGCGAGACGACCCGCCGTAAGGGCCTGCTGGAGACCAGCTCCATGCCCGGTAAGCTCAAGGACTGCTCCTCGAAGGATCCGTCGATCTCTGAGATTTACCTGGTGGAGGGTGACTCCGCGGGTGGTTCGGCTGTTCAGGGCCGTGACCCGAACACTCAGGCTATTCTGCCGCTGCGCGGTAAGATCCTGAACGTTGAGCGCGCTCGCCTGGACCGTGCCCTGTCCAACGCTGAAATTCAGGCGATGATTACCGCTTTCGGTACCGGCATTGGTGATGACTTCGATATTGAGAAGGCACGCTACCACAAGATCGTTCTGATGGCGGATGCGGACGTCGACGGCCAGCACATTACGACCCTGCTGCTGACTTTGCTCTTCCGCTTTATGCGTCCGCTGATTGAGGCGGGTTATGTGTACCTGGCTCAGCCGCCGCTGTACCGCATCAAGTGGTCGAACGCTCCGCACGACTACGTGTACTCGGATGCTGAACGTGATGAGGCTTTGGCTCGTGGCGCGGCAAAGAACCTGCGCCTGCCCAAGGATAACGGTATTCAGCGTTACAAGGGTCTGGGCGAGATGGACTACACCGAGCTGTGGGATACCACCATGGACCCGGCTCGCCGCACCCTGCTGCAGGTGAAGATGGAAGACGCAGCGGCGGCTGATCAGATCTTCTCTGTTCTGATGGGCGAGGACGTTGAGGCTCGCCGTGAGTTTATCCAGCAGAACGCAAAGGACATTCGATTCCTCGATATCTAGCCCGAAACGGCATATGCCTCATAGGCAATATGCAGACTGGGGCATATGTTGATCGAGATATGAAGTAATGAGAAAGTTATGAGCGAAGAACACCAGAATGAGACTACCAAAGCTGACGTCGTCGGCAATGGTAGCGCTGAAAGCGTAGACCACCACGGTCACATTGAACAGGTGGACCTGCAGACCGAAATGCAGCGTTCCTACCTGGACTACGCAATGGCGGTTATTATTGGCCGCGCCCTGCCGGATGTGCGTGACGGCCTCAAGCCCGTGCACCGCCGCGTGATCTACGCGATGTACGACGGCGGCTACCGCCCGGACCGATCCTTCAATAAGTGCGCCCGCGTGGTCGGCGACGTGATGGGTCAGTTCCACCCCCACGGCGATAGCGCTATCTACGACACTCTGGTGCGCCTGATTCAGAGCTGGATTATGCGTTACCCGCTGGCTCTGGGTCAGGGTAACTTCGGCTCCCCCGGTAACGACGGTGCTGCAGCGCCTCGATACACCGAGACCAAGATGGCTCCCATTGCCCTTGAGATGGTGCGTGACATCAACGAAGACACCGTTGATTTCCAGCCCAACTACGACGGCAAGTCCCTGGAGCCTACCGTTCTGCCCGCGCGCATCCCGAACCTGCTGGTCAACGGTTCTTCAGGTATTGCTGTGGGTATGGCGACCAATATCCCGCCGCATAACCTGCGTGAGGTTGCCGAGGGTGTGGAGTGGTTCCTGAAGAACCCGCACGCCACCAATGAGGAGCTGCTGAACGCGCTGATGGCGCGCATTAAGGGCCCCGACTTCCCCACCGGCGCACAGATTCTGGGCACCAAGGGCATTGAGGATGCGTACCGCACCGGTCGTGGCTCCATCACCATGCGCGCGGTGGTCAACGTGGAAGAAATCCACGGTCGTACCTGCCTGGTGGTCACTGAGCTGCCGTACCAGGCGAACCCGGATAACCTGGCGATTAAGATTGCTGAGCTCATCAAGGACGGTAAGGTTACCGGCATTGCGGATCTGCGCGATGAGACGTCGGGTCGTACCGGTCAGCGTCTGGTGATTGTGCTCAAGCGTGATGCTTCCCCGAAGGTTGTGCTGAACAACCTGTACAAGCACACCCAGCTGCAGGAGAACTTCTCGGCGAATATGCTCGCCATTGTGGATGGCGTGCCGCGTACCCTGTCCCTGGATGCGTTTGTGCGTCACTGGGTGGATCACCAGATGGACGTTATCGTTCGTCGTACCCGTTACCGTCTGCGTCAGGCGGAGGAAGAGGCGCACATCCTGCGTGGCCTGCTGAAGGCTCTGGACGCTCTGGATGAGGTTATTGCCCTGATTCGCCGCTCCCCCACCGCTGATGAGGCGCGTAGCGGCCTGATGGAGTTCCTGCAGATTGATGAGGCTCAGGCGCAGGCTATTCTGAACATGCAGCTGCGTCGTCTGGCTGCTTTGGAGCGTCAGAAGATTCAGGATCGCCACGATGAGCTGATGCGCATGATCGCTGAGTACAACGCGATTATTGCTTCGGAGACTCGCCAGCGCGAGATTATCTCTGAGGAGCTGGGCGAGATTGTGAACCGCTACGGCGATGAGCGTCGCACCCAGATTATGTACGGCTACAACGGCGATATGTCCATGGAAGACCTCATTCCCGAGGAAGAGGTCGTGGTTACGATTACTCGCGGCGGCTACATTAAGCGCACCCGCAGTGATCAGTACCGTAGCCAGCACCGCGGCGGTAAGGGCATTAAGGGTGCCTCCCTGCGCGGTGACGATGTGGTGGAGCACTTCTTTGTGACGACCACGCACAGCTGGATTCTTTTCTTCACGAATCTGGGTCGCGTGTACCGTGCGAAGGGTTACGAGCTGCAGGAAGCCGGTCGTGACGCGAAGGGTCAGCACATTGCGAACCTGCTGGAGTTCCAGGGCGGCGAGCATATTGCTCAGGTCATGGAGCTGAAGAGCTACGAGGATGCTGAGTACTTGGTCCTTGCTACTCGCGGTGGCATGGTGAAGAAGAGCCGCCTGAGCGATTACGATACGAACCGTACTGCCGGCCTGATTGCGATTAACCTGCGTGAGGGCGATGAGGTTGTTTCGGCGTTCACCGTGTCGGCTCAGGACGATATTCTGCTCGTGTCGCGTAACGGTATGTCGCTGCGCTTCCACGCTGATGATGCGTCGCTGCGCCCGATGGGTCGCTCCACTTCCGGTGTGACCGGTATGAAATTCCGTGAGGGCGACGAGCTGATTTCTGCGAATGTGGTCACTGAGGGCTCTTTCGTCTTCGTGGTCACTGAGGGTGGTTACGCGAAGCGTACGAGCGTGGATGAGTACCGCGTGCAGGGCCGTAACGGTTTTGGCATTAAGGTTGCTAAGCTAGTTGAGGATCGTGGCGCCCTGGTCGGTGGCCTCATTGTGGATGAAGAGGACGAGGTGCTGGTGGTTATGGCTAGCGGCAAGGTCGTTCGTTCGAATGTGAATGAGGTTCCCGCGAAGGGACGCGATACTATGGGTGTTATCTTTGCAAAGCCCGGTAAGGGCGATTCTATTATTGGTGTTGCGCGCAACCAGGATCGTCAGCTGGATGATAGCGACGATGAAACCACTGAGAACACCGAGGCTTCGGAGTCTTCTGAGGCGCCCGGTACGGACAACGAGGGTGAAGCGGCGGCTGCCGATCTCACCGCTACTGGAGGTAACTAATGAGCAGCACTCCCGCGAGCTCCTCTCCTGCGTCGGCACAGCGTTCGGCGTCGGCTGGCGCATCTAAGTCTTCGGGTGCGGCTAAGGCTGGCGCGCGTCGCCCGGCTCAGGCGCGTTCGGGCCAGGCTCGTCCTGGCGGTACCGCTAAGCGTCCTGCCGGCAAACGCCCTGTAAACGCTAAGCGTCCGACCGGTTCCCGCCGTCAGCTGGTGCGTCCGGCGCCGCGTTCTAAGATTCGTCGCGCGCGTCTGGTGGTTCAGAAGGTTGATACTTGGTCGGTGGCTAAGCTGATCTTCCTGCTGTCTATTGCTTTGGGCATTGTGACTGTGGTGGCTTCGGTGATTCTGTGGCTGTTCCTGCAGGCTTCTGGCGCGTTTACCGGTGTGAACCAGCTGATTAGCTCGCTGGGTACCGGTTCGACCACTGTGGATATTTCGCAGATGATTTCGCTGGGTCAGGTTGCTTTGGTGACTACTATTTTTGCTGTGGTCAACACTGTGGTCTTTACTCTGCTGGGTATGATTGGCGCGATTCTGTACAACCTGGCTGCGAAGCTGGTTGGTGGCGTGACCTTGACTCTGAGCGATGAGTCCTAGTTTGTAGCTTTTGAGCTTTGTGTGCGGGCGGTGCTGTCTCTGGTGGAGGCGGTGCCGCCCGTTCTGCATACCCCACTCTGTATGCGCGGGAACCCCCAATATTAAAGTGTGATGCAGAACATGCTTTTTTGATTTGGTGTTACCCTCAAACACCTGTATAGTTATATCTCGTTCTACGGAAGAAATTCCGCAGAGGGAGGGCGTATAGCTCAGACGGTTAGAGCGCTTCGCTGATAACGAAGAGGTCCCAAGTTCGATTCTTGGTACGCCCACTCCACATTATGAAAGGCAATAATGAAGAAATTATTGATTGTTGCTGTTCTTTCGTTTGTCACTGTGATGGTTCTGAAAAAGTACCAGAGCAATGAAGTCGTAAAGGCTTGGAAAAATAACTAAACAGTGGTTTCCGCTGAGACGGGGGCGTGGCGCAATTGGTAGCGCATCTGCTTTGCAAGCAGAGGGTTAGGGGTTCGAGTCCCCTCGCCTCCACTTTCCGGTGATTATAGCAAGAGGGAAACGCCTGGCTCCATTCCGAACCCAGAAGCTAAGACTCTTCGCGCCGATGGTACTGCACTTTTGAGGGTGTGGGAGAGTAGGTCATCGCCGGTTTATTTTTGAAATAGACCCCGTATTAAAAGATACGGGGTCTTTTGTTATGTCTGCTGATGCGAATCAGGGGATCCGGTATGGGTGCCTCGTGAAGCTAGTGTGTTGCGTGTGCTGCGGACTGGTGGCCGGGGTTGTTCCTTTTCGATGCTGAAGCGTGCGCCGCTACAGAAAACCCGCTGCCGCAGAGAACTTGCTCCGCCGAAGCCCCAGTACTGTAACCCCAGCTCTGTAAAACCCACAGGAGTATCCGGTGCGGGTAGCTTGGTGACCCAAATGAGGTCTGAATAATAAAGGTGTGTCACAAAAAGAAAGCTGGGAGGTTCCTGAAAGTGAACACTTGGTGAACACACTTTAGCCTATCGATGGATATAATCGCCCCTCTCCCCCACGCCTACGCTTAAGCCACATAAAACAACTTAAGTATTCTGTCGGGTGCACCTATTTTACTGCGGAATGTCAGCGTTTTTACTGTTGAAATATGGGCTCTATAGTAAAACCCTCATAAAAACCCGCTCAATACCGTGGGTTTATCTGTTATTTCGTGTTAATTCGGAATACTTTAGATTTCGCGAAAACCGACAGATAATTTTCTTGTGACTACAGAACTCATTATTCTCGTGATCGTGGTGCTTACCGCGCTCGCCTTCGACTTTACGAATGGCTTCCACGACACCGGTAACGCGATGGCAACCTCCATTGCAACCGGTGCACTGAAGCCTAAGACCGCCGTGGCGCTGTCTGCGTCTCTGAACCTTGTCGGCGCGTTCCTCTCTGTTGAGGTGGCACGCTCGGTCGGTAGTGGCATCGTGAACCTGGATCGTATCGATGTAACAACGGACGGTTCGGCGCTGATGCTCATCGTCTTTACCGGCCTGGTTGGCGGCATCCTCTGGAACGTTTTGACCTGGCTTCTGGGTCTTCCCTCCTCCTCGTCGCACGCTCTGTTCGGTGGCCTGATTGGTTCGGCTATTGTCGCGATCGGCTTTGACGGCGTGCAGTGGATGGGCGTTCTGTCCAAGATTATTGTTCCCGCGGTCCTCTCCCCCGTCATCGCAGCTATCGTGGCGGCAACCGGCACTTGGTTGGTCTACCGTATTGCTGCCCCGGTGGCTGATGATCGTAAGCACGGTGGCTTCCGTAAGGGACAGGTTGCGACCGCATCCCTGATGTCTCTGGCGCACGGTACTAACGATGCACAGAAGACCATGGGCGTGATCTTCCTGGCTCTGGTTGCTTCGGGCACCCTGAGCAACGATGACGCGATTCCCTTCTGGGTGAAGGCTTCCTGCGCGCTTGCTATTGCGCTGGGTACTTACCTGGGTGGTTGGCGTATTATCCGCACCCTCGGTAAGGGCATCGTTGAGGTTGACACCCCGCAGGGCGTTGCCGCTGATGGTGCATCCGCTGCGATTATTCTGACCTCTTCCCACTTCGGTATGGCTCTGTCGACCACTCACGTGGCGTCCGGCTCGATTCTGGGTAGTGGCCTGGGTCGTAAGGGTGCTGAGGTTCGCTGGTACGTTGCTGGCCGTATGGTGGTTGCTTGGCTGATTACTCTGCCGGCTGCCGCTATTGTGGGTGCGCTGACCTGGTTGATTGGTCACGGTCTGAATACTCTGACCGGTACTCAGTTTGTTGGCGAAATGACCGTGTTCGCGTTGCTGATTATCTTCTGCTTCCTGATGTGGCGTCATTCCCAGAAGGACAACATTGACGCTTCGAACGTGACTGGCGACTGGGATGAAAAGGAAGGCGCTGCAGTCACCAGCGCTGAAGTCTCCCCAGAAGCTCAGACTCTTGCTACTGAGAAGGCAGGTTCGTAGCCATGCAATACGTGATTGACATTCTGGATAAGGTCATTCCGGTGCTCATCGCCGGTCTGTTCTTCGGCGCGGGCCTTCCGGTGCTGTATGCGTTGGGTCTGCGTCTGCTGGCTGGCCGTACCGAGTACACTGCGGACGGTAAGCTCGTTGAAATTGAGCCTCCGGGAACGGTGGCGAAGATTGCCGCGTCTTGCATTTTTGCTATTATCGTAGCAATCGTAATCATCGGTATTCTCTGGGTCGCTAAGGACTTTATCGACCACACTTTCGGCTG
The DNA here is from genome assembly GCF_001813685.1 of Rothia sp. HMSC061E04. Lineage (NCBI taxonomy): Bacteria > Bacillati > Actinomycetota > Actinomycetes > Micrococcales > Micrococcaceae > Rothia > Rothia sp. HMSC061E04. The sequence goes on along the minus strand of NZ_KV813690.1, from coordinate 94,613 downwards.
GAATATCTTCGGCGTAACCGGTGGAGGCCACTAATCCCGTGAACACTAAATTGCATATAATGACTGCTTCGAAGGAGGGACTCGATGCCTGATAAGAGCATGATCTCTCGAGTAATCGACTGGCTGAGCGTCGGGTATCCCAAGGATGTTCCGGTGCAGGACCGTGCGGCAGTGATGGCTATTTTGAAGATGCGTCTGACCGATGAGCAGCTGCAGGAAGTTGTTCGCCAGCTCATGCAGTCCCGTGCTGCCCGTGGTGAGGCGTACGTGAGTGACCAGCGCATTAACGAGTACATTCGTCGAGTGGTGGATCATACCCCGACCCCGCAGGATATTGACCGCGTCGCTAAGATTCTTGGTGCGCACGGCTTCCTGATTGCGGAGAATCACGTGAACGAGGACGCTGAGCCTACGGCTGGCGGTACCGAGTACGTGACCTACGATGATCCGACGACCGGCGAAATCCGTATCGCTGAGTTGGCTGCTGAGTCGGCTAATATTCCGGCTCCGAACGCTACGGCTGCGCAGGACGACTAAACAGCCTGCGGTGAGATCTGAGAACTCTCATGAAGTTTGTGACCTATGGGGTGGACTGAGTCCACCCCATAGGTTTTCTTTATGCCCTTGTGATTGATGCGCCGCGATTCTTCAGCAGGTGCAAGGGCGCGAGCGGTATTCTAGAGGGACTTCACTCCCCTCAAACCGCTGGTGGGCTTTACGCTCGCCCTCAATCTGGAGAATCTGTGTCTTCTTCACCTACCCTTGAACCCGAGAACTCTCACATTCTTGATACTTCTACCCCGGGAGCCTCTCAAGGCTTTTCTGAGGCGGCATCCGTTGCCGCTGAGGACGCTGTTGCTCAGACCCCCTCTACCCGCGTAGATGCCGCTAAAGAGTCTATTGCTGGGCAGGCGCGCCGCCTCGTGATGCCCCGCCGTTCCCTGCTTCTGACCGGCGGCGTGGTCGCCGCCGCCGGGGTGCTTGCCGCAATGCCGCAGATTGCCGCCACCGGTGTGCTGGGCGAGGATGCAGCGGTGGTGGTTTCAACGGAGAAGCTGTTGGCGCGTCGTGAGCGTCTGGTGCGTGAAAATATCGATACCCGCTACCTGAAGATTGAGTCGCTGGGGCGTATTTATGTGGGTCAGGGGCGTCGTGAACAGGATCTGCGCCTGGTGGGTTCTTTCTCCCTCACCGAGGCGGCACAGGCCGATTTGGCGGCGGCTGCTACAGCGCTGACGAACCTGTCTGTCTACGGTTCTCTGCATCGGCTGAGCGTCACCTATGGCGGTGTGGACTTGGCGAATGATCCGCAGAATGTTGCCAATACGGTGACGGATGAGCCGGTGAGCCCGCTGCGTGTGAATGAATCGGCAATCCTAAACGAAGAGCAGTGGCTGAAGGTGCTGACCGCTAACGCGGCGTTGGGAACTAATGCGAGCTACGCCCAGGTGGGTCTGCTGGCGGATGAGCTGCGCCTGAATGCTGTGGTGATTGATGAGAACTATGAATCCCTGATGAAGCGTTTCCGTACTCTGGCTGAGCTGGATTTGAAGAACGAGCGGGTGCAGCAGATTCACCTGAATATTCAGTTGGCTCCGGAGAAGGCGCTGAGCCTGCCCTCGGGTGCGCAGTCGAAGATTTCGGTGAGTGTTGCCGAGTCTTCGCGCGTGGCAACGGTTTCTGATGTGCTGTCGAAGGCTGCGACGAAGAAGGAACTGAACACCTTGGCGTCGTTCTCGCTGGTGTGGAATGCTCGTGAGAAATATCCGTCGGCGAGTCAGTGGGATGGACTCAAGCTGGGTTTCACGGCTCCTGAGTCGAAGGAGGAGTCTGCGAAGGAGGCACAACGCACTGCGGTTCGTAAATATCTGCAGGAAGTGAGTGGTCCCTTGCAGGCTCTAACGAAACGGGAGGCGACAGTGCCGGGTGAGGTGATTACCTAAGCCCCTCAGAGGTGTGATGGGTCTAACTAAAAAAATACGCCTGAGGATTTGGTGAAGCCACAAAAGGTGTTATAGACTAGTAAAGCACCGCGGGGGCGTGGCGCAATTGGTAGCGCATCTGCTT
>NZ_KV813690.1:0-92446 GCF_001813685.1 Rothia sp. HMSC061E04 | reverse complement strand
TGGGAGAGTAGGTCATCGCCGGTTTATTTTTGAACCGAGAACCCCATGTCGAAAGACATGGGGTTCTTTGTATATCCGGGTATGTTTGTATATTCGGGTATGTCTGGGAAATACCGCAGGGTGCACCCCCGGGGCATATGCACGGGGATATTCAGCGCTCTATCTCTAGCGCCTCCTCTCTCCCCCTTTCCTTCCCCCCCAAAAAAAGAACAAACAATAGCCGCCCGCCAGAGTAAAACTCTAGCGGGCGGCTATCTTTCATAAAGCGCTCTCTTACGCCGCTAGCGGCGCCTCAGAAAGCTATCTCAGGATGCCTCAGAAGAAGGATGCGGGAACGCTTATGCGTTCTTCCAGGGGTCCTCCACGGGACGAGCTGCGTTGTAGGCTGCGGCGCCTGCAACACCCAGGGCAACCAGCAGGCCCAGGAATGCCAGGCCCTTACGGGGGCGCTTGCCGCCGTTACGCTCAATGCGAGCCAGTTCCTTCTCAGCGGAGCGAACGGTCTTTGCAGTAGCCTTACGAGCCTTGTTCAGGGCCTTCTTGTTGCCGGTCAGCTTCTCAGCGAACATCTCAGCGGTCTTACCTTCCAGCGCGGACTCAACAGCAGCCAGAGAAGAGACAATAGCCTGAGCCTTAGCAGCCTTGCGTGCCTTACGCTTCTTGCAGCAGAACATGGGGTGACCTCCATCGGTTGAAATGCGCCAGCGACCAGAAAACGCCGCCGCGCGCGTAGTGTTCACCTCTCAGGATATTCAATTCCCGCCCAAAAAGCCCGCCCAACGGTGCGCCCGGGGCGAAAAAACATGTTAGATGGCGAATGAGCACCGCCCCGTGCCACAATAGAGCCATGACTAATGCAACTGCTAAGGCAACTATCCACACTAACTACGGTGACATCGTCGTCGAGCTCTTCGGCAACCACGCACCGCTGACTGTTGAGAACTTCATCGGCCTCGCTGACGGCTCCCGTCAGTGGAAGCACCCCCGCACCGGTGAAATCATGAACACCCCCCTGTACAAGGACGTCGTGTTCCACCGCATCATCAAGGACTTCATGATTCAGGGTGGCGACCCCCTGGGCATGGGAGTTGGTGGCCCCGGCTACCAGTTCAAGGACGAGATTCACCCCGAGCTCTCCTTCTCCAAGCCCTACCTGCTGGCAATGGCTAACGCAGGCCCCGGCACTAACGGTTCTCAGTTCTTCATCACCACCGTTGAGACCCCCTGGCTGAACGGCCGCCACACCATCTTCGGTGAGGTTACCGACGAGGCATCCAAGAAGGTTGTTGACGCTATTGAGGGCGTTGAGACCGGCTTCCAGGACCGCCCGGTCAAGGACGTTGTCATCTCCTCGATCGACATCGAAAAGCTCTAATAAACCCCATCAGAAGGCTCATACGAGCATTCTGCTGAAGGTGTTGAGAAAACACGTATAGTTCAGGGGCCCGCCAGGATTTTTCCGGTGGGCCCCTGCGCTTATATGCCCCCACACCACCCCGGTTGATCCGGTACACAACCCCTGGAGGTTCAGTGGAGAACTTTCCCAACTACGCAGGCTACGGGCAGACCCCCACCGTCTGCGTCAACCACCCCAACCGCGTTAGCTACGCCCAATGCAAGCGCTGCAACCGTACCGTCTGCGGCGAATGTCAGACGGCACAGGATGCGGGTGTAGTCTGCCCCGACTGCTACCGTGACCTCAATGGAGGCGCCTCGAGCCCGACGCGTTCCTTCATCGCCCGTCACTGGCATATTACGTACACGCTCATTCTGATTAACGTCGTGGTGTACGGTCTGCAACAGATTATTCCATTCCGTTGGGTGTATAACCTCGGCATGATGTCGGGTCCCCGTGTTCACCATGGTGAGTACTACCGCTTGATCACGCACGGGTTTGTGCACTCGCAGAATGACCCGATGCACATGGTGTGGAACATGATTTACCTCTTCATCTTCGGTGTATCTCTCGAACGCATGATGGGGCGGTGGAAGTTCCTCTTCGTATATATGGCTGCTACCTTGGGCGCTGGCCTCAGCGTGTACATCTTCGCCTACTACCGCGGCGCCGTGGGCGCCTCAGGCGGTGTGTACGGCCTCTACGGTGCCTTCTTCGTGATCCTGCTTCTCAGGAGGCAAAAGGACACTGCACGCCTCTTTATGCTGCTCATCGGCATTGGTGTGGTGCAGAGCCTCTTCCAACCGAATATTTCCCACGCGGGACACTTTGGCGGTCTTGTCAGCGGCGCACTAGCAACCCTGCTGATTATCCCGTTCGTGAAGAAGCCCGAGTCCTCGAATCCGCCGCCGCAGAGCCCGCTGCAGTGGCTCAATGGAAGGTATTGAACCCGAAAAACCGCGGAAATCCGCCGCAGAAGAGGGTTATCCACAGAGGTTTTCCACACTGTGCATAACTACATTCGTGTAATTCCACGATTGTGAGTACATGTTAAAAACCTGTGGATACAGGCTAAAACAACCGAATTACACAGGGTGAATTACACGGATGTAAGAGTTTTCCCCAGATTTCTCCACAGATGTGGAAAACCTTAAATACCAGGGTGTGTGTAATTACAAAAAAATCCGGTGCTACGCACCAACAAAAAGTGCCCGGAAGGATCAACCTTCCGGGCACTTTTACGTATCGAGCCCCTCACGGGGCGAAGAAACAGCGGGCGCGAACCTAGTTCGCCTGAGCCTCCGCCTCCTCAACCTCCTCGGGGGTAAGCTCCACGCCGGTGTACAGGCGGAACTGCTCAGCAGCCTGCAGAGCAATCACCTCGCCGCCGTGAATAACTTCCTTACCCGCCGCGCGAGCCGCACGAACCAGCGGAGTCTCAACGGGCATCGCCACTACGTCAAAGACTACCTGCGCCTCAGCAATAGCCTCCTGAGGGTAGGACAGCTCCTCGCTCTCCTCACCGCCAGCCATGCCAATCGGGGTCACGTTTACCAGAATCGGCGCTCGCAGGTTGCCCACCTCCGGCGCCCAGGCGTACTCGTAACGCTCAGCCAGCGCGCGACCGGTCTCCTCGTTACGGGCAATAATCATGCCCTGCGAGAAGCCCGCTTCAAAGAACGCGCCAGCCACAGCCGCAGCCATACCGCCCGAACCGCGCAGCAGGAACGGCAGAGACGGATCCACATTATGCGAACGCAGCAGGGAAGCCACCGCAATCACATCCGTGTTGTACGCCTTCAAGAAGCCGTCAGTGTTCACAATCGTGTTCACTGCACCAATAACCGCAGCCGAGTGGTCCATATCGTCCATCAGCGGGATAACAGCCTGCTTAAACGGCATAGACACCGAGCAGCCACGAATACCCAGAGCACGCACGCCGGCGATAGCACCCTCAATATCGGTGGTGGTCATCGCCTTGTACAGGTAATCCAGACCGTGCTTCTCGTACAGGTAATTGTGGAACTTAATACCGTGATTCGATGGGCGACCAGACAGAGAAATGCAGACCGTCGTATCGCGGTTCAGCGCCGGGCGAGCCATCTTAAGCCTCGCCGCCAGAGTTGAGGGTGTTCTCAATCAGCTTCTTCACCTTGTTGCGGCTCACCAGGTCAGCGACCACAAAGTGGGTGTCGCCGGTATCCACGGTGGGGACGGTCGCGTTGCCGTCGTTGAGGGACTTCACGTGCGCCTCAGCCTGCGGATCCTCCCAAATGTTGACCCAGGTAGCGTGGTCGCCCAGCTCGCCCAGCTTAGAATCCAGAGCCTCGCAGTAGGGGCAGCCGGGGCGCCAATAAATGACGACGCCGCCATCCTTCATGACCTCGCGTGCCTTCTGCTGATCGGACTGCTGACGTTCAAACATAGTTCCTCCATAGACGGGGTGCTCCGCGGTCTTCAGGAGGCACTGAAACCTACCTGAGGGCGTAGCTCAATAAGTTGACATATCAAGCATAGCCTGAGGTTACAGGGGCAGGGGAGAGGTCCTCATAGGGCGAACGCCCGCACCGCACTCCCATAGCCCGTGCAGCACTCCCGCAGAAGCCTTCACCTTGCGCTCCAGAAGCCTCCGCCCCGCCCCAGAAGCTTTTACCCTGCGCATTAACGGCATACGCCCCACACCAAGGTTGCCGGACCAATGATGCGGGGCGTATACAGTTCGCGAGAAAGCGCGAGTACTTGTGCTGAGTAAGAGTAAAAGAAGAGTGAAAACAGGCTACCAGGCGGTAACCGAAGCTGAGCAATATGCCGAGTGAGTCGGTGAATGAAAGAACCCAGGCGGGGCAGAACGCCCCATTATTTGAGAGAGATGTTGAGTGAAAGCCTGTAATGCACACCCAGGGAAATGGCGCCCTACCCCATGAGGAGGCGAGGCAGGGCGCCCATCCAAAGGAGGCTGTCGCCTTACTTGCCGAACTTCTCGGTCAGCTTGGAGACGTTCTCGGTCACGACCTCTTCAACCTTGGCAACATGCTCGTCGGTGACGATCTCCTTGCCAGCCTTCTCGTTGATGACTTCCTGAGCCTTGTCGAGGCCCTGCTCAACGGTACCCTTGATATCGAAGCCCACGGGGGCCTCCTTTCTGCGCTTTTGCGCTCTAAAGCCTCACTCTTGGTGAGGTACCTGCCCGGGGTGGGCAGAAAACTGGAGTGTGATGCTTTGGTGGACGAAACCTGCAAGCTGGGCTTGTATGTGACGGTCGAACCCAGTGTAGATGCTATCCATATGCCGGACTATGCGCATCGAAACTTTACAGCTCACGGATTGCGTCCGTCGATAAGTGTACATACCCGCGAAGGCAAGGAAAACCACCCTCAGAAAACGTGGCGCCACTTTTGACCAACGACCAAAAAAATTATGGCTTATCAGCGCGTTATTACGGGGGATAACCGGAGGAAAATTGCAGAAACTCGCAGGAAACTTCCAGCTATGAATATTGTTCAGACCTCGAAAAAACGCCCCTATGACACCCCGCCGATTTATGACAGACCCCAGCGCCCAACCCTACAACACCGGAATATCCGTAGGATCAGCGCCCGCAGCCCAATCATGAGACGCCGCAAAACCAGCAACCATCGGCAAAAAACGAGGCGCCGCATAGCCGCGCACAGCATATGCAGTAGCCACCGCATCCGCGGCAGCTTCCAGCTGAGAGGTCGGAATCAGCGCCATCACCGCGCCACCAAAACCGCCACCCACAATACGGGCACCCAACGCGCCCCGATCCAGGCACACCTGCACCGCATCATCAATCTCAGGGCGAGAAACGCGCAACTCATCACGCATCGACACAAAAGACTCCGTAAAAATACGGCCCGCCTCCTCAAACGCCGCGCAACCCAACTCATCAGCATGCTGCAACAGATAGCTCGCACGACCCACCAGAGTCATATCATGGAACGCATGACGCACCCAACCACGCGGGAACGAACACGGACGACCCGCGTCCTCCAGAGCATCCAGGGCACGATTCACCGAAGAATCCACCAAATCAGCACGCCACGCCTTCGCAGCACGCGCATCCATACCCGCACACGACAAATCCTCCGGTAGGGCATCACGCAAAAAACGCAGACCCAAAGCGTCAGCGCACGCCTCAGATGCCGCACGACGAGCCGCAAAACCGCCATCCGTCAGCTCATGCGGAGTGTTCGTATCGATCACCAAAAAACTCAAGCCATGCTGGGCAATATCCACCGCAACCGGCTCAACCGAAAAATCACGGAAATCAATCACCAGAGCCTGCTCCGGATACGAACGCAACGACGCCGTCTGATCCAGGCCACCCGTATGCGCGCCAGCCACCTTATTCTCAGCTGTAATACACACCTGAGCCAGACGCGCACGCAACGCATCACTATCAGCCGGGGTAGCATCCGCCTGCGGGCACTCCTCACGCACCGGACACGAGAGCTCCAACAACGCCAACGCCGTCGAACACTCCAAAGCCGCCGAAGACGACAAACCGCCACCCACCGGAACACGAGAATTAATCAGCAGGTCAGCACCAAACTCATCGGGCAGCATAATATCCCTGCCGCCCTCCTGATTCATCGCCCACGCAACACCCGCCACATAGGTGAACCAGCCCTTCAAATGACCCGGCTGAATATCGCGAATCACAACCGTGCGCTCATCGCCGGGCATCTGCAAAGAAGCCGCGCGCAACACACCATCACGACGCAACGCACCCGCCACATAGGTGCGGTACGGCAACGGCATCGGCAGACACGAGCCACCCAAAAAATCAATGTACTCGCCCAAAAGATTCAGACGCCCAGGCGCAGACCACACACCATCAGGCTCATAACCATACGCAGTAATAAACTCCTCACGCACGCGCGCAATCTCCGCGCTATGGTCCGGAAGAGCCGCCCACTGGGCGGTAGCGGTCATCGACATGGAACACCTCTGATAAAGCCCAACAGGGCACTAAGACATAAACGACACCCTGCCCACAGCCATGCACTCCGGATGCAAGCACGTGTCACCTCTAGACTAAAGCAGAAAACCAGCGAACATCGACTCAGCCACCAAACCGCACCGGTATCAGCACGCGGCAGGGCAGTCAAAGCCAGCGCATGCAAAAGCCCCGCACCCCATAAGGGGGCACGGGGCAACATACATAACTAATAAACCAAAAGAAGGGCTAAGCGATTACGCATCCTGCGTATAGGGCTCCTGCACCACCATCATCGTGTCAATGGCAGAAAGCAGATCCTGACGGTAACGGTTAAACGCATTCTCAATCAGGGGAACATCGCCGCTCGCCACAGCCTCCTGCGGAGAAATCAGCGGCAGAGTCTGATACTCCTCCACCAGGCTCAACGCAATATGCGTCAGCAAACGAGCACGACGCAGCGCCTCCGCATGACCCAAACCAAGCGCCTGGAACTCATGAGCCATCGCCACCACAGGCTTCAACTCACGCGGGTGCAGAGCCAAGCTCAAACGCACCACCTCAGGGCACTCACGAATCGGGTACAACAGAGAGAACAGAAGATCACCGCGGCGAATCATCGAAGCGCGAATAGCCTCCGGATTCGGCTCAGCCTCCTCAGACATCGACTTCGGGGCACGAGCCAGAATGTAATCCGCCAACAGAATCAGAAGCTGCTGCTTATTCTTCACGTGGTAGTACAGAGCGCCGGGAGCCACGTGAAGCTCCTGAGCAAGGCGGCGCATGGAAAGGTCCGCCAAACCGTAGGTCGCCAAGACCTCGTAGGCGGTATCTAGAATCTTTTCACGGGAAAGTACCACCCTATCATTTTAGGGTGTTCAAATCTGTAACGTGAGCAAGATGCACCCCGCGGCAAACAAAAACCGTGCAAATACGCGGCACAGCCTCAAAAATGAATGTTGATTCTCACTCAATCAGAGCGAACGTTTCGCGTTTCACAAGCACTTTTGCCACCAAAAACACTCCAGCACGCACAGAATAGGTAGCCGCCCACGCTCTCGGCATAAAATCACGTCTTAAACCGCCCAAAACCGCCAAGACAGGTAAACCTCGCGGGCGCACGCCCCAAAATCAGGTGTTTAATATTCGGTATGAGCAATGCATTTTCTGAACTAATCGAGCGCGCCACTGCAGGCGAAGGCCTCAACCGCGAAGAAATCCACACCCTCCTCGTGGATGGTGAAGGCCAGGACTTCGCCCTCATTGAGGCAGCCTCCGTCGTGCGCCGCAACGAATTCCGCAACATGATTGCGATCCACACCGAAGACGAAGCACTCGCCGACGCCCTGGGCACCCGCTCCATCGCCGTGGACTCCTACGAAGTACTGGATATCTCCCGCGATATCGACTCCGAAGAACTCGCGGCAAGCATTGAACGTATTGCAGAATCCTCCGCCATCGGCGTGACCGTACTACTGCCCGAAAATGCAGTACCCATGATGCTCATGCGCGTGCTGTCCATCCTGCGTCTGGCAGCACCCGCCAAGGTCATCCACCTGCCCGAAGGCTACGAACAGTCCCTGCGCTCGCTGACCTCCCTCGCAATGCACGTGGTCAGCGCCATCACCATTACCGATGATATTGAGCAGTGGCCCATGGTCAACGAGGTACTCAAAGCACTGCGTCACGGCGGCATCGTCATCTCCGGCACCGGTGGACGCGACGCCCTCGCAGGCTACCTGCGTTACCTCTCCGACCTCGGCGTGGACCTCATGGGTCACCGCGACGCACGCGGCTCCGCCTGCGGTTCGGTTGACGGTGGCGGTTGTGGCTGTGGCTCGGGTGGCTGCGGTAGCCACGAGGAGCCGGCACCTTCCGCCGGTGGTTGCGGTTGCGGCTCGGGCGGATGCGGTTCCTCCGCTGAAGCTCCGGCTGAGGCTCACGGTCACTCCCACGGTGGTGGCGGTTGCTGCGGCGGCCACGACGAACCAAAGGAAGAAAAGGGTGGCTGCTGTGGTGGCCACGACGAGCCTGAACCGGTCGTGGAGGAAGCTCCCGCTGGCGGTTGTGGCTGCGGTGCTGGTGGATGCGGCTCTAAGTAATCTGCTAGAGGTAGCTACCCCAATCGATATATTCCAAATATAGAATTTTCCCCTGAATAACCTGCTGAAAAGCAGAGATATTCAGGGGAAAACTCTATATTCCGTAAAGAGCATTAGGCTTAGAGGTAAACAACACCACAATAAACGCTGCAGAACCCCCATATCCGAAAAGCGGAATGAGCCCCTCCGGTAGAGTAGAAAGACGTAGCCGACTAACCCTAGCCGCGCGAAAGGAACAACACCGGACCAATGCTTTACCTCTCCGTTATTGTCATCATCCTGATTGCGACCGTGTTTATGGTCAGCGTCGGTGATCGACTCAACCTCCCCTGGCCGGTCATGATGACCCTGCTCGGCACCGCCGCGCTCTTCATCCCCAACCGACCGGATCTTACTATCGACAGCGACATCATCCTGCCGATCTTCCTTCCGCCGCTACTGTGGGCCATCGGCGTTAAATTCTCCTGGGGCACCCTGCGCCGCCGCTGGAGATCCGTACTGCTCTACTCGGTCCTTCTCACCACCGTCTCCGCCCTGGCAATTGCCGGCGCAGCCATGTGGTGGGTCCCCGGTATGACCATCGCCGTCGCCCTTGCCGTCGGTGCCGCCGTCTCCCCGCCCGACCCCGTCGCCGTGGAAGCAGTCGCTGAGCCCGTCGGCATCCCCCGCCGCCTCATCGGTACTCTGCAGACCGAAGGTAGCTTCAACGACGCTATCGCAATCGTTCTCTTCCACGCCGCAATCCACTCCATGACCAGCGGCCACCACATCGAGCCGCTCTCGGTCGCCAAGGACTTCGTGCTCGGCTCGATCCTCGCGGTCATTATTGGTTATATCTTCGGCTGGCTTGGCGGCTACGTTCGCCAGCGTGCCCACGACGTGGTCACCAGCAACGCCGTGACCCTCATGATCCCCTTCGGCGCCTACCTCGCTGCTGAAAGCGTGCACGCCTCCGGCGTTATTGCCGTGGTCATCGGCGCTATCCAGTTCACCAGCACCAAATACATGGCGGCACTCGAAGCGGAAGAACGCCTCTCCTCCACCTCCTTCTGGCAGATTATTGAGCTGCTCATGACCGGTGTCGCTTTCGGCCTCATCGGCCTGCAGGCAAGTAGTATCATCGCCACCGCCGACCCCTCCCGTATCGCAAGCCTCTTCGCTGACGGTGCCCTGGTCGCACTGGTCGCCATCCTGGTGCGCCTCATCTGGTTCACCATCGTCTGGCTGGCAGGACGCAAGAACCCCATCCACGAGGGTGCACCCGAAAGCTTTGCTGAAGTTATCGTTATGACCTGGTCCGGCATGCGAGGCCTCGTGACCCTGATTCTTGCCCTGTCCATCCCCGTGGTCAACGGCACCGAACAGGTACGCCAGGACGCCATCGTCATGATGCTCTCCGTACTCTTCTTCACCCTCGTGCTGCCCGGCCTGACCCTGCCCCTGCTCGTGAAGGTCCTTGGCGTGCAGGCTAACCACGAAGAAGAAACCGCCGTACCCGAACTGCTCAAGATCGCGCAGGTCGCAGCCCTCGAGGCGCTGCAGGCTGAAGCGAAGGCAACCACCGACCCTGAGACCTACGCCCGCGTGAAGGAAATGTGCTCCGCCATTACCCGCCGCGACGAAATCAGCGAGGCACTGCCCGAAGAATACAAGCAGCACATGGAGAAGCTTAAGGACAAGAGGAACGACTTCGTGCGCCTGCGCGACGCCGCCCTCGTCGCCGCGCAGAACGAGGTTATTGCCGCACAGGACCGCTACGACTCCCACGACGTGACCCGTGTGGTGCGTAAGCTGGACATCCTGGCGCAGGCAGAAAGCATCCGCTCCTCCGGCATGTTCATTCTTCCCGCCATGACCGCCGGCGCGGTCGCCATGGAACGCTACAACCTCTGGAAGAAACACCAGGGCACCCTGAGCACCCGCGCAATCCCCGTGGTGGAAAACGCGCCCGCCTCGCCCCTGGTCACCAACGAGGTAACCCCCACATCCTAGCCGGTACCTGCACCGCGTGCATGAACGTTACGTTTCTGCCCCTGCCTACGCCACCGAGATAAGCCCGTTGGTCTTTAGCTCACAGGCGATAGACAAGGGCAGAAGCAGATTAAGCCTCAACTATCACCTAAAATGAGAACCGAACGTTAGCTCTCTCAAACTCACGAACACTTTGAAAGTAGACATGGATTTCAAGACTCTCTCGCCTGCGTACCTGACCTCCCTCTGCGTAATTTTTTGCGGCGCGCTCTTGATCGGAACCTCCAACCCCTGGCTCCTGTGGCTCGGCTGGATCCTTCTAATTCTTGCGTTGGGTCTGAATGTCCTTGCCTTTGTGCTGTCCGTGGGTAAAGCGAAGGGTGACCCGACCCCCGCACTGGTGACCAACCTGGACGGTCTTGAGTCCTCCGTTGAGAACCGCATCCGCGAGCGCTCGGAGCACCCCCGTGAAGAGCGTGAAGCTGCTGAGCACGAGGCAGTTGAGCACGATGCTGCGGCGCAGGCTAACCAGGAAGTAGCTCCCGCTGAGGTGGCTGAGACCGTTGAGGTGACCGAGCCCGCTGAAACTGCAGAGGTCCGCGAGGAAGAGCCCACCGAATCTCAGCCGATTGTTGATCGTGCCCCCGGCCATATGAGCGTTCTGCCCTCGCGTCCCCGTTCGGGTCGTGCCCCCAAGCCCCGCTCCAACGCACGCTAGGTAGGTAGGTCGGTAGTGAATACGAAGTTTTTGCTTTCCCCGGCGTACCTGGTTTCTGTTGCCCTGATGCTTTTCGGTGCGGTGCTTTCCGGTGGTCGGTTCATGCTGATCGGCTGGATTCTGTGTATTGTGGGTGTCTGCTTGAACGCCATGACCCTGGTGGTGCTGACGAATCGCGAGCAGTTGTACACCATGGAGGCGAAGGCTGCCCGAGGCACCCGCCGTGGCTTTGATGACCGCCCCGCTGTGGTGCAGCGTGTGGACGACGCCCCGGCTACTGACGAGGCTGACGTAGAAGCCACCGAGGAAGCCGCAGAAGAGCCCGTTGAAGCACCCGTGCAGAAGATCAACTAGGGTGTAACCCCCCTAAGACGTAAAAGACCCCCGCAGAGAATATCTGACGTGAATAAAAGACCGTAACCGCCCCCGTGCAGGGGAGTGGTTACGGTCTTTTGTTGTGCTTGAACGCTCACCTCGACTAACGCTCCTCGAATACTTTTGTCTTTTGGGAGAGGGAGGGGTGAGTGAGCGCAGCGGGGTCTTTAGCGCTGAGTACCCAGCTTCTGCGCCGCGAAATCCGCGTACTCCTGCACGTGCGCGCAAGCCTGCTTGGTCAGCGCTTTATTCTCATCCAGGATGCGCGCCGACTGCGCAGCCATCAGCTCCAGGTACTGGCGGTCGCGGGTCTTCTTCCATGCGGTGCGTGCCGCCTCCAGCTCCGCGAAATCGTTGAGCGCCTGACGCTGCATCGTGTAGCGGACCCACATGAGCACCAGAATCAGCACCAGCGGAATGAGGCACGCCCAGCTCTGCCACAGCCCGTACAGTGCCGCCGCAATGGCACCCAAAACAATCAGCACCGGGGAGATAGAGACGATGGGGGAGTCCGGGCGGTTCTTCTGGTTCTTCACGAGCGATTCACGCGCCATAGCGCGGAAGGTATCAGAGAAGCTGGACGGGTCGTAAGACTGGGCAGAATCGGCCTGCTGGCTCTTCTGAGACTGATCCTTGCCGGGCTGACCCTTGCTGGACTGATTCTTTGGGGGTTGAGCGGGGCACATAGAAACCTCACGGGGATACACGGGGAGTACGGGAAAGCGGGTGTTTCACGTGAAACGTGGGAGTAAGCGGCGAGTACGCGCGAGAGAAGCGGCGAGCACACGGAAGTGGCTGGCAGGCTCAGTGCTCGCCGCGCCTGAACGCCGCCTCGGCAGCTTCTACAGGGAAGCCTCAATAAACTCGTACGCCTTATCCACACAATCGGTGGTGACAGCCTTAACCTCATCGGGGGAGTAGCTGAACGACGCCGAACGGTCAGCGTAGCGGTGCATGTCGATATCGTTCCACGAATCACCAATCGTATGCACCTCATAGGAGCTACCCGGATGCTCCGACTGCAGGTACTCCACCAGATGCTGCAGACCGGTGCCCTTCGTGCAGGCGGGCGGCACAATATCCAGGAAATCCTGGTTCTTGTGGCAGTCCACCGAATCACCAAAACGCTCCAGAATCCAGGTGTACGCCGCCTCGCGAACCTGAGCATCCGGAATCCACAGGGGCACGCCCACGTACTCGTGGTTCTGCAGGTCATCAGCCGGCAGGGGAGTGAACTCCGGCAGAATATTCGTAGATGAACCCACCCGGTCGCAGAGGCTGTAATCGTTATCCAGGGTGGTCGCGAACAGTGCCACGCCGTCCACGGTGCTGAAATGCTCGTAGCACGCCTGCACAACACTCACCGGAAGAGGCTGATGGTAAATCACCCGGTACTTCCGGTCGGTAATCACCGCACCCGTGTACAGCACGTGGTAGTCAAAGCGGATGGCGGTCGGGTTCAACGCCAGCTGAGTAGCAAAAATGCTCTTGCCCGTGCACGAGACCGCCAGGTTACCCTCCGCCTGCCAGCGGGCAATCGCCTGCTCATTGGCAGGCTCTACGGCACGGTTAAACAGGATCGTGCCGTCCAGGTCGAAAGCCATCAACTTGGTCATAGAAACTCCTTCGCGGGAGGGCTGCATTGCCGCGAATTGTGCGCCGCAACCGATAGAAAACGCCCATGAAAAACGGGGGTGCCGCCGGTACTTTTAAGTGTACCGACCACACCCCCACCACTTGAGACAAGCCCCCGAATCTCACGCCTTCACTGAAGGGTGAAAGGGCTCATCCCTCAGATTTTTAGAGAGCCAGGAAGCCCAGGTACGAACCGAGGATACCCACGGCAAACAGAGCGAAAATCAACCAGATAGCGTTGACCTTCTTCTTCAGTAGCCACATGCACAGGAAGCACAGACCCAGCGACGCAAGGCCCGGTAGCAGATCGTTCAGCACCGACTGAACGGTCACATCCACCATCGCGCCAGCCTGGTTCTTGTAGCTGGTTAGCGGCAACGGAATGTTCACGCTCGTCCAGCGGTACACCAGCGCACCCATCACGAACAGACCCATCACGGAAGCGCCCTGAGTGATCTTCTGCAGGGTGTTACCGCCCGCCTCAGTCACAATCTGGGTACCCTTCTCGTAACCGTATTTGAAGCCGTACCAGCGGGTCGCCCAGCGAATTGCGGTCAGGCCGAAGAAGAACAGCAGCGGGCCCAGAATATTACCGGTCACCGCCAGGGATGCACCCAGAGCAGCCAGCACAATACGTGCGGTACCCCAGTAAATCGGGTCGCCCACACCAGCCAGCGGGCCCATCAGACCCACCTTCACGTTGGTGATAGCGGCCTCGTCAATGTCCTTACCGGCTGCCTTCTCACGCTCCATTGCAGCGGTCACACCCATAATCGAGGATGCAACCCACGGCTGGGTGTTGAAGAACTCCAGGTGGCGGGTCAGCGCCTCCGCCTGGTCTTCCTTCTTGGTGTAGAAGCGCTTAATCGCCGGAATCATGGAAACCGCGAAACCGATGGACTGCATACGCTCGAAGTTGAACGAACCAAGCAGGAAAGTGGAGCGGATGTAGGTTTCGACCTTATCGCGCTGGGTGAGCTCGGGAACTTCAACGAGCTCGACGTTCTTGTTCTCAGTCATGATGATGTTCCTTACTCGAGCTCGTTATCGAGGTCGTTTGCTGCGGCTGCCGGTGCTACGGCGGGTGCCTCGCTCTTATGGAAGAGCGGGTTCAGCTGGGTGTACAGCAGACCCAGGCAGGCGCCCACAATACCGATAGCAACCAGGTTGAACTGTGCCTGACCGGACAGGGTTGCGACGAGATCCTTCGCGCCCTCGGTACCAGCAATCGAAATCGACTGGGTTGCCGGGATAGCGGCAGCGGCAATGAAGCCGAGGAAGAAGAAGGGCATGAGAGCCTTCGAACGCATCATGTTGATGACCATTGCGAAACCGACCACGGTAATCATGCCACCGGCGATACGCAGACCAACGGTCACCTCGGTGGGAATCATGTTCAGCAGGCGGGTCAGCTCTTCGGAGCTAATTAGCGCCACAATAGCGGTCGGGATAGCCACACGCAGACCCTGCAGAGCCATACCGCTAATGTGCATCAACTCAATACCGCGGAAGTTCGCAGTCTTCGCGAAATTATCAGCCTGATGCTGGAAGAACACCGTAATGGTACGAACGAAAATGGTCAGAACCTGACCTGCCGCAGCCAGCGGCACAGCAATAGCAATACCGGTGGTGATGTCCTGGTGACCCTGAATCACAACAACAGCGGAGATAGTGGACGCCAGAGCCGAGTCGGGAGCCATCGCCGCACCGACGTTCATCCAGCCCAGTGCGATGAGCTCCAGTGCGCCACCGAGCATAATGCCGGTAGTCGGGTCACCCAGCGCAAAACCCATCAGGGTACAAGCGACCAGGGGGCGGTGGAACTGACGCTCGTCCACCACGGATGCGACGCCCGCAATGAACGCCACGAGAACAACGAGAATAAACGTCAGGGCGCTCATGCGTCCAGGCCTTTCTGCTTGAGGATCTTTTCCAAATCAACCGGGGAGTGGTTGGGCAGCTGCTGCACCGTCAGCTTCACACCGCGCTTAATGAGTTCGCGGTAGGCTTCCAGGTGCTCCTCGGAGGCGTACACTGCGTCCGAGAGCTGAACCATGCCGGTCTTGAAGGTGACGCCACCAACGTTCACTTCGTTGATCTTGACGCCTTCGTCGAGCAGTCGAACTACATCAACGGGGGATTCTACGACGAACATGGTCTTCATGCCGGTGTACTTGGGGTTGTTGTACACGCGGCCAGCCTTAGCGATGTCCAGGACGTTGGTCTTCACGCTGGTCGGTGCGACCTGCAGCAGCAGGGACTTGCGCAGCTGATCGTGTGCCGCATTATCGGACGCCGCAATGAAGGTCTGCGGTGCGATATACGGAACCCAGGTGCCTGCCACCTGACCGTGAATCAGGCGGGAGTCGATGCGGGTGAAGATAGCGTCCATGGTGCCGCCGGGAACCTGCTGAGCAACCGGAACCTCGACCACCTTGGTCTCTGCGGGCTTCGCCTCGGCGGGCTTGGCGGCTGCGGGCTGGTTCGCCTCCTGGAAGGAGCGAATACCCTTAGTGCCAGCCTTGTGCGCCTTAGCGACCAGGGACTTGAGGGTTACGTTCTTACGGCCTGCGCCGGAGATGACCTCAATAAGCATCGGTACGTTGACACCGGAGACGACGTCGACGCCCTCGCGGGTGGCTGCGAACTGCGCACCGGCGTTGTAGGGGCTACCGCCGAAGAGGTCGACCAGCAGCAGGGTTTCTTCTGCTTCAGACGCCTCAACGATGCGGGTGTACTCTTCGACGAGATCTTCGGGGCCCTGACCCGGCAGGAACGTGACCGGGTGGACGTTTTCGAAGTTACCGAGGATCATGCCGGCGGTCTTCAGCAGAGCCGGAGCCGACTCGCCGTGTGCCGCCACAATGATAGTGACCATAGTGGTCCTCTCGTGTTCGTGACATGGTGTGTAGTGGCCCCGTGAAGGGCCTCATAATTCTCAGATAGTAACACGTTGTTTTTGTGTTTTGTGGGTTTTATCTGACTTTGCACACTTTAGGTTCCTATGACATTTTTTCAAGTGTTGGAATATGGGTTTTTGATGTCAAAACACGTATTTATTGCCAGGGTGTAAAAAATTTAAACAGAACACTGAAAAAAGGTTGTCGACACGGAGGGCAATGCGTTATTTTTGTGGAATTTCAGGAATGACGGCATCTTGTACGCGGGCTGACGACGTGCTTGTTGCAGGATATTTTGACTGCGATGATGCAAGAAAATGATTTACAAAGAAAATATCGAACGAAAAATGGATACACGAATCAAAAGATGTGGGATTAATAAAAAATCCACATTTGTCTGAGGTCTGTCCACAGAATGGTATTTCTGGAATACGCCGTTATAAACCGTCATTTCAAAATTTAAATCGACGCGCTAACGCGCGAAAGAAAAACCCAGGAAAACGACAATTTAGTGACAGGTTGTATATATAAATAACAACTCACCTTTAATGGCCACGTTCCGCCCGGCGCGCCCTACCCAAACCTGGATACAGAAAAGCGGCCGGAGTACCCTCCAACCGCTTTCACCCCTGCATTTTTTGGAAACACCAACGCTAAGCGTTAATGCCCCACATATCCCGCGCCAGACGCGCAATATGAATCGTCAAATACGTCAACTCATCACGAGTCAGGCTTTGCTTCAGCTGCATCTGCAGTACCAGCAAAACCTTCTGTGCACACGCGTAGGCGCGCGGCGCATCCGCACGAAGAGCCGCCAACAAACTCGGCTGCGACACCTCATCAGCATCCTCCGCGCGATTTGCGGAGGCGCGGCTCGCCCGCACAAACAGGTACCGCAGGTGCGTCACAAAACGTGCCGCACTCATCGAATCCGGGTCGAGCTTCCGCTCGTAGCTTGCCTCAATAATTTCAAAAACCTGCGCGAAAACCTCGGTCATGCGGAATGCCTGAGACATGTCCGCCGTCGCAAATTGCGCGTTGACCAGGTGCAACGCCAAAGGAATAGCTTCGTTCGGGTCCAGCTCAACCTGCAGGCTCTCGCGAACCATCGCCAACACTGCGCGACCGTACTCCACCTCGCGCGGGTAGAGAACAGTCACCTCCGGGGCGAGTGGATACTGCACCCGCACCCCGTCACGCGCACGAACCACCGCATAGTGCAGGTGATCAGCCAGCGGAAGAATAAACGAGTTCGACAGCTCCAGTGCACCCTCGGCGCGCACCTTCGACTCTAAAAGCGTGGCAATCGACAGAATCTCCGCCGGAATCTCAGACAGAGTCATACTAAGGCGCTCACCCGACATGCCCTGCTCTGGAACAAAGGTCTGCTCCACCGCAGACGGGTCAATCAGCTGACCCTTACGCTTACCAAAAGCAATGCCGCGACCAATCATCACGGACTCCTTGCCGTAATGATCCACCGTGAGGACAACATTATTGTTATAAATACGGCTAATGCGCATGTGTCATCCTCCTTCGCGGGTGTTGGGTCGCCGGAACAGAAACGGCAAAATCAAAAGATACGCAAAGGTGATTGAGTGTTACCTAAGCTAGTACAAATTCTACCGAAAGTTTGAAGCCGTCATGAAGGGGTAATGCGCAAATGCGGGGTAAAGCTGTGTCTCAGCTGTGGTGCGGGCAAGCATTCCATAAGTTTGCGGCTGAAAACCGGCTCCCGCCCCGCCACGAATCCTAAATCGCGATACCCTTAATCACATGAGCAGCAAAGCAACCGAAATCGCAAAGAACCTTCCCGCGCTAGAGCACCCGGACGGTAGTCCCATCCGCGCCCTCGTTGTTGACGACGAAGAGATGCTCAAAGAACTCGTCAGCATGGGCTTGAAAATGATCGGCTGGGAGGTGCAGTCAGCAGGCGACGGCCCCTCCGCGCTCGCGATTGCCCGCGATTGGCGCCCCGACGTGCTCGTGCTGGACATTATGATGCCAGGCTTCGATGGTCTGGAGCTGCTATCCCGTATCCGCAAGTTCTACCCCGAAGTTCCCTGCCTCTTCCTGACCGCTAAGGATTCGGTCGATAACCGTATCGAAGGCCTTGCCGCCGGTGCGGACGACTACGTGACCAAGCCCTTCTCAATGGAAGAAGTGATGATTCGTCTGCACCGCCTGGTGCAGCGCTCCGGTGTTGCCGCCATTGACGACGCTGAGCTGGTCGTCGGCGATCTGGTGCTGAATCAGGATACCCGCGAGGTGACCCGCGGTGGCGAGCAGATTAACCTCACCGCAACACAGTTCGACCTGCTGCGCTACCTTATGGAGAACGCGAAGCGCGTGGTCTCCAAGAGTCAGATTCTCGATAACGTCTGGAACTACGACTTTGGCGGCCAGGCAAATATTGTGGAGCTGTACATCTCGTACCTGCGTAAGAAGATTGACGTGGGTCGCGAACCGATGATTCACACCGTGCGCGGTGCTGGTTACGTGCTGCGTCCCGCTGTATAGTTTTATTCTCTGCTCTTCATATGGCGCGGTATAACACCCGGTTATACCGCGCCATATCAGTTATATTCCGTATTTCGAATATAGAAAGAAAGGATGCTCGTGGGCTCCTACTCACCCGGTGAACCCGCCTCCTCGGATAACGAAGCAACCCGCCCCCTACGCGCGGGTACTTCCGCGCGCGCCGGATCCGTTCCCTCCCGCGGAAACTTCTTCGTGCGCCTACGCGCCGCCTGGAAGAGCATGCGGAACCCCGAAGCATCCCCCGAAGAACTGGGTTACGTACCCCACCTGCGTTCGCGTCTCATCGCAATCCTTGTGGCAGCCCTCGGCGTCGCCTGCCTCATTATCGGCTTGTCCACCTACGTGACCCTGCAGAACTCCCTCTACCAGCAGGCGCAAAGCGACCTCAAAGAAACCAGCCACCGCGTGGTGCAGCCGACTTCCCGAGACGGCAAACGAGAAGAAGTGGACTGTAGTGACCTACAGAAGAGCAACTCGCTCTTCGCACCCGGTCAGGCGTCCGGAACCATCATCACCTGCGTGGAGTCCGAAGGTGCCGTAGAAATCGCCAGCAAGCTCGCTAAAGACGGCACCGTACAAACCCTCTCCGCCAACGACCAGGTAACCCTCGGAACCATGGCACTGAATGCCACCAAGGAAGAAGAGCGTGAGGTCAAACTGGAATCCGGTCTGTACCTCGTGAAAATCACTCCGAAGGCCAATAGCAGTGCTGACGCCCAGGTGGTCGGTATTCCGCTCGCCAACGTACAGCAGACCCTCACCATCTTCGTGATTGTGGTGTCCCTCGGATCCATCGCCGTAATGGTCGGCGCCGGTGTGGCTGGCTCCTACATTATTCGCGGCACCATGAAGCCGCTGGAACGAGTCTCCGCGGTGGCAACCGACGTGGCGCACCTGGATCTGGAAGAACACACCATCTCCTCGGCGGTGCGCGTGGAACCGAGAGACTCCGACCCGCGTACCGAAGTGGGTGCGGTGGGCTACGCCCTCAACCAGCTGCTCGATAACGTAAATTCCGCCCTTGAAGTGCGCGAACGCACCGAGCACCAGATTCGCGCCTTCATTGCGGACGCATCCCACGAGCTGCGCACGCCCCTTGCCGCCATTAAGGGCTACTCCGATATGCTCCGCTGGACCGAACCACTCAGTGAGTCCGGCCAGTCCTCCCTGGCGCGCATCGACTCGCAGACTGAGCGTATGTCCCGCCTCGTGGAAGACCTGCTGACCCTCGCCCGCCTCGATGAAGGCCGCGAACCCAAGCTAGAGCAGGTTGACCTGACCGAGCTGGTACTCGAATGCACCTCGGATATGCAGGCGGCAGCCCGCACCCACGAGTGGCACCTGAACCTGCCCGATGAGCCCGTCGAAGTGGTGGCGGATCGCTCCCAGATTCAGCGCGTGATTCTGAACCTGCTCTCGAACGCCCGCAAGCATACCGATGAGGGTACGCGCGTGACCGCGGGTCTGTCGGTGGATGCGGCACGTCGCGAGGCCGTAGTTACCGTGACCGATAACGGTCCGGGTATTGCGCCCGAGTTCCTGCCGAAGATTTTTGACCGCTTCACTCGTGCCGATAAGGCGCGCTCCGGCTCGGATGGAACCACCGGCCTGGGCTTGGCGATTGTGCAGGCAATCGTGCAGGCGCACGGCGGTTCGATTCAGGTGCAGAGCCAGCCGGGCCATACGGTCTTTACAGTGCGTCTGCCGCTGGATGCGCGTCTTCAGTCGGTTGCCTAGTCCGGTGTCTAATTAGCCGTCTGGCCTGCTAGCTGGTCTGTGTGTCCACTCTGTGAATGGCTGCTTGAGGGGGAGCGGGGTGTGTTGTGTGTGCACTCTGCTCCCCTTTTGTTGTGCTTTTGCGGTTTTATATTGGTTTGACATGCCAAAACGCTAAATTGCTTGTTGAGTAAACATTAAATCTGCACTTCAAGTTTATTACCTGGAGTGCAAATATGTGGTCAATCTAACCCCAAAATAGTTACCCTCGGTGAAACAATGCGCGTATTGTAAAAAACATGGCTAATCTTGTTGAATCCCCCGCGAACATCACGGACAAGCGTTCCGCCCGCAAGGCAGAGAACCGCATCGCAATCGTTGAGGCAGCAGAATCCCTCATCCTCGAGGGCGGCTACGGCGCCCTCAACGCAGAAGCACTCGCAGAACGCGCCGGCGTCTCCCGCCGCACCATCTTCAACCACTTCGCCTCCGTAGACGACGTGCTGGTCACCCGCATGAACCAGTACTTCAACCGCATCTTCGAAGAATGCGACTTCAGCATCTCCGGCGAAAACGCAAGCATGGAAGCCGAAATGCTCTCCATCGCCCGCAACGTCTTCATGAGCAACACCCTCGAAGAGTACATCGCACCCTTCGCACACCTGCTCTACGCCCTCGAAATGGACAGCCCCGCAAAGTTCGAGGAATACTCGCATGTCATCCTCGAGCGCACCTACGACATCTTCCTCGAACAGTACCTCGAGGCATACCCCGACCTGCCCTACCTGCGCGTGGCAGTCTTCGCCTCCAACCTCTCCGAAACCATCGGTGAAGGCGTCTACTACTACCTCACCCGCGCCGAAGAAGTAACCGCCAAGGTCGCAGCGGAAGCCCCCGAAGGCACCCACCCCGAAGCACTCGCCATCGAAGCGATGCGCCAGTGCGTACTCGAGGCACTCGACTACCTGGGCCGTCTGGTCCAGGGCGAATTCGCAAGCTAAGCCCCAAAGCGTTCACGCTCAAAAACTCTCGCTTCGGGCACCTCACCTGCAGGTGCCCGAAGCGGGGTGTTTTTTGCCCAAAAACAGGGCACAGCAATCGCAGTACAGGGCAACCACCGTATTCACACGCACCCAACGCACCAAACTCTTCACTCACTCAACTTCAAAGGAATAATTCATGGCTACATGGCTCTACCGCATCGGTGAAGCCGCCGCCCGCCGTGCCTGGGCTGTCATCCTTGCCTGGGTACTCATCATTGCCGGTGTAGCGGGTGCCTACACCGCGTTCCACGGCAAGCTCAGCAACACCTTCACCATGCCCGGAACGCAGACCCAGCAGCTCTCCGACGAGCTCGCACAGCGCTTCCCGAGCGCCAACCGCGGCTCCGGCCAGATCATTATCACCACCGGCGACGGCACCGCCCTCACCGAAGAACAGAAGCAGGCATTCTCTACCGCGCTGAACAAGCTCACCACCGAGGTGCCCGCCGTGGACGCGGTCACCGACCCGTTCACCACCACCTCCAAGCTTGCCGAAGCGAAAACCCAGCTCGACGAGGCACACACCAAGCTTGGTGCTGCACCCGCCCAGATTGAGGACGGCAAAAAGCAGCTGAACGCCGCCGCCTCTCAGATTGAAGACGGCACCAAGCAGATTGCTGACAGTGAGAAGAAGCTCGACGACTCCCAGGCGCAGATTACCGCGGGCCGAAAGCAACTGGATGAGGCGCAGAATCAGCTCGATGACGCCCAGGTACAGCTGAAGGAGGGCTATGCCCAGGCGGAGGCGGCAGGCTCACCCGCCGCCATGATGGAGCAACTCAACGCCCAGCAGACGCAGCTGACCGAACAGCAGAACGCCCTCAACCAGCAGCGCGACACCCTCGCCGAGAGCCAGAAGCAGGTCGATGCGGGCCGCGCAGAAATCGCCTCCAAGAAGGATGAGCTGGCTGAGGGCAAGAAGAAGCTGGACGAGCAGCGCAACCAGCTGCAGAAGACCGAAAGTGAGCTACCCGCACAGCGTGAGCAGCTGGAGCGTCAGCAGAAGCTGTACGACTTCACCGCAGGCTACCGTATGGTCTCTGAGGATCAGTCCACGGCGATTGCGACCGTGTCGTTCAAGAAGAAGATTTTTGAGGTTCCCTCCGCCGACCTGCAGAAGGTCATGTCCGATATCGAGTTGGCGAACCTGCACGGGGCGACCGTCCAGTTCGACGCGAACCTGAGCGAATCTGCGCTCGGCGGCGGCTCGCACACCGGTGAGGTTGCAGGTATGGTCATCGCCTTCATCGTGCTGATGGTCATGCTCGGCACCCTCGTAGCTGCCGGCCTGCCGATTCTCATGTCCCTGGTGGGCGTGGTGGTGGGTGTGCTCGGCACGCTCTCGCTGTCTTCCATCATTCAGATGAGCTCCACCGCCTACACCTTGGGCCTGATGCTCGGCTTGGCGGTCGGTATCGACTATTCGCTGTTCATCCTGAACCGCTACCGCACGAACCTGCTTGACGGCATGCCGAAGATCCAGGCGATTGCCCTGGCGAACGGTACGAGTGGTAATGCCGTGATTTTTGCGGCAAGCACCGTGATTATTGCGCTGGTTGCGCTGAACGTGACCGGTATTCCCTTCCTGGGTGTGATGGGTAACGCCGCCGCGTTCTGCGTGGTTGTTGCCGCTCTGATTGCGGTTACCCTCACCCCGGCGGTGCTGTCCCTGGCGGGCACCAAGATTATGTCGAAGAAGCTGTGGGCTTCCATCGATACTCCGAAGAAGATTGAGGAACGCCGCGCGCAGGATGCCGCCCGCACCGAGAAGCCGAATGGCTGGTTGCGCCTCGTGCTGGCTCGCCCGCTACTGACCCTGGTGATGGGTACGCTGGCGCTGCTGGCGGTTGCCGCTCCCATGTCTCAGATGCGCCTGGGCCTGCCCGACGCCTCGAACTACCCCTCCGATAGCGCCGCGTACAAGTCGTACGCGCTGGTCAAGGAGAAGTTCGGTGAGGGCATGAGTGCCCCGCTGGTTGCGGTTGCGCACACCCCCGCGAATATGAGTGAGGAGCAGGCTCAGCAGGCGCAGATTGATATCGCATCTGCGGTGAAGGAGCGCGGCGGCTCGAACGTGCAGGCTGTGGTTCCCGGCGGCATGACCGATGACCGTACCCTCATGATTTTCCAGGTGATTCCTGCCCATAGTGCAAGCTCCGTGGAGACCGAAGAGCTCGTCCACGAGCTGCGCGCCGTAACCGTTCCGGTTCAGGGCTCTGAGGTCTCTCTCGGCATCGCGGGTCAGACCAGCGGCAATATTGACGTCTCTGAGGTGCTCGCGCAGAAGCTGCCCCTGTACCTGGGCGTAGTGATGGGCCTGTCCTTCCTGGTGCTGATCCTGGTGTTCCGCTCAATCATGGTTCCGCTGGTTGCCTCGGTGGGCTTCCTCTTCTCGGTGCTGGCGAGCTTCGGTGCCGTGGTGTCCATCTACCAGCTGGGCTTCATGAGCTTCCTCTTCGGTGTGGACCACCCGGGTCCGGTGCTGTCGTTCCTGCCGACCCTGCTCATCGGTATTCTTTTTGGTCTTGCCATGGATTACCAGATGTTCCTGGTGACTGGCATGCGTGAAGCGTATGTGCACGGCAAGGACGCGGCGACCGCCATCGTAACCGGCTATAACCATGCGGTGCGTGTGGTGGTGGCTGCCGCGATCATCATGATTTCGGTGTTTGGTGGCTTCATCTTCGCTGATTCGACCATGATCCACCCGATGGGCTTTGGTCTGGCATTCGGCGTGCTCGTGGATGCATTCATCGTGCGCATGACGCTGACCCCTGCGGTTATGGCTCTGCTGGGTGATAAGGCGTGGTGGATACCGAAGTGGCTGGACCGCCTCACCCCGAATATGGATGTTGAGGGCGCCGCACTGAGCGAGAAGATTCAGCACGAGCGTGAGTCTGCCGCCGGTTCGGGTAACAGCTAAAGCCTGGGTAACCGCTAAAGTATTAGTGTGTGTTTGTGCGCTGTTGTAGCGCACTTTGAAGACTAATACGAGACGAAAGGGCAGGTGCACGGTGATGAGGAACCGCGCGAGTATCCGGCAGAGGATAGGAGGCGTTCTAACCCGTGTGCCTGCCCCTTTTCTTGTCTTTTTGGGCGGCGGCACGGGTGCGCTGTGCCGCGTGTACACCCCCGGTGGCGTGCTGGTGGCGAACCTGCTGG
Organism: Rothia sp. HMSC061E04; assembly: GCF_001813685.1. Taxonomy (NCBI): domain Bacteria; kingdom Bacillati; phylum Actinomycetota; class Actinomycetes; order Micrococcales; family Micrococcaceae; genus Rothia; species Rothia sp. HMSC061E04. Next base: position 67,927 of record NZ_KV813690.1, on the reverse strand, counting down.
GTTCGTTCACGCTGGGCCTGCTGACGATGGTGTGGAACGCCTACGCGCGCCGTGACGGCGAGGACCGGATTCACTCGTTCCGCCTGCTGTTCGGTGCGGGTATGATGGGCGGCTACACGACCTATTCGTCGATTGCTGCGGTGCTGGCGCAGACGATTTTTCTGCCGTACACGGTGCACGCTCAATATATGGTGCTGGCGGTGGCAGTGCTGCTCGTGGGTGGTTTGGTTGCCGCCGCGGCTGGCATGCTGACCGGCCGTTTTGTGGCGTCCCGCCTGGTACCCGTCCACGATGCTGAGGAGGGCCGCTAATGTTTTTCGCTCTGATGGTGTTCCTCTGCGGCGGTCTGGGTGCGATGACCCGCTTCTTCCTCGATAAGGCGATGTCGCCTCGCCTGCGCACGGAGTCGTCGATTATTAGCCCGGTGTTCGTCATTAACCTGGTGGGCTCGTTCCTGTACGGCCTGCTGATTATGCCGGTCTCTAATCCTCGCGCGCTGGGCGTGCACTATAACGCCACGGAACAGGTGGCGTTCTGGTGCACGGTGATTACGACCGGTCTGCTGGGTGGGTTTACGACCTTCTCGACCGCCATGGTGGAGGCGCTGACTGCCCGCGCTGAGGGCAAGATGGTGAAGTTCCTGATGCTGTGGCTGGTGCAGGTTGTGGGTGCGATGGCGGCTGCGATTGCGGGCGCGCTCTTGTTCGTGCTGCTGTTTGGTCGGTATATTGCGCCGGTGTTCCCGCCGGATGTTTTGTACTGACGGCACCGGCTGTGGTGGTTCTCATGGCATGTTTGGGTGCGTGTACAGCTTTTTCACAGTTTCGCCTAGGGTGAGCCATAGAGCGGTCTTTTACACTGGTGGTGAACGATATGCGGCGGGCATGAACGGTAACCCGCTATATACCATCGGAAATATATGTTAGAACAGGCATATATGCAGGTGGAAAGCATATTACTCACTCTCACGACCTAAGGAACACACGGCATGCAGGAACTGCTCAGTAAACACATGATTGGCACCTTCGCCATCGAGATTGCGGCGCTTACTGTCGCACTCTCTATCATCGGGTTCATTGGTATGCGCCTGCGTGCCAAGAGGACCGGTCGAGCGCACAGCACCCGCCAATACCTGCTGACTGCATCTTTCGCGTTGTTCCTTGCCTCGATTCTTTCGCTGACGCTGACTCCGATTGGTAGCGCGAATAGCGTCACGAACCCCGAACTGTACTACCCGCGCTTCTATGTGGGCTGGAGCTGGCAGCAGGCGTGGGACCTGACGGCCGGCATGGGTCTGCGCCGCTTCGCGACTACCGTGTACGCGCAGCTCTTCTTCAATATTGCGATGTTCATTCCCCTGGGCTTCTTTACGGCGGGCTGCCTGCGCTGGGGTCTGCGCGCTACGGCACTAAGTGGCTTCGCGCTCTCGAGCTTCATTGAGCTGAGCCAGCTGACCGGTAACTGGGGTCTGGCGGGCTTCACCTACCGTACTTTCGATGTGGATGACATTGTGAACAATACTGCCGGCGCGGTTCTGGGTGCGGTGTGCATCTGGGTGGTGCGCGCGATTCAGAAGCGCCGCCTCGCTAAGCATGATCGGGTGCTGGCAATGGCTTCCGCTGCAGCCTAATACCCCTCCAAAAAATAGCAGACGTTTTCATAACATGATTGATATAATTCATGTTATGAAAACGTCTGCTCCTAGTCTCCTTCCTATCTTGCGTAGTGACCTGCAGGGTGAAGTGATGGCATTGCTGTTCTCTCACCCTGAGCAGCAGTACACGGTGTCTCAGATTGCTGATGCGACACGTGCATCGTTGCCGACTGTCTCCCGAGAGGTGAATCGTCTGGAACAGTCCGGTCTGGTGACTGTCCAGAATGTTGGTAGGACCCGTATGGTGCAAGCCAAGGTTGATAATCCGGTGGGCCAGGCGATGCGTCAGTTGATCCTGGTAACTTATGGCCCCGTTCCGGTGCTCCGGGATACTTTGCAGGGCATTTCCAATATTGAGGGTGCCGCTATTTATGGCTCGTGGGCTAGCCGTCGTTCTGGGGTGGCTGGGCACGTGCCGAATGATATTGATGTGTTGGTTGTTGGTTCCCCTTCACGTCAGAAGCTGTATGAGGCTATTGATGATGCTGAGCAGAAGCTTGGCTATGAGGTGAACGTAAAGCGGCTATCTCATGAGGCATGGAACTCGCAGGATGGTTTCGTGCAGACTGTGCGCTCGCGCCCGATGGAGGTTCTCTTTGGGCAGCTGGAGGTGAATGATGTCGACGCTGAAGCCTAATGCCCCGACTCCTGGTCCTTGGACTGTTGGCCGGGAGCGCATGCTTGAGCTGATTAATGCCGGTGAGTTGGAACGGGTTACTGTAAATCGTGAGCATGCTCAAGGTCTGTTGTTGCGTGCTCATCGGCATCTAAAGACGGCGCATCGTCTGGTGGTTGATGATCCGGAAGGTGCCTATACGCTCCTCTATGATGCTTCGAGGTTGGCGATGACTGCTGCCTTGGCGGTGCAGGGTCTGCGGCCGACTACTCGGGGAGGTCATATTGTGGTGGGTGATGCGTTGCGTGCTCAGCGAGGCCCTCATGATGTGGTGGGTAAGCTGTATTCTCGCTTGCGTCGAACTCGCCATGAGGTTGAGTATCCCGGTTTGGATTATGAGCCTATAGCTGTGGAAGAAGCTGAAGAGGCTTTGGAAGATGCAGAGTATATCGTTCAGGAGATGACTCTTTTTATTCCTAAGCTAGGACCTTTCTAGACGATATTTCTTTTCGGCACCCCTGAATGAACCTCCTTCCGTGAGGTAGACGCAACGAACCCCTCATTTTCATAACCTGAACAACATAAGTCAGGTTATGAAAATGAGGGGTTCGCCGTTTTAGATGAAACCCTAGACAGGGAAGTTCCCAGGCGGGAAGACTACTCGTCCTCGGTCAGTCGGTTCACGACGCGGGTACTGCGGTTGCCCTTCACCTCTTCGGGGAGCAGAATCGGCATGGAACCGGTCGGGGTGTAGGTTGCTGCGCGTGCCGCCGCGGTAGCGTGGGTGTCCTCAAACTCGGGGACGACCTCGGAGCTGGGTGCGCGGTACAGGTGGCTATTAGCCCACCATGCGAAGAGCAGAACCACAACTGCCAGCGCGCTGGAAACGAACAGCCACGGGCTGACCTGACCCTCGTAGTAGAGCTTGAAGAACGCGCCACCCATGAAACCACCGGCAATCGGGCCGCAGATCGGAACCCACGCGTAGAACCAGCGCGAGGAGCCCTTATCGTGGATGGGCAGCAGGGCGTGCATGAGGCGCGGACCGAAGTCACGGGCGGGGTTCAACGCGTAGCCGGTCTGACCCCCCAGACCGATGACGAGCACGGCGACCATGAAGCCGAAGGCGAGGGGCTTGAGCACGTCGTTGAGGTTGAGGGAGAGTTCCACACCGCCGCTGATGGACGGCTTGAAGTTCACACCGGTGTACAGCGCCGAGAAGACCAGCATGAACGTGCCAATCATTTCGGAGAGGGCATTGGTGAAATAGTTGTGAATGGCAGGGACGGTACCGAAGATACCGAGCTTAATCTTCTTGTCGGCGGTTGCCTTCCAGTGCGGCAGGTAGTTGAGGTAGACCAGTCCGGCACCGACCATTGCGCCGAGGACCTGGGCAATGATGTAGCCGGGGACCTTCTCCCAGGGGAATTCGCCGTAGGCTGCCAGGCCGATAGACACAGCGGGGTTGAGGTGGCCGCCGGAGTAGGCGTGGGAGGCGTAGACGCCGAAGGTGACGGCGAAGCCCCAGCCGAAGGCGATGGTGAAGAAGTTGTCGCCGTGGCCTTTGGATCGGCGAAGTTCGACGTTGGCGATGACGCCGCAGCCGATGGTGCACATAATGAGCGTGCCGAGGAATTCGGCGAGGTAGGGGCTGATGGTGTACACGGGGTGTCCTTCAGGTAGTGAACTGCGGGTGGTAAACCGGGGTTTGACCGGGTGTGCAGTGCCGAGCGTGAGGGAGGTGTGGTTTTGTGTGGGGTTATGCCGCCCGAGTGGCGTGTTTACCCTTTGGCATCTATGGAACCTTGAATACCCCTGGAAGACAATACTTTTGTGTTATTTCACCCTTAGACATAAGCGGTTTTTCGGGTTTTTCGTTTAAAAATAAATGTGGTGGATGAGGGGAAAATCGGGCATAGTCCACACCTTGGACTCACTCCCTCAATTCGCGGTTGAACCCATGGAGAAACTCAAAAATAAACCCGCGATCAAACCAACACTCGCCCCCGCCATCAGCACCCGCCTGCACCACCTGCCATCAGCACAGAATGCCCGGGCACCTCACGGGGTACCCGGGCAGTTTCTGTAATTTTTATGCGGCTCTTACTGCGGCTCTTGCGAACCGCGGTGGACTGGCTGTTACGCCGCTACACGGTGATTACACGGCCGCTACACGGTGGCAACATGTGCTACTTGGCGCTCGCCCAGTCGAGAATCGCCCCGAAGAAGCGCTCGCATTCGCTCAGCTGCTCCAGCTCAATCCACTCGTTCGGAGTGTGTGCCTGCGCAATGTCGCCGGGGCCGCAGATGATGCTCTGCACGCCGGCGCGCTGGAACTGGCCCGCCTCGGTGCCGTAGGTGACCTTCTGCGGTGCACCGTAGGTGCCCAGCCACTCGTGTGCCAGGTGAATGAGTGGCGCGTCGTCTTCGGTACCGAGGCCAGGTACGGCGGCGAGCAGTTCGTGCTTCACGCCCACGCGGGAGGTGAGGCTACCGGGCTGTGCGCCGGTCAGCTTTTCGGCGCGTGCGGCGCGTGCCTGCAGATCCGGCAGGATCACCTCCGAAAGCTCGCGGTCAATATGCTCCACGAAGGACTCGGTGGTCACCTGCGGCAGGGTGCGCACATCGTACTCCACGACCGCCTGCTCGGCGACGATGTTGTACTGCAGGCCGCCGGTTGCCAGGTTCACGCTACCGGTGGAGTGGGGAATGATGAACGACTCGTCGAACGGGCCTTCTTCTTCCCACCGGTCCGCCATGTCAGTGAAGAAGGTAATGAATTCGCCGGCTGCGGCAACCGCGTTCACGCCGTGGGTGGCAAGGGAACCGTGCTTGGCCACGCCGGTGAAGGTGACGCGACCGCGGTGCGCGCCCTTGTGCGCGGAGATAATGCGCATGCTGGAAGGCTCACCAACAATCGCGTAGTCGGGGGCGAGGTCGCGCGCCACGAACTCCTCAATGAGGGAGGGCGCACCGACGCAACCGATTTCTTCATCGTAGGAGAACGCAAAGTGCAGGGGAATGCGCAGCTTCGCCTCGGCAACGCGCGGCAGCAGCCAGAGCGCGATGGCGAGGAAGCCCTTCATATCGCAGACGCCGCGGCCGTAGGCGCGGGTACCCTCCACGCGCAGGGTGAACGGGTCGGCGTCCCATGCCTGACCGGCAACGGGTACGACGTCCGTGTGACCGGAGAGGATAACGCCGCCGCGGGTGGTGCCGTCAGTGGCGGGAATCGTGACCAGCAGATTGGCGCGGGTGCCGTCATCGTTGTAGGTGCGCACGCCGCTGTAGCCGTAGCGGGCAAATTCGGCTTCGATGAGCTCAATAAGTTCCAGGTTGGAGGTTCCGGAGACGGTGGGGATCGCGATGAGCTTTTCGAGCCAGGGGAGGGATGCGGGCTGGGCGGTTTGAGCCGTCATGACTGTTCCTTCTGAGCTGTGTTGCTGTGCACTATGTTGCTGCGTGCTGTCGTGTGCCGTGTGCGCTTTTACGTTTAGGGTACGCCGCGGGGCGGTATTCCTCGCCTCATGGTCGTCGAATACCGCCCCGTGACCCATGTGCGGGGTTAGATGCTGTAGTTGTTCACGTTCGAGTGGTCACCCAGTGCGTGGAAGTTACGCGAGTGGTAGACCAGCGGGGTGCCTTCGCAATCGTTGCGGACGAACTCTTCAACCTGCGCAGTGAAGACGATTGCGGGACCAGCCTCAACGCGGCTGAGCGGGGTTGCGCGCAGAACGCGGCGTACGCCGTGGACGAGGGGCTCGCCGGTGGAGACGAATTCCCAGGTGCTGGTGTCTGCGAAGCGGGGGTAGTCGTGGGTTGCGAAGTTCTTCGCGATGGTGACATTCTCAGCGTCGAGCATGTGCACGAGGAAGGAGGGGGCGGCAGCAATCTTTGCTGCGGAGCCGCTATTTGCTTTTAGGGAGAAGGCGATGATGGCGGGGTCAGCGGACACGGAGGTCAGCGAGGAGGCGGTGAAACCTGCGGGTGCGCCGTTTTCATCGGTTGCGGTGATGATGGCGACGCCTGCGGGCTGGTGGCCGAAGGCGAGCTTGAACTGCTCGGAGGTGTCGGCGAGGGGTGCCTGTGCTGCAATGGTTTCGGTCATGATCGACCCTTTCTTCTGCGGCTGCGTTTGAGGGTTCGTCCTGTGGTGTTTGCTCTGGGCGACCCTTTGTTAAGGGGAGATATGTTCAGAGTAAAGCTAATGGGTGGTGAACACCTTATTTATTGCCCTATGTTTCTTAGGTGACCCTTTCGTGACATTGAGCGTGAAATATTACGTCATAATCTTCGTCTTTTGGGAGCTTCGAAGATGCACTCCGCCGATTGCCTCGCATTAGGGTCTGAATAGCGGGTTGTGGGTGCTGTCCCTCTCTCTTCTGCGGGGTTTCGCGGGGTTAAAGAAGCCTCTGGGGTATCCTTGCTAGGTACTCGAAAGCGCGCCGCGCCCCGTATTTGAGGGGTTTTTCGGTGCGTGAACTGTGGGGAGAAGAGGGTTAATGAGCTGGTTGGCAATTATTCCGCTGTTACTTTTTGCGGCCGTGTTGGCTTTCGGCCCCGGCTATGCGATGGGCTGGGCGTTGCGTGTTCCTGCACGTCTGCGCGTTTTTTATGCGCCGCTGCTGACTTTTGCTCTGGTGGCTGTTTCCGCGATTGTGCTGGGTAAGACCGGCATTCCGTGGAGCCTGATTTCTTTTGTGCCGGTCGCTGCCGTGATGGTGGCTGCGGCTGCTGGTCTCATGTGGCTGGTGGGTCGCCGTTGGCCTGCCCTGGCGTCTGCCTCGTGGCCGGGTAATGATGTTCCTGTGGCATGGCCGGTGGTGGGTGCTGTGTTAGGCGGATTCCTGGTGCTGCACATGACCGAGGACATGGTCTACGGGCCTGAGGCGTTCTCGCAGAGCCTGGATAACTCATTCCATATGAATGCAATCCGCTGGATTCAGGAGCACGGCGACGCCTCGAGCCTGACCCTTGGAGCAGTCGCTGCAGCAAACCAGGAGCCGACGTTCTACCCGGCGGGTTGGCACGATTTTGTGTCCCTGATTTATAGCACCACGGGTACGAGTATTGCGACCGCCACCATTGTGACCGTGCTACTGGCTGCCGGCATTTTGTGGCCCTGCTCGCTGGTGGCGCTGAGCCTGAGCATCCCGAAGCTGCGTCGCCTGCAGGCCCTAGCTATTCCGGCGATGATTTGCGGTTTTGCGGCTTTCCCGGGCCTGCTACTGCGCTGGGGTGTGCTCTTCCCGAACCTGCTGGGCTATGCCCTGCTACCTTCATTTGTGGCGCTCATGGTGTACCTGGTACAGGTGATGGTACGCCGCGAGTATTCGGCATCCCTATCGCTGGGTTTAGCCTCCCTGGTGGGTCTTGCGGGTCTGGCGCTGGTGCATCCGAATGCGGTGGTCTCTGCCGCAGCCTTTGCTGTACCCCTGCTACTGGCCGGGGTGACGTGGGTAGTGCGCTCGCGCGAGCTGACCTCTCGCCAGAAGTGGGTGAGATCCGCTCTACTCGGGCTGGTAATTCTTGGGTGTGTGGGTGCCTGGTGGTTCCTGCGTCCTGGCGCATCTGCCAGCAACACGTGGGAGCCTATGCTCACCGAAGGTGAGGCGCTCTACCAGTTCCTCTTCTTGGGCCTGGAGAACGCCAATCAGTTGAGAGATACGTTCAATCCCTCGTATCTGGCCGGTTTCCTGGCCCTGTGGGGCGCGGGGTACCTGCTGTACAAGCACCGCAACCTGTGGCTGATTGCCAGCTGGGTGCTGATTGGTTACCTATGGATTGTGTCCGCCTCGGTGCCGCGCGGCGAGTTCCGCTTGTTGATGGTTGCTCCCTGGTACACGGATCATTTCCGCTTGGCGGCGCTGGTGGTATTCCCCTCGGTGATTCTGGCTGGTATCGGCTTGGGCGGCTTCGTGGAAGGTCTGCTTACCTGGGTTGCGCGCCGCGCGCCGCGCCCGGCACGATTGAAGGTTGCGACCGTCGGCATGGGCGTTGCGATGGTTCTGGTACTGGTAGTTGCTGGTCTTTCTTCGCGTGTACCCTCGGTGCAGGAGACAACTCTGGCGGTATCGCAGGAATACCGAGTGACCCCGACCTCTGTGGTGCTGAATCAGGACGAGATGAACGTCATTAACGAGATCCCGAAGATCGTGCCGAAGGGCGATGTGATCGTGAACAACCCCTGGGACGGTAGCGCCTATATTTACGCGCTGGCAGATCGTCACCTGACGGGATACCACTTCGAGTTTGAGACCTCACCCAAGTACTCGGCAATTATGCACAACCTCAAGGACGCTCGTACAAATCCGGAGGTGTGCCGCGAGGTGAACAAGTACAAGGCCCACTGGTACGTTCACCTGGAGAACCAGTTGAACTTCGGCCCAGACGCACAGAAAAACTACGACGGCCTCGTGGCTGCCATTGGCACGGACGTTCTGACCCCGGTGTACTCCTCGGGGCCGATGACTCTGTATCGCATTAGCGCTTGCGATAATAACTAGTATCTGGCACTTTTGGGCTGCCTGAAGTATTGCGGGGGTGGCGTGGAGACTAGGCCACCCCCGCGGTGCTACTTCGAGCGTCGTTAAGAGAGTACTGATAAGATGTAAAACCGGTATGCCTTTGTGCGCATACTAACTTCCGTATGCCATACACACAAGAGATAGCACCGCATGGAATCAGAGACTTTTACGCAGACCCCTCGGCCCCTCATCATTATGCCCGCGTGGAATGAAGAGGAAGTTATTGGGGGCACAATTGAAGAACTTTTCCGCATGATGCCTGAGGTCGACCTGGTAGTCGTCAATGACGGGTCCACCGACCGCACCTCTGAGATTGCGCGCGCTACCGGCGCTTTCGTGATTGATCTTCCCTACAACATGGGTATCGGTGGCGCTTTGCGCACCGGTTACAAGTATGCTCGCCAAGCCGGATATGATTGCGCGATTCAGGTTGATGCTGATGGCCAGCATGACCCGAAGGGTATCCGCACTGTGCTTGCTGGCCTGGAGGATGTCAACATATCGATCGGTTCCCGCTTTGCTGAGGCGACGAACTATAAGGTGTCTGGTCCGCGTAAGTGGGCGATGGTGGTTCTGGCCCGTATGTTTACGATGATTTCAGGCGAGAAGTTCACCGACGCCACCTCCGGCTTCCGTGCGGCAGACCGCAAGGCGATTGAGCAGTATTGCGAGCATCTACCTGCTGAGTATCTGGGTGACTGTATCGATGCCTGCGTGATGGCGATTCGTTCTGGCTTGACTGTAAAGCAGGTGCCGGTTGAGATGCGTGAGCGTCAGGGTGGTACTCCTTCTTCGAGCCCGTGGAAGTCTGCGGTGTACCTGGTTCGTTCTTTCTTCTCGTTTGGCATGTCGATGACTCGCCAGAAAACGAATGTGGGGTCTAAGTAAATGAGTGCAAATATTTTCTTCCTTCTCATCGTGGTGGTGATGGAGGTTCTCGTTCTGGCGCAGGTACGCAACCAGAAGATGAAGGAAAAGTACGCCGCACTGTGGCTTATCGTTGGCGTCATCATGATTGTGCTAGCGCTTTTCCCGAAGCTTTTGGATGCCCTCTCGCGTCTGGTGGGTATTGAGACCCCGGTCAACCTGCTGTTCCTACTGGCGATTATTATGCTGATGGGTATTAGCTTGCACTTGACCCTGGCTATCTCGAAGATTACGGATGATATGCGTACCCTCGCTGAAGAAGTTGCGATTATGAAGGCTCTTCAGCGTCAGCCGCAGGGCGCTTCCCGCGCCACAGAGCGAGAGCAGAAGAAGCCCTAAAGCCCCTGATTTTTATACGTTTCTACACGTTTGAGCTTGGAGTAATACCTCATGACCGTTGATATTCTGTTCCCCTACTACGGCGACGTTGCCATGATGAAGCAGGCTGTGCTGTCTGTGGTCGGTCAGACCAACCCGGACTGGCGCATGATTGTTATCGATGACGGCTACCCGGACGACTCGATTCCCGGCTGGTTCGAGTCGTTGAAGGATGAGCGCATCACCTACATGCGTAATGAGAAGAACTTGGGCGCGAACGGTAATTACCGCAAGTGCTTGACCTTCGTAGAGAATGACCTGGTCACCGTCATGGGTGCTGATGACGTCATGCTCCCCAACTATGTGCAGTGGCTGGTGGATTCGGCGGCGAAGCACCCTGAGGCATCCATTTTCCAGCCCGGCGTGGTCGTGATTGATGAGAACAACGGCCTGTCGAACACTATGGTGGAGCAGACTAAGGCGTTCTACCGTCCCAAGGGTGAGGCTGTTCTGCAGGGTGAAGAGCTGGCTACCTCCCTGCTGCGCGGCGCGTGGTTCTACTTCCCGTCCCTGGGTTGGCGTAAGGACGCTATCGTGGGCACCGGTTTCCGTGAGGGCCTGAACGTTATTCAGGACATGGCGCTGATCCTCGACATTACGATGCGCGGCGGCTCCCTGTACTACGATCCGCAGGTTGCGTTCATGTACCGTCGTCACGGTGGTTCTGACTCGTCCTGGCGTGCCCTGGAGGGTACCCGCTTTGATGAGGAGCGCCGCTACATGAACACCATTGCTGATGAGATGACTGCCCTGGGTTGGACGAAGGCTGCCCGCGTGGCCCGTATCCGTTTCTCCTCGCGTGCTCACGCGCTGACTCTGCTGCCGAAGGCGGCCCTGGCGAAGAAGTGGCAGGGTGTTAAGAACCTTGCCGAGCATGTGGTGAAGTAAACCTATATTTGTGTGCGGTGCGTCGTACATCCTGCGGTGGATGTGCGGCGCATCTGCGTATGTAATGATGGTTTGTGTTGGCGGCTATATTGGCGGCTAGGAATGAGGAGGACGCGGTGAGCGAGTCGGTACAGCACCCCGATAAGAGCGGGGTGGAGGAACACCCCTCTCGGGAGGCCCAGTCTTCGGGTACGGTCACCCGCTACCAGTCCCTGGCGCTTTTGGGTTCGTCCCTGTTGGCGGCGGTCTCCACGCTGTTGGTGACCATGATTGCTCAGCGTGCCCTGAACGGTTCGGAGCTGACGGAGTTCCTGCTGTTCTGGGCGGCGCTTTTCACTGTGACGGGTATTATCACGGGTATTCAGCCGGAGATTACGCGCGCGGTGGGTACGGCACGCACCCGTGCTGTAGCTGACAGGGCTTTAGCTAACAGGGCTGCATCTGCTGAGGGTTCCGCGCCGCAGGGCGCCCGCGTGGTTACGGTGACCGCGGCTCTGGGTGCTATCGCTGGTGCGCTGGTGTTGGTGAGCTCCCCTCTGTGGGCGGGCCAGCAGATTCCGCATTCGGCGGCGGTGGGCGTGACCGTTATGGCGGTGGGCGTGTTCCTCTACGCCCTGCAGGCGACTATGAGCGGTGTGACCGCCGGTGAGGACCGCTGGTACCTTTTTGCGGCGGTGGGTGGTCTGGAATCTGCCGGGCGCCTCATCCTCATGCTTGCGGCTGCGCTCATGATTCCTTCCCTTGCCGGTCTTGAGGTGGCAACCGTCGTGCCGATGGGTCTGTGGCTCATCCTGGCGTTCGTGACCGTCTCGGGTCGCCGCCTGTGGGTCGCTCGTGCCGATGTACCCGCGGGGCGCCTGATAACCAATATTCTCTGGTCGTTCCTGTCCTCTGCCGCCGCGGCGGTGCTGATGATGGGCTTCCCGAACGTGCTGAAGGCGAGCGGCGCCGCGGAGAGCGAGCCAGTCGTGTTGGGCACCCTGATCCTGGCGATTTCCATTACCCGTTCGCCGATCATGATTCCCCTGCAGGCGTTCCAGGGTGTGGCGGTTTCTGCCTTCTTGAAGCAGCGCCACCGCCCCGTAGCGGCGTTCATTAAGCCTGCCGCCGCAGTGGTGGCTGTGGGTGCTGTGGGCGCGTTGGCGGCGTACCTGGTGGGTCCGCTGCTGTTCCGCCTGATTTACCCGCCTGCCGCAGGTGCAGAGTCCGCGTACGAGGCGGCAGCCTCCGGCATCACCCTGGGTGCGCTGGTCTTCGCCTCGGCACTGCTGGCGCTCATGACCCTCTCGGGCAATATGGCGCTCGCGGTGAACCAGCACCGCATCTACCTCGCCGGTTGGGTGGTTGCCGCGGCGGTGACCTTGAGCTTGGCGTTCCTGATTCCCGCGCCGCTGGTGCCGCGCGCTATTGTGGCGTTGGCGGTCGGCCCGGTCTGCGGCTTCGTGGTGCACATGGTTGGCGTGGCTTTGGCATCCCGCACGGAAGAAGCTCACGCCGAGTAGCTTAAAAACCTCTGCTTAAAAACCTCTGCTTAAAAACCTATGGGAGGGGCACGTACATGATGTACGTGCCCCTCCCAACGTTTAAACCTGGTAAGCGGCTCACCGCTAGGGAATCAGCCACTTGCGGACCGGCGGAATCCAGCGCAGCAGCCACACCAGAATCAGCGAAGAAGCCCACACCAGCAGCGCGTAGGGTGCCTCCAGGCGGTAATCCACCAGCGGCCAACCGTAGGCGGCGAGGCCCTGAATAATCAGCAGGTGAATCAGGTACACACCAAAAGTCAGAGCCGACAGCTTACGCAGACCCGTCTGAACCGCCTCCGGCAGGCGATTCAGCGGCAGAGATTTGAAGAACACGAACACCGCCGCGGCCCAGAAAATTGTCGGAACAGACAGGTACTCGGTCGCCAAACCGCCCAGGCCCGGGTGGTTCAGTACCAGGTACGGGCCCACCAGAATATGCGCCAGAGAACCGGCAATACCCAGCACATAAATCACCAGACGCCACGGCAGGCTAAACTCCGTATTCGCCAATGCATAACCCAAGAAGCAGAAGCCCACATACCCCACGATGGGTGCCGAGAACTCCGGCATAAACTGCGGATTAATCTTCTGCAGGGTAGCAGTCGCAATGGGCATCAGCAGACCCAGCGCAGCCATCAGCCACGCCAGCTGCACCTTCTTCTCACCGGCACCACGCAGGGCGTACGAGAAGATCGGCAACACCAGGTACACGCCGATGAGCGCCTCCAAATACCAGAGGGTCACACCCACCTTGTTCGGCGCCAACAGCACCGCCAGAATCTCCTCACCCGTAGGCAGGGGAGTGTGCTTAAACCAGCTGCGCGCAAAGAGATACACCTGACCCCACACCAGCAGCGGAATCAGAATCTTCGTGAAACGCTTCTTATAGAACGTGCCGACGCTCTCACGGTTCGTGAAATTCAGCAGGGTAATGCCCGAGGCCATGAAGAAAAGCGGCACAGCCGCAACCGCGGTACCCGAAAGAATGTTCTCGAGAACCCAGCCGGGCGAATCGTAATCCACCCGATAGTTGAACCGCACATGCAACGCCACCACGAAGATAATGGCAAGACCATTAATAAGGTCCAGGTACACCTTTCGCGCGGGCTTAGGGCGCGCGGCAGGCACCTGAGACTCAGGCTGAGCATCCGCAGGTTGAGAAGACGCCACCTGCGCCGATGCAGGTTTGGAGGACATGAAAATCCGCTCCAATCAATGTGTGTGAGTGTGATGGGTACAAGCACCCGAATTCTAAAGGTTATAGACCCGCTTAACGTACGCGCCGTACAGCAGACGGTACAGCGGCATGCTAGTCTTCAACAGCAGACCCGCCGCACCAAACACCGGGCGGATGCGCAACGCAAGCAGCGCATCGCTCACCGTAAAACCGGCACGGCAACCCGCCAGCACAGCCGGTGCGCTCTCACCGCCCACAATCAGCGCCTGCTGCGCGTTATTCAGGTACGCAATAACCCGGGCAATCGTCAGCGCCTCCTGACCGGCAAGCAGATGATACGTGCTCGTACGCTGCAGAGACTTCTCAAAATACTCCAGCAGGCGGCGAGTCTCAGACAGGGGAGTAATACGGCTCCACGTCAGGCTTCCCGCGCTCACCGCGTACGCGTACAGCGGCTCGTCAATGACGGTCACGCTCTGTGCTCGTAGGTAGCAGTCCAATAGCGCACACTCATCCTCGGCTCGTTCAATCTGCGGGTATCGAACACCTTCAAATAGTTCGCGGCGAATAATCTTATCCCAAGCGTAAGGAGACAGCTCATCCTTAAGCAGGGCGAACGCCGCCTCCTGACCGGTCAGCGTGCCGGGGGCACCCTTCAGGCGCTGCGTAGTCGAACCGTCGGTCGCCACCATGTTGTGGGCGCAATTGACCACCTGCGCCCCCGTACGCTCCGCGTGGTGGTGCAGGCGCTCCAGGAAAATCGGGTAGAGAGCATCATCAGAATCGGGGAACGTCACCCAATCGCCACGCGCCTCATCCAGGCCCTGGTTACGCATCGCGGACAGGCCCTGATTCTTGGGGTTATTGAACACGCGCACGCGCTCATCCGGGTTCTGCTGCAGATAGTCGGCAATCAGTTGCGCCGAATGATCCGGGGAGCCGTCAATCATGACCAGAAGCTCAAAATTGGGGTCGGTCTGCGCCAGCACCGACTTAATCGCCGCAATGACGGTGGAAGCGGTGTTGTAGACCGGCATAATGATGCTCGTGCGAGGGATGGCAGACATGAAAGACAGGAACCTTTAAGAACGGGGCTAATAAGAACTGTGATGATAAAAACGCTGAGGGGTTACATGCCGTAGGCGCGGCGAACGTACGCGCCGTACAGGGTGCGGTACAGGGCGGGGGAGAGCTTCAACAGCAGGCTCGCCGCACCCACCACCGGGCTAGAACGTAGCGCCGGCACAACCCAACCCCACTCGATTTGGCGGCGGCACTCGCGGATTACCGCGTCCGAGTCGGCGCTATCGCTCATGAGCGCCTGCTGGGCATTATTCAGGTAGGTCACCGCAGAAGAAATCGCCATCGCCTGCTGACCCTCCTTCGAGGAGAGCAGGGGTGCACCCGCTTCACGCATGTAGCGGGTGTGGCGGATACTTTCCTCCACCGGGGTCACGCGGCCCCACGTCAGACCCTCAGAGCCCATGTGGTACAGGTACAGGCAGTCCGGGATAACCTCAAGCTTCTGCGCCTGCATGAGGCACTCAAAGACCGCGAGGGCATCCTCGGCGCGGTGAATATCGGTTGCGAAACGTACCGAAGAGAAGAGCGAAGCGCGGAAAATTTTATCGTGCACAAAACCCGTAAAACGGTTCAGCAGATAGTTGATGGCAATATCGCGACCCGTGTACGTACCGGGCGCATCCTGCGGGCGGTCCATCGTGGAGCCGTCGGCGCGGGCAATGGTGTGACCGCAGGTTGCCACATCCGCGCCGTTACGTGCCGCCGCGGCGTGTAGGCGCTCCAGGAACTCGGGGCGGTACGTGTCATCAGAGTCAATGAACGTAATCCACTCGCCGCGCGCCTCATCCAGACCCTGGTTGCGTGCTGCAGACACGCCGGCGTTCTGCTCATTGTCGAACAGACGGATGCGGGGGTCGGGGGTGTTCTGCAGGAACTCGCGAATCACCTTCGAGGAACAATCCGGGGAGCCGTCAACTACTACCAGCAACTCAAAATCGGGGTCGGTCTGCGCCAGAACGGACTCCATCGCGGCGATGACAGTGTCAGCCGTGTTGTAGACCGGCATGATAATGCTGGTGCGCGGTGAAGACATGGTACCTCTTAGAGAACATTGGTGACGGAACTACATACAGATACATCATACGGGGGCTGGGGGTATCAGCCTGCTATTCCTACTTCATACTGTCTTCATACTCTGGGAACTTAGGTAACCCTATGGAAAACAGGTGGTGTGCTCCCTACACTGGAAGGGCACATTGACAGACCGCACGGGCCGCCCACACCAAGGCCCCGCCCCTCCCAACGGGTATAGCACCGAAGGAGCCACCCATGAGCCGACGCACCGACGCGCCCGCCCGATCACCACGACGAGCCGCCCTCGCCAGCTGGATAGGCTCCGCCCTCGAATACTACGACTTCGCCGTCTACGGCACCGCCGCGGCCATCGTGCTCAACCGCATCTTCTTCCCCGAAGACACCGCCGCCATCGGCATCCTCAAGTCCATGGTGGTTGTGGGCGTCGCCTACGTTGTGCGCCCCTTCGGCGCCATGATCGTTGGGCCCCTCGGTGACCGCTACGGCCGCCGATTCGTCCTGATGCTCACGCTCTTCCTGATGGGCTTTGCCACCTTCGCAATCGGTTGCCTGCCGACCTACAGCGAGGCGGGTATCCTCGCCCCCACCCTGCTGGTCATCTGCCGCATGATTCAGGGCCTCTCCGCCGCCGGTGAGCAGGCAAGCTCCATCTCCATCTCCCTGGAGCACGCCAACGAGCATCAGCGCGCCTTCACGACCAGCTGGACCCTGCAAGGCACCCAGTTCGGCTCGCTACTGGCAACCGCCGTGTTCATTCCCTTCGCCGCACTGCCGGACGAGCACCTGCTCAGCTGGGGCTGGCGCGTACCCTTCTGGCTCTCCGCCTTTGTGGTGGTGACCGCCTGGCTGATTCGCCGCACCCTCTCCGAGCCGCCCGCCTACCTGCAGCGCGAAAAGCTTACCGAGTCCCCGCTCATGCTGGTCTTCAAGCACTACAAGCGCGCCGTACTCACTATTGCCGTGTGCGCCATGGTCAACACCGTGAACATGGTCTTCACGACCTTCGCGCTTTCCTTCGCCACCAAGGGTTACGGCCTTGACCGCAGCACCATGCTGCTGGTGCCGGTCGCCTCCAACACTCTCGGCCTGATTGCGATTCCGCTCGCCGCCATGCTTGCCGACCGGATCGGTCGTAAGCCCGTGTTCATTACCGGTGCGGTTGCTTCGTCCCTGGTGATGTTCCCGTACCTCGGCGCGATTACCGAGGGTAACTGGGTGGGTATCTTCACCTACGGCGTGCTCATGCACGGTGCGCTGTACTCCATGGCGAACGGCGTGTGGCCCGCCTTCTACGCGGAGATGTTCCCGACCCGCGTGCGCGTGACCGGCCTGGCGTTGGGTACCCAGATTGGCTTCGCAATTTCTGGAGGCGTGGCGCCCGCCGTGGCGACGAGCCTCGCCGGTGCCGACCTGCATAACGCGGTGCTGCCCGCCGTGTTCACGGTCGCCATGTGTGTGCTCGTGGCGTTGGGTGCGCTGACGGCTCGTGAGGGGTACAAGAAGTCCCTGGCTGAGCTGGATGCATAACCCGAACAATATATTCCGTATATAGAATAAATACAGGTGGGATTGGATAGTTAGCTATCCAACCCCACCTGTATGTTTAACCTTCTAAGCCCCCTGCTGAGCCGCAATCAGCGCCTCAAAATGCGCCGCCATACGCTCAGCGTTCGGTTCCAGCCCGGTGAAGAGACGGAACGCATCCACCGCCTGACCCACCGCCATATAGCCGCCCGTCAGCACCTCGCACCCGGCGGCACACGCCGCGCGCACCAGCTGCGTCTGTTGCGGCAGGTAGATGACGTCCGCAACCCACAAACCCTCATGCAACACCCCGGCGCTCAGCGCCGACTCGCTCAACGGCATACCCGGATGCACGTGCATACCCACCGGGGTTGCGTTCACCAAACCCTGAGCTTGTAGTAGAGCTTCAATCAAGCGTTCATCGTCGCTCAGCACCTCGATTCGGGTCTGCGGGAAGAGCCCACCCAGCTGCTCCGCAAGCCCCTGCGCCTTCGCCGCGTCACGCTCAAAGAGACTCAGGCAGCGCACCCCCAGGCGGCACAGGGCGTACGCCGTGGCGCTACCGGCACCGCCAGCGCCCAGCTGCACCACGTGCTCCAGGCGCGCCGGATTCTCCGCCACCTGCGGCAGGCCGCGCTTCAATCCCGCAATGAACCCGGAGTAGTCCGTGTTATCGCCGTAGAAGCTGCCGTCCTCGCCAATCACCACGCAATTGACCGCGCCCAGGGCGCGTGCCGCATCCGACAGCTCGTGCAGGTGCTCCATGACCGACTGCTTGCACGGGTGCGTGATATTGAAAGCGTTAAAGCCGAGCAGTGCCGCCGCATCCAGAAGCGCCGGGGCGGAGGAGCCATCCAGGTTCAGGGCGTCCAGGTCGACGGGGCGGTACAGGTAGCGCACCCCGTGCGCGTCCGCTTCCGCCTCATGCATGGGAGGGGTCAGGGAGGAGGTGATGCCGTCACCAATGAGACCCACCAGGAAAGATTCAGTACGCAAACTCATAGTTTCACTGTACGTGTCCATCCCTCAAGATGCACCTACTTTCTTGAACCCGTACCAAATGCGTGCTGGATTTGGGAAGAAGATAAAAATAATTTCTACGCCCACAAGAGCGATATGTCTGACAGAAACATCTCGAAGGTATAAGCTTGGTATAAGTGCTCGCGCGCCACGGCGCGCACATGAGACCACACAGACACCGTCACAGTGAAGTGATACCGATATTCGGAGGATAGATTGTCAATGACTGACAAGGCTATGGCACACTTCGCTGGCGCCGATGCATGGGTCGAGCAGTATTTCCTGAACAGCCCCGAAGATGAGCGTGAAGAGTTCACCCCGGCAGAGTTAGAGGATTTGGCTCGCACCCACCGTGCGCTGGCTCAAATCCGTCTGCCCAAGACCGCTGTCGTTGCCGCACGCAACGACGAGTACAACACCACCCTGTACGTCGCGACCGACGACATGCCGCACATCGTCAGCTCCCTAACCGCATGCCTTGCCGCGCACTTTGGTGGTTTCGTCACCATTCTTCACCCCACCTTCCTCGCTGAACGCGGCCCGGACGGTACCCTCCTGAGCCTGCGCGGCACCGGCATGCGCGGCAACCTCGCCAGCGGCGACCCCGCCACTCTTGGCGTGCCCTCCCTGAAGCTCAGCGAGAACGCCCCGGCGGATACCACTGTCGCTATTGAATCCTGGATTGCGGTTCGTCTGACCCGCTACCTCACAGAGGAAGAGCAGCGCCGCTGCGAGAAGGAAGTTGAGCGCGTCCTCGCTGACGTTCGCGCCTGCCACACCGACCTGGATGCCATGGTCACCCGCGTTTTCGACCTGGCGCAGTCCATGTACGACCTGCGCGGCGCAACCCTGGGTCACGGCGAGGAATCCTACGCCGCCAACCCGCGCGGTGTGGAGCCTGCCTCCCGTGTGGAGGTGGCACAGGACTTCCTGCGCTGGCTGACCCGCGGCAACTTCGTGTTCATGGGCGTTAAGGAGCGTGTGCTGGACGGCACCTCCGGCGCTATTTCGCTGGTGGACCGCCCCGGTTCGGCGCTCGGTATTCTGCGCACCACGGAGGGTAAGAGCCGCATCCCCCTTTCGGGCGAGACCCTGGAGCGTGCCCTGTTCCCGCGCCCCCTGTACATCACGAAGGCGAATTCCCGCTCCACCGTCGCACGGAACGACTACCTGGACTACATTGGTGTGCGCCGCTTCGACCTGAACGGCCGCGTGATTGGTGAGTACGTCATTCTGGGTCTGTTCACCCGTCAGTCGTACGCGCTGCCCGCCATTGAGACTCCGCTGGTGCGTGAGCGTATCGCGATGGTGCGCCGCCGCCTCGGCTACCACCCCGGTTCTTACTCTGACAAGGCGCTTCTGGGTGCCTTGGAGGATTACCCGCGCCTGGAGCTGCTGCACGCTTCTGCTAATGATCTGACCGATACGTTCGGCGGCATCATGGGCCTGGAGGAGCGCCGCAAGACCCGCCTGTTCCTGCGTGCCGACCAGTTCAACCGGTTTATTTCCGCCGTGGTGTATCTGCCTCGGGACCGCTACAACACGAACGTGTGCTCCCGTATCCAGCAGGTGTTCCAACAGGAATTTGATCTTAGTGCCATCGACCATGAGGTGTACCTGTCCTCCTCATCGTTGGCGCGTCTATTTTTCCGCATTCGGCTCACCAACCCTAATGATGTGCCGAAGACGGATCATCAAGCTCTCGAAAAGCGACTGCAAGAAGCCGCCCGCTCCTGGGTGGAAGCAACCGCAGCTGCTATTGAGGCATGGAAACCCGGAGCGGCAGGCCGCCGACTCGCATCAGCCTGGGCAGATGCGACTAGTGCAGCCTACCGAGCCGATTACACAGTAGAACAAGCAATCGAGGATATCGTGATTCTTGAATCTCTCTCGGGCCAGAAGCCCGCCGCAATCAAGGTTGAAGCCGGCGAAGCCAACACTACCCGACTGAAGACCTACCTGTCCGCACCTCACACCCTCACCGAGCTTCTGCCGGTTATGCAGAATATGGGTCTGGTCGTTGTTGATCAGAAGCCCTACGAGTTCAAGCCTGAGGATGGCGAAGACTACGGCTACCTCTATGACTTCGGAGTTGAATTCCCCGAGGGCGTGGACGCAAACACTGTGGCTTCCCTTTACGAGGATGCCCTGAACGCCTACCTGCTCGGTGAGCGCGAGTCCGATACCCTGGACCGCCTGATCCTGGCTGAGGGCCTGACCTGGCAGGAAGTACGCCTGTTCCGTGCCCTGAACCACTACCTGATTCAGCTGGGCCTGGGCTACACCCCGTCCTTCATGTCGAACACCCTGCTCGCTAACCCGGCCATCACCAAGCACCTGGTCGAGTTCTTCGAGATCAGCTTCGACCCGAACAACGGCCTGAACGACGAGCAGCGCAACGCACGCCGCGAGGAAATCGAAGCAGCACTGGCTGAGGAACTGAACCAGATCCCCACCCTGGACGCTGACCGCTACCTGCGCTCCCTCGGCAAGGTTATCCGTGCTATCCTGCGCACCAATGCATACCTTACTGACCGCCCCGCACTCGCATTCAAGGTGGCACCGCAGGAGATTGACTTCGCACCCCTGCCCCGCCCCAAGTTCGAAATCTTCGTCTACTCCCCGCGCGTTGAGGGTGTTCACCTGCGCTTCGGTAGCGTCGCACGTGGTGGCCTGCGCTGGTCCGACCGCCGCGACGACTTCCGCACCGAGGTTCTGGGCCTGGTCAAGGCACAGATGGTGAAGAACTCCGTCATTATCCCCACCGGCGCGAAGGGTGGCTTCTTCCCCAAGCAGTTGCCCGACCCCGCTGTGGATCGTGACGCATGGATTACCGAGGGCCGCGAGTCCTACAAGGTCTTCATCGGCTCCCTGCTGGACGTCACCGACAACCTTTCCGTTGGCGCTGACGGCTCCGAGACTGTTGTCCGCCCCGAGGGCGTTGTAGCACGCGACGCTGACGACTACTACCTGGTGGTTGCAGCGGATAAGGGCACTGCAGCATTCTCCGACACCGCAAACGCAATCAGCCTGGAGCGCGGCTTCTGGCTGGGCGACGCCTTCGCATCCGGCGGCTCCGTCGGCTACGACCACAAGGCAATGGGCATCACCGCACGCGGTGCATGGGAGTCCGTCAAGCGTCACTTCGCTGAGCTTGGCCACGACGCTCAGACCGAAGAGTTCACCGCAGTCGGCATTGGCGACATGTCCGGTGACGTGTTCGGTAACGGTCTGCTCCGGTCCAAGGCAACCCGCCTGGTCGCAGCATTCGACCACCGCGACATCTTCCTGGACCCGAACCCGAACGCGGCAGTGTCCTTCGATGAGCGTCAGCGCCTGTACAACCTGCCCCGTTCCTCCTGGCAGGACTACAACCGCGACCTGATTTCCGCCGGTGGTGGCGTGTACTCTCGCGGCCTGAAGTCCATCGAGATCACCCCCGAGGTGCGCGAGGTTCTGGACCTGGACGAATCCGTCACCGAGCTGGCACCGACCGAGCTGATCTCTGCCATCCTCAAGGCACCGGTCGACCTGATCTACAACGGCGGTATCGGCACCTACGTGAAGGGCTCCACCGAGACCAATGCACAGGTAGGCGACAAGGCTAACGACGCACTGCGCGTCAACGGCAAGGACCTGCGCGCCAAGATTGTTGGCGAGGGCGGTAACCTCGGCTTCACCCAGCTGGGTCGTATTGAGGCTGCACTCAACGGCGTTATCCTCAACACCGACGCAATCGACAACTCCGCAGGTGTGGAAACCAGTGACCGTGAGGTCAACATCAAGATTCTGGTGGACCGCCTCGTGGCACACGGCGAACTGCCCGTTGAAGAGCGTGCTTCCTTCATTGAGTCCCTGCAGGACGAGGTCGGCGGCAAGGTCCTCGAGACCAACGTTGAGCAGAACGTGCTGCTGCAGGGTGAGTTCCACGGTTCCTTCCTGGGCCTCAACCTGTACAAGCGCCTCATGCACGACCTGGAAGAGCACGCCGGCCTGAACCGCGCCGTCGAGTTCCTGCCCACCGACGAGGAGCTGGATGCACGCCTGGAGAACACCGGTGAGCGTCTGACCCGCCCCGAGCTGTCCGTACTGGCTGCGTACGTGAAGATTTACCTCACCCACGCACTGGAGCAGACCGACTTCGCGGACGACCCCTACCTGGAAGGCGTTCTGCGCAGCTACTTCCCGGCAGCACTGGTTGAGCGTTTCGGTCAGCACCTGGACTCGCACCCGCTGCGTAAGGAAATCATCTGTACCCGCGTCGCTAACGAGCTGGTCAACATCGGCGGTATCACCTTCGCATACCGCGTGATGGAGGAGTTCAACGTCGGTATCGATTCCGTCGCACGCGCCTTCATCGTCTCACGCGAGCTCTTCGAGCTGGGCACCGCAGCTAAGCTGCACCGCGAACTGCCCCCGAAGACCCCGCTGGATGCATGGTTCACCGTTCTGCGCGACAACCAGCGCATTCTGGACCGTGCAGTCCGCTGGTTCATCACCGAGCGTGGCGTGGTTGCTGGCACCAGCATCTCTGAGCTGCTGGAGATCTTCGGCTCCGTTGTCGAGATGCGCCGTAACTTGCCCGAGTACCTCTCCGGCGCCTCCCGCGACCGTGTTCGTGCAAAGCGCGACGCAGGCGAGGCATGGGGCCTGCCCGAGGAACTCATCGTTATCTGGATCCGCGGCTTTGAGGGCTACGCCCTGCTGGACGTTATCCGTGCGGCACGCGACCATGACTTCGAAGCAACCTCGCTGGCACCGGTCTACTTCGCAACCTACAACCGCTTCACCGTGGACGAGCTGCTCGGCCTCATCTCCGACCTGCCCCGCAACGACCGCTGGGAGATCCTGGCACGTCAGGCACTGCGCGGCAGCCTCTACGAGACCGCAGCAGAGCTGGCACTGTCCGTGGCAGAGGGCGCCAAGGGCGACTTCTCCACCGTGGAAGGTGCACAGCAGGCTCTGGAAACCTGGGTTGAGGAGCACCCGACCCGCGTCGGCAACATCGACCGCGTTCTGAAGGAGATTCGCGAAGCTGCTCCCGACGCATCCGGTCACCCGCGCCTGGCTGTAGTGTCTGTGGCACTGCGTACTCTCTCGAGCGCATCCTAATCAGCTAAGACCCTTACGGGTCGCCGCTTAGAGCATCCCGGTTCCCTCCAATCGGAGGGGCCGGGATGCTTTTGTGCAGGGGGGAAGATGCCGCAAACTCTGTGCAGAAAAACCTCCTCTGACAAGGAGCGATACGTTTTTACACTAAATGCAGTGTGGGAATGTGCTCTAAATTCCGCCAAATATCAAGTAGAGGGTTAAGGAAACCAAAGGTTTTAGTTGATATATGCCGTATATTGATTCACGGCGGCATCAGCGCAAGCCATGGGGACCCGGCACTTCTTGGCATGACGAGTCTTCCCCTGGCGCGTCACACGGTGCTGTTCAAACACACTGCCCCTAATCTTTACGATTATCGACTGAAAGTCTGCAAGATTGTCTACCAACCACGGTACTGAGGAAAAAAGCAACAGCGCATGGCGCCTCCTCATTAACTTTCTGCTTTACGTCTCTCCGGTTGTCCTGCTGACCACCGTCTTCCCCATGGTCACCCCGACCATTAACCGGTACAACCTCGACGGCGTGCCCCTAATCCAGGTGATTCTGGCAACGTCCATTACCGTTCCTTGGCTCAGTCAGGCAGCCTACCTGCCCCTTTACCGTGCTATCCAGATGGAGCACAAGAAGATTGCGGACGCCCGCGAAGGCCTGCGTATTCATGCTGAAACCCTTGAGCACCAGCTCAAGCGCGCCGAAGCACGAGCCGTACGCGCACGCATGTCCGAACCGCAGTTCCAGGACATTACCGACCTGACCGGGTTCACCCGCAACTGGCTCTACCTCTTCTTCATGACCATGCCGCTGGTGCTGCTCTTCGCCGTGCCGGTCGCCCTCGTCCTCCACTGGACCCCGACTGCATTCGGTGCGTTCTTCGTCCTGGGCGTTCTCAACATTGCGTTCGCGCAGCTGCTGGTCATCCCGAACCTCGCGAAGAACCGCATCATCTGGTTCATCGCGTGGCTTGGCTACACTCTTGCGCTGTTCTTCTTCCCGAAGGAATGGTTCCTGCCGCCGCTGGTTGGTTCGCTCATTCTGCTGGTGAGCCTCGGTAAGGACCTGGTGCACCTGTTGCACTTCGCGCGTATCCCGCTCAAGGACATTGCGCTCGATGCCCTGCGCGGCTTCTTCACCGGCTCCATCATCTGGGCTGATAAGTACATGCTCTTCCTGGTCACCGGCGGCGAAATCAACGTCGTGGCAATCTACCTGAGCCTGATCCCCTGCGTTATCGCCTACAACTACTTCTTCGTGGTGGAGGCAGACCGCGTCAACGCAAGCATCCAGCACCTGTGGACCATCTTCGACCGTCTACCCTACAAGGGCGTTCGGGAGGAGTCCTCCAAGGCTCTGCGCGCCTCCAACCACGCTATCCGCAACTCCCTGCTGATTTACATCGCCAGCGCTATCGTCACCGGCATCCTGATGTACATCTTCCTGCCGCAGTCCTACCCGCTGGCGCTCTCCGGCCTGGTCGTGGCGTTCCTCTTCGTTGCTGTGGCAGTGCTGATCTACCAGATCGAGTACATGACCATGTACGTCACCGTGCAGCTGCTCTCCGTAGTGCACCTGGTGCTGCTCTTCATCTCCTTCATGATTCTGCCCAACGAGACCGGCTACCTGCCCGTCATCGTGGGTGAGGCAGTGCTCGCCTTCGCATGCTACCGCGTCTACCGTCAGGCGTGGGCAGCCCCCGAGTACTCCCTCTTCTGGCGTCGAGCCCTCGCCTGGTAAGAACCGCACGGTCCGCGAAAGATACATACGACAATGACTGAACAGATGTACCGAAACCACTACGCGCCGCTGCAGCTTCCGGCTCCTGGCCCCCACTACAGCGACCCCGAATACCCGGACGTTGACGTCGCCATCATCATGGAATCCACCTACCCCTACCTCAAGGGTGGTGTTTCCGCGGTGGTGCACGATATTGTCTGCGAAAACCCGGATCTGACCTACGGCATTATTCACATCGCCTGGGATAAGAACTCCCCCCACGAAGACCTCTACGGCATGCCCGAGAACGTCAAGTGGGTCAAGGTGCTGTACCTGAGCCTGGAAGTCAACCGCGACGCCTTCGCGGAAGCCTGCGACCCCTCCGCACTGCGCATGAACTTTGCGCAGCGTCAGCAGCTCACCCAGCGCCTCATGGACGGCTTCAGCGCCCTCATCGCCGGTGACGTGAACCCCCTCTGGAAGCTCTACGACGAGGGCATCAACCCCGCAACCCGCAGCTACAACCTCTTCGGCCTCTTCGGAACCCGCGAGTTCATGCAGGCGATTGCAGGCCTGGGCTTCTTGTCCGAGGTGCCCTTCGGTGAGCTCTTCTGGAAGGTACGCGACTTCGTCTCCATCCTCTTTGCGCTCTTGCGCGAGCGGATGCCGCACGCCCGCGTCTACCACGCCCACACCACCGGCTACGCGTCACTCATCGCCGCCGCAGCCGCACGTGACCACGGCACCAGCTTCCTGCTGACCGAGCACAACCTGTACATTCGCGACACCGTGAACACCAGGCTCGAACGCAACATGGCGAAGCCCGTCACCACCGACTACGCCTTCCTCAACGAGGAGCGTGAGCACCCCGGCCTGGGCCCGGTCACCCTCGACGAGCGTGCCTGGTCCGTCTGGTTCGTCGAACTGGGACGCTTCTGCTACCCCAGCGCCGACATGGCAACCTACCTGTACCCCAAGGCTCTGGAAGAGGCACGCGGTATTGGCGCGCCCATCGACCAGATGAACGAGGGCGAGAAGGACCGCGCAATCATCCTGCCCAACGGCATGCTCATCGAGTCCGTGGCTGAAGCCTACTACGCCCGCCAGACGGCGCGTGCCCGCATCCTCGCTGAGGGCCGCGGCCACGTGTGGCGCTTCGTGTTCATCGCCCGCGTGGTGCCCATTAAGGGCCTGACTGACCTGATTCGCTCCCTCGCGGTGCTGCGCGATCAGGGTCTGGTGAACTTCCATCTGGACGTGCTCGGCCCCAAGGACCACCTGCCCGAGTACTACGAACTGTGCCTGCGCACCATCGAAGAGCTCAACATGGGTGAGTACATCACCTTCCACGGCACCATGAACGTGCGTGCGATGCTCGACCGTTTCGACCTGCTGCTCATGCCCAGCTACAATGAGGGTCAGCCGATTGTGGCGCTCGAGGCGATGGCTGCGTCCATCCCGCTGGTCAGCACCGACGTGGGCGGCATGTCCCAGCTTATCGACGATGTGCTGGTCGCCCCCGATGGCCACGAAATCGGTAACTGCGGTATCTTGACCATCCCCGGCGATATTCACGGCTTCGCGGCGGCACTGCGCATCCTCATGGAGGAGCCCAGCATCTACGAACGCTACTGTGTGAACGCCTACGACCGTATCGTCAGCTTATTCCAGCTGCGACTGGTCATGGACCGCTACAACACGATCTACCGCGAGCTGGGTAAGCTGCCCCTCGCAGAAGAAGGTGACGATTCTGCGTACCCCGCTCAGCGACCGCAAGGCTCCGACTACCGGCACGGATGAGAATTTCCTCTACGGTTTGGTGGGCTTCTGGGTGTTCGGTGGAGGCGCCTTCACCGGCATCAGCGCAACCCACCACGACGCCTACGACGAGATTCCGCACGCCCCGGAGCTCTCCTATTACCTGGGGGATCCGGTCGGCGGCATTATCGCGCAGAGGACGCTCAGACTCGTGCCTTTACGCGTGGCTGGGCTGCTCTGAACACCGGCTCGAAGGATGTGACCGTGAAGGTTCCCTCCGGCCTGGTGGATGCGGCAAATCGCCCGGTGCCCTTGAGCTTCACGCTGCGGGCGCATCAGGGTGTGGTGTATCGCCGTAAGGCGTAATTTACTGCTCGCGTAGCTCTTCTGAGCTTCTGCGCGGCACCGCTCATCTGCGTATATAACCTTATAAACAAACCCACCGGTATATATAGCCAAATGGCTATATATACCGGTGGGTTTGTTATATGTGTGCTAGATGAGCTGGGGTAGCTTACTTAGCGGGGTAGGAGGGCACTTCGTAGCCGCCCATGCGCTCCAGAACGCGAATCACCTGGCAGGAGTAACCGAACTCGTTGTCGTACCAGACGTAGACAATTGCGGAGTCATCGGTCACCACGGTAGCCAGCGAGTCCACAACACCTGCGGTGCGGGAACCCACGAAGTCGGTGGAAACAGCCTCGGGGGAATCCGAGTAGCCCACTTGGCGGCGCAACTCGCCGTCGATGGACTCGCGGCGGAACAGCTCGTTCAGTTCCTCAGCGGAACCTGCGGGCTTGGTCAGCTTCACGTTCAGGATTGCCATGGAGACGTCCGGGGTGGGAACGCGGATAGCGTTACCGGTCAGCTTGCCTTCCAGCTGCGGCAGAGCCTTAGAAACAGCCTTAGCTGCACCGGTCTCGGTGATGACCATGTTCAGCACAGCGGAGCGACCGCGGCGGTCACCCTTGTGGAAGTTGTCGATCAGGTTCTGATCGTTGGTGAATGCGTGAACGGTCTCAACGTGGCCGCGCTCAACACCGTATGCGTCATCCAGAACCTTCAGTGCCGGAGTAATCGCGTTGGTGGTGCAGGATGCTGCGGAAACAATCTTGTCCTCATCGGTGATGACGTTGTCGTTCACGCCGAACACGATGTTCTTCATGTCGCCCTTACCGGGAGCGGTCAGCAGAACACGAGAAATGCCGGGGCAGTTCAGGTGCTGCTCAAGGCCCGGAACGTCGCGCCAGCGGCCGGTGTTGTCCACCAGCAGAGCGTCCTTGATGCCGTACTCGGTGTAGTCGACAGTGGTCGGGTCAGAGGAGTAGATGAAGCGAACCGGAACACCGTTAGCGATGATGGTGCTGTTCTCTTCGTCCACCTCAATAACGCCCTTGAAGGGACCGTGAACCGAGTCGCGCTCCAGCAGGGATGCACGCTTGACCAGGTCCTGATCGCCGTTCTTACGGACCACAACAGCGCGCAGGTTCAGACCGGAACCCAGCGGCGAGGAGGAGCGCTCCAGCAGAATACGAGCCAGCAGGCGACCAATACGACCGAAGCCGTACAGCACAACGTCCTGCTCCTTGGGCTGGTCGCCCTGGTGGTTCACGGAGGAACCCAGCTGCTCGGGCAGCCACATGGACAGCTCGGGGGAGCCAGCCTCGTGGTGTGCCTTGTGCAGGGCAGCAATGTTGATCGAGCACGCGCCCAGGTTCAGCTCAACCAGAGCACGAACGAGCTCCAGGGAGTGCGCGGGGTTCAGGGGTGCACCATCAATCTGGGATACGAAATCGTGCAGCTTCAGCAGCTCAATGACAGACTTGTTGACCAGGCTGCGGCCGTGAATGCTCAGCACCACACCGTTTTCGCGGTGCAGCTTACCGATGAGGGGAATCAGCTCCTCTGCGGTAGCCTCACGGTTAACCCAGGTAGCGGTTGCAGTCGTCACGTATGACCTTCTTCCTAACTTCGTCGTTGGAGGGTAGGCGCGACGGTGCTGTCGCGTCAATACCGTGCCGGGCGTTAAAGACCCGGCGTCGGTTTAAGTCTAACCCGTGTGAACCCCTCCGGAGCCTCAAAATTAGTGTTATTGGGGCTAAAACTCAGAAGAGGTAGAAGTCAGTTCCCGCACCCGCCTGGCAAGCCAACACAAGCCCTCAAAAAGAAAAGTAAAACCACTTTAAATACCCACAAAAACACACTCCATGCCCCGGAAAACATAGGTAGAATTGAAACCATGTTGACTGTAATCGGTGAAGCACTCGTAGACGTCGTCCACCAGCACGACGGAGAAACCCGCGCCTACCCCGGCGGATCGCCCATGAACGTAGCCGTGGGTGCACGCCGCCTCGGCCACCTCACCAACTTCGTCGGCCACTACGGCCCCGACGCCTACGGCAAGAGCATTGACGCGCACCTGGAAGCATCTCAGGTGACTCTGCCCTTCGAGCACAGTGCTGAACGCACCTCCGTCGCTCAGGCAACCATCGGTGCCGACGGCGCAGCAGAGTACGAATTCGACATCACCTGGTCCCTCGACTCCATCGCCGAGAAGCTCACCGAACTGGCACGCACCTCCGATGCAGTGCACACCGGCTCCATCGCCGCTATGCTCGAACCCGGCGCGCACGTGGTCGCCGCAGCCTTCGAAGCAGCCCGTGACAGCGCCCTGCTCAGCTACGACCCAAACTGCCGCCCCACCCTCATCCACAACGTTGACGAGGGCCGCGCCTGGGCGGAAAAGTTCGTGTCCCTCTCCACCGTCGTGAAGGCATCCGACGAGGATCTGCAGTGGCTCTACCCCGACCGTTCCCTCGACGACAGCGCACGCGCATGGCTTGGCCTCGGCGCCGAGCTGATGGTCATCACCCGCGGCGAGGACGGCCCCATCGCCTTCACCAAGAAGTACCCCGAGGGCATCAGCCAGCTCGCACACCGCGTTGAGGTTGCGGATACCGTCGGTGCCGGCGACTCACTCATGGCGGCACTCATCGCGGGTCTGCTCGACCGCGGTATCGCTGGTGCTGAGGCGCGCACCAAGGTCGCCGCACTGACCGCCGAAGACATCGCCGACCTGCTGCGTTTCTCTGCAACCGCAGCCGGCATCACCGTCTCCCGCGCGGGCGCTAACCCGCCCACCCGCGAAGAACTCGACGCCGTACTCAACGGCTAAATAATCTACGCCTCGCCGGCGGATAGCTCACTCTGTCCGCCGGCGTCGCCATATCCACCCGCACCCCAACGCTGAGGAACATCATGACCAACATCGGTACCGCACCCCTGCCCCGCGAACCCTACGCGGGCCTGCCCGAACTGCCCGAATTCACCCTGACCTCCACCGACATTCAGGACGGCGGCACCGCCCCCAAATGGATGCTCTCCTCCCTCTTCGGCGTGGCGGGCGGTCAGGACCGCTCCCCGCAGCTGTCCTGGAGCGGATTCCCCGAGGGCACCAAGTCCTTCGTGCTGACCTGCTTCGATCCGGATGCGCCGGTCCCCAGCGGCTTCTGGCACTGGACTGTCTCCAATATTCCCGCCACTGTGACCAGCATTGACACTGACGCAGATGCACCCGCCGGCGCCCTGACGCACCGCAATGACGCCGGTGTGGCGGGCTTCCTGGGTGCTGCCCCTCCGGCTGGTCACGGCCCGCACCGCTACATCTTCTGCGTCACCGCCGTGGATGTGGAGAAGCTCGACATTGACGAGAACGCCAGCCCCGCCGTCGTGAACTTTAACCTGCTCGGCCACGGTCTGGGTCGTGCGTTCCTGACCGTCACCTACGCGGAACCGGCGGCATAGCGGTACACCGGCACAGTCTCACCAGACCCGCACCCTGCCAGCCCTGCACCCTGACCAGCACCGATACACCCCACCACTGAAGGCATATCTGCATGATTAAACTCATCGCCAGCGACCTGGACGGCACCCTCATCGGGCACGACTTCCGGTTCCGTCCGCGTACCTTGCGCGCCCTTGAGGCCGCCCGTGCCGCCGGGATTGATATCGTCTTTGTCACCGGCCGCCCGAGCCGCTGGCTCACGCCCCTGCGCGAGCAGACCGACTTCGACTCCTACGCCATCTGTTCCAATGGTGCCGTGGTGTACCACCTGGGCGCGAACGAGGTGGAAGAAGTCAACGGCGCTGATCCCGCGGTGATTGCCCGTACTCACGAGCTGCTGGAGCCCATGTTCCCCGACGCCACCTACACCCTCGAAACCGTGGACACTGTCTACGTTCAGGGCCCTCACGAGGGCGGTGAGGTGCTTGAGGGTGCCCGCGTGGTGGAGGCGAAAATCGCCGATGCGCTCGAACGTATTGGTTCAACCCCGGTCATTAAGTACCTGATTCGTGTGCCCGGCATGGACCCGGATATTCTGCAGGCGCGCGTGCATCAGGCGGTGGGTTCGCTGGTGTCGGTGACCCGCGGCGTGGTCGGTGAGCCGCTCATCGAGATGGGCTCTAAGACCGTGAATAAGGGGCGGATTTTGGAGAAGTTCGCGGCACGCCACGGCATTGAGGCGCACGAGGTGATGGCGTTTGGTGACATGCCGAATGACGCGGAGATGCTCTGCTGGGCGGGAGAGGGCTTCGCCATGGCCTCGGGTCAGCCGGCGCTCATTGCGAAGGTGGGCCGTACCTGCCCGCCCTTCCATGAGGACGGTGTAGCGCAGACGATTGAGGCGATGCTCGCCGAACGGTCCTAGCCGCCTAGCCCTAGCTATCCAGCACGAGCCATCCGGTGCTAGCTATCCAGCGCTAGCGGCTGGGTGAGCCTCCGCAGACATAACTCAGACATAAACTTTTATGTCTACACATAAAAAATTTGAGTCTGATTTATATCTGATTTGTGTTTAAGCAGGGTGGCAGTTGTATGTAACGTCCAGAAGAGGCAAAAGCGGCCCGGATGGAAACCAATCCATCCGGGCCGCTTTTTTACACCCTACGCCTCAGGAGAGAATCACTCCCAACGGACGTAAGCGTGAGGAGCTAAAACCTAGTGTCCTTCAGACTTCGACGGGTCAAAAGGCTCCAACGGATCGCCAGCAGCCTTCGTGTACTTCGCGATGAAGGTCATCAAGTGGAAAACAATCAGAGTCGTTGCGGTACCCAGAGCAATACCTGCGAAGGACAGTTCTTCAAAGACCCAGGTGTAGTCCGCAATACCAACAATCAGTGCCACAGCAGCGGTGGTCAGGTTGATCTGGTTCGAGAAATCAACACGGTTCTCGCTCCAAATACGAACACCGAGCATACCGATCATGCCGTACAGAACGGTTGCGGCACCGCCCAGAACGCCCGCCGGGACGGTAGCAATAGCGGCACCGAACGCGGGGAACATGGACAGGCCAATTGCGAAGATAGCCGCCACCCAGTACGCCGCAGTGGAGTACACCTTAGTCGCTGCCATCACGCCGATGTTCTCAGCGTAGGTGGTGGTACCCGAACCGCCACCGAAACCGGCGATGGTGGTTGCCAGGCCGTCCGCCATGAGGGCACGGCCGGAGTAGTCGTCCAGGTTGGTGTCAGTCATCAACGCAACGGACTTCACGTGGCCAATGTTCTCAGCCACAAGCACCAGAATCACGGGGATGAACAGGCCAGCGAGCTCCCAGTGGAACTCGGGGGTCTGGAAGTGCGGCAGACCAATGATGCCCTGAGTCTCAACGGTCTTGTGGATGGTGGAGAAGTCCACCTCGCCGCGAATCACAGCGGTGATGTAGCCGATGCCCACACCCAGCAGGATGGACAGGCGACCAATGATGCCCTTGAACAGCACCGAAATCAGCACGATAGAGCACAGGGTCACCAGTGCGGTAATCGGTGCCTTCATGAAGTTGTCCTTAGCGCTGGGTGCCAGGTTGAAGCCAATCAGCGCCACAATTGAACCGGTCACAACCGGGGGCATGAGCTTGGTCAGCCAGCCGGTGCCAGCGAACTGAACAATCAGACCGACCAGGAACAGGGCGATACCTGCCATGACAATGCCGCCGAGCGAACCCGCCGGGCCGTGCGAGGAGCCCGCAGCGGCGAGGGGTGCAATGAACGCGAAGGAAGAACCCAGGTAGGAGGGGACGCGCCCGCGAGTAATGAGCAGGAACAGGACCGTGCCGATACCCGAGAAGAACAGGGTGGTTGCCGGCGGGAAACCGGTCAGTAGCGGCACGAGGAAGGTTGCGCCGAACATAGCAACCACGTGCTGCGCGCCGATACCGATGGTGATCGGCCATGCGAGGCGTTCGCTCGGTGCCACAACAGAACCGGGCTTGACGGTGCGGCCATCACCGTGAATCAACCAGTCAAAGCCGAGAAGTTTAGAGATGCTCAAAGGGAGCTCCTGAGGTGAATGTGGTGGTGTATAAAATTCCACATAATTCTACGCGTATGCGGGTGTGGGTCACAGCTAAACGGCTATAAATATGAGCAGGGATACGTTGAGTGGGGCATATATTCTCTTATAATGAGCCCCAAACCCCTAATATATAGCCCAGAATGCATTAATACCCCGTATATGCAGTTCTAGGCATATACGGGGTATTAATGCAAAGAGCGAATAAAAACACTCGCTACACACAGCTCAATGGCTTAGAGAGCGTCACGCAGGTTATCCAGGTGATCGTAACGCGCCAGCTCATAACGCAGGTGACCCTCAGTCGGGGAATCAGCCACGTAACCGGCGCCTCCAACAACCTGCAGCTCAAAGTGAGTAGCAGGAGTGCTAGGAGGGTCGTGAATTGTGCTGGGGTCAGGCAGGTAGTACGGTGAGAAGGCAACGGTTCCTACCTGTGCGTGTATGGTTGGTGGTTGGTTTTTTGTATTTCACCATCATACGTGGACAAGAGGTGAGGGGCCGTTGTTTTTCGGTGTGGTGAAGAGTGGTTAGGCGGTTGGGGTGTTATACCCCTAATGAATAACCCTCCTTAATCCTCCTTTGACCTATTGGCGTTACGTATAGTCTCGTACGCTCGTGAGCTATCTGAGTTTTTATTGAAGAGAGCCCAGATAAGCGAAATGAGGCCGATTACTGCGAATACGAAACCGACTTTCGCAGGGTCTACTACACCCCATGAAATATTCTGCATGGTTAGCCAGGCTACTCCGCCTACGAGAATTGAGATGATGCTCCAGAAAATTTCTTTCGATTTTTCGGTTTTCATGATGCCTACCTTCCTTATGAAAAAGCTTTCATTCTTAAATATATATAGGGGTAAAAGTATGCGAGTTTCAAATTAAATAGGCGGGGAGAATCAGCTAGAAGAATTTACTGCCTTCGGCACTGGCGTAGCAGGCGGGAGGCAAGCGCATCCAGAATAATGTCGAGCAGTCCGATCACCAGGGTCGCTGTGAGCATTTCAGCGGGCGTTGAGAATCTCGTAGCCCAGGCCGGTGGAAATACCGAGCATTTCAACCCGGACAATAATAACCCAGCCGATACCCAGCGCTAGACTCGCCGGGTTCAAGGGTCAGGTTTACCCCGTGCCGAACCCGGGATGCTCCTACTGGATATATCTTCACAGCATTGCGAATAGGTAAAGCAAAGAATTCATGATGTATACACGTGTGTAAAAAATGGATAAATAGGCTCTTGGTGTGAATAAACGGATTTTCACCGCTTTATTCACACCAAGAGCCTATTTAGCAAAGGGGAACCGCTACAGCGCTGCCTGCAAATCCTCTAAGTGGTCGTACTTTGAGAGCTCATAACGCAGGTGACCCTCAGTCGGGGACTGAACCGGCAGGAACGACGCCTCACGCAGGCGACGAGCAGTCGGGGAGTCAGCCACGTAACCGGCGCCTCCAACAACCTGCAGCTCAAAGTGAGTAGCAATGGTTGCAAAGTGCGAAACACCCAAACGCAAGCTCAGCAGGTCACGACGCTCAGCACGCTCCGGCTCAGAGGCCAGGCGAACCAGTTCCTCACGCAGGCTCTGGTACTCCGCCAGAATCAGCGGGAACTCAGGACGGAACACGCCCTGCGAGACGTCCAGGTGCTTAGCAGCCTCCTGCAGGGCGCCAGCGGCAAGACCCAGGCAGAACGACGACTGAACCAGCAGGAACGGCGCGGTCACATCGTGCAGGAACGCCTCAATATTGTCGCTCAGAATGTCCTCGCTCGGAACGAAAACGTCCTCGAACTTCAGAGTGCCAGACTCGGTGCCGTTCAGTGCCAGCAGGTTGCGGTGGTAGTCAACGCTCAGACCCTCAACGTTCTGGCGGACAGTCACAATGTAGCGGTTCGGGTGGTTCTCCGGGGCGTTCTGCACAGCCACCGGAAGAACAATCACGCCGCCCGGGTACAGGTTCGACGCCCACGACACGGAACCGTTCAGCTTCAGACCGCCCTCAACGAGGGTGCCCTCCACCTTGATCGGTGCCAGGCCCGAAGCCTCCTTGTACGCTGCCGCCATCGCGGTGGTGCCGCTGACGGTTGCATCCGCCAGACCCTCGGGCAGCTCGCGGCCCACAGCGTCAAAGAACGCGATGGTGGAGCGGTGAGCCCACAGGGAGAACGCCGTGGAGGCATCCTCGGTGGCAAGGTCGAACGCTACCGACACCTGGGGGACCAGGGAGCCGCCGTCACGGCCCAGGGTAATCAGGCCGTCCTTAGCGATTTCGCGCAGGTTCTCGAAGGGGGAACGCTCGCCACGGTCAACCGCGCTAGCGTGGGTTCGGGCGAGTGCGAGCACCTGCTCGCGCTGGGGGTAGTCGTAGAGGGGTTCGAGAGTGAACTCGGACATGGGGTTTCTCCTAAGCGGGGAGTGTCACATCTATGCGTGCAGCTTGAACAGTCGGTCAATGGGGGTGCTGACGGCCTTACGGGCGCGAACAACAGCTTCTTCGTCGGGTGCGTCGTAGAAGCAGAGGCACTTTGCGGTGTCTTCGCGAACGTAGGTGCGCAGGAAGGAAACCTCGGGTACTTCAGCGTACTTGGGGGCGTTTGCCTTCTTGCGGGTCAGGTACTGTTCCATGGTGATTTCTGCGGGGATGTCCCACTCAACCAGGTAGTCTGCGTCCTTCTTGAGCTTCTTGATGTCTTCGAGCTCTGCGCCGACCAGGCGGACTGCGTCGGGGCCTGCGACGGCTGCGCGCTCACCGATGGCTGCGGTGAGGTCGGGGCCGAATGCGGTGTTCTCGGATTCGACGATGACGAAGACAATCTTGTGGTCTGCGGAGACCTGGGTTTCGATGAGCTCTGCGCCGTGGCTCAGGGACGAGTTGACGGTCTCGATGAGTGCGGTTGCTTCGTCCTTGGACGGCTGCGCGGGGGTCAGTTCTACCAGGTAAAGT
Source organism: Rothia sp. HMSC061E04 (assembly GCF_001813685.1). Lineage (NCBI taxonomy): Bacteria > Bacillati > Actinomycetota > Actinomycetes > Micrococcales > Micrococcaceae > Rothia > Rothia sp. HMSC061E04. The sequence goes on along the minus strand of NZ_KV813690.1, from coordinate 31,701 downwards.
GCCATGATGTTCTCCTCGGCTTAGGGTTGAAGGGTTGTTCCGGAAGGGGCCTTCCGGTTTGTTATGGATTCACCTTAGACCCGTGGTTGAGGGCTGTCTAGTAGATTTCTGTTCGTGGCTTAATACGTCCTTTTTGACTCTAATGTTCGTCATGTGTGTTCATGCGGAGACATAAATCGTCACAGTTCCGTGCATGGGAACCCGCCTACAGCCGCAGAATTTTCGCGTGGGTTATCGAACCCGGAGGCGCATCTATCCGCGCCGTCCCGCTCGTGCTGCAAAGTCGTCGAGGGCGCGGTTGAGAGCGGGGACAGTCCACACTTTTTGCCCCTGAATTTTGACGCGTTCTTCACGCAGAATTTGCAACTCCACCATGCGGTTGAGGAGGCGATACACACTAGCCCGGGACCCCCGCGTGTGTTCCTCCACCATGCGTGCGGTGAAGGCGGGCTCGGTACAGCACAGGTCGGTGAGGGAACGCAGGAGAGGGGTTTTACGCTGGGCAATGGACAGCACCTCATCGCGCAGGGTTTCAATGTCTTGCGCCAGGATTTCTGCGTTGGTAATTGCCTTCTGTGTGGCGTCGATGAAGAGCTCGATGATGGGCTCGGCATCGCCTGCACGGTAGTCGGTGAGCGCCTGAATGTACCCATCGGTATCGTGCAACAGCCCGGAGGAGACGGGCAGAATCACGTGGCGGGTGACGCCGCAGGCGAGCAGGAGCGCGGAGATGAGGGCTCGCCCGGTTCTGCCGTTGCCGTCAGTGAAAGGGTGAATCGTTTCAAATTGGGCGTGCGCGATAGCCGCCTGCGCGAGGGGGTCAATATCGCGGCGGTTCATGAAGGCTACAAGGTCTTCGAGGGCGGCAGGAACCCTCTCGTGATGCGGCGCCACATAGTCGGCGGTTACCGGCGAATCGCCCTTAATCCACACCCACTGGGTGCGGAGTACGCCGGAGTCCTGCTGTAGGCCGCGGGTCAGTTCGCGGTGCATCGCGAGGATGTTATCGACGCTAATGTTTTCTGCGGTGTTCAAGGCTGCACGCATGGCGTGAACGTTGCGTGCCACCAGCTCGGCGTTAACGCCAACTTTCGACCCGCTTGCACCCAGGACAGCCAGTGAGAGCTTGCGGGCACTAACGGTGAGGTTTTCGATCTGCGAGCTGGAGGCGGATTCGCCACGCAGAAGAACCGCAGAGAAGGGGATGCCGCCGATGTGGTGGAGCCGCTCATCGAAGCGGGTCATTGCGGTGGCGTTCTCCTGGAGGCGCGCTCGCAGTGCGGGGCTGAGTTCGACGTTGAGTGCGGCAATGGAAGCGGGTACGGCGCTGGAGAAGGTGCCGGAGTTGCGGCGCGTTGCGCGTCGGGAGGCGAGGGCGTCCCGGTGAACCCAGGGGGTTTGCGGCTCCCATGTGAGGGCGGGCCAGGTGGTGGCTGAGGGCATGGTTCCTCCTCCTGGGTGTCGTTAATGCTGGTCGTGCTTGAGGGGTCTTAATAAGACAATACACTTCAATTTTCTTATTAAGGCGCTTAATAAGAAAATCTGCGCGGATTGTCTCATTAAGGAACATGCTCCGAACGCCCCTCCTGAACCCCCCTCGACATTCCGGGGCTCCGACTGCCGGGAGCATACACCGGGGCATACACTGGAGCATGTACCAGGGCGTACAGCAAGGGCCCTGAACCCTTGGTAATTCAAGGATTTGGGGCCCTCACATCTACACGCTCACGCTGCCCGAAGCAGCGAGTTGGCAGTGTAGATAAGCAACTTTGTGGCTACTTCACGCCGCGCATCATCTTCTGAACCGGCTTGTGCACCAGGAACAGCAGCACACCGGTCGCGATGGTGATAATACCCATCCAGGTGAAGTAGGGAACTTCAGTTTCCATGCTGTAGAACTGAGCCAACCAACCCGACAGCACGGTACCCATTGCCACGGAGGTGAAGTACAGCGCCATCATGTTCACGCGGTGCGCCTTCGGTGCGAGCTTGGTCGCCAGCGAAATGCCCACCGGGGAAATAATCAGCTCAGCGATGGTGCAGACGAATAGAATCAGCACAATCCAGCCGACGTTCACGCTCTGAACGCCCGCCTGAGCGAGGAAGATCCAGAACGCCAGGCCAATAATAATCAGCGCTGCGGAGAACTTCAGGGTGGTGACCGGCTGGCGGTCACCCCACTTGGTCCACAGGGCGGAGAACATCATGCCGAAGACGATGATGAAAATCGGGTTGATGGAGTTGACCAGGTTCGGGCTCAGTTCCATGCCCAGGATGTTCCAGTTGAGGCGCTCATCCGAGTACACCGCCATGACGGTGAACTGCTGCTGGTACAGTGCCCAGAACACGGCGTTTGCAATCCACAGGGGAATGAATGCGGTGACGCGGGAACGCTCATCAGCGGTGACGTCCTTAGCGGTCAGCAGCTGAGCGAACAGGGCGATAGCGCCGATGAAGATGAAGCCCATGACCCAGTTCTTGAGGTTGTCTGCGGTCATCAGGCCGGTTGCCAGCAGGATACCGAGAACGACCACGATACCCACCAGTGCCAGGAAGAAGTTACGCTTCTGAGCGCTGGTGAAGGGGGTGCCCACGTGGTGTACGGAGGCGGGCAGGTTCTTGCGGGTCAGCGAGTACTGAATCAGACCTGCTGCCATACCGATAGCAGCCAGGCCAAAGCCGAGGTGGAAACCGCCGGTGCTCCAGCCCCAACCGGTCAGAATCGGGCCGATGAGTGCACCGGTGTTCACGCCGATGTAGAAGATGGTGAAGCCCGCGTCGCGGCGGTGGTCGTTGTCCGAGTAGAGGGAGCCGACCAGCACGGAGGCATTACTCTTCAGACCACCGGAGCCGATAGCGACCAGCAGCAGACCAATCACCACACCCGGAATGCCGGGGATGAGGGAGAGGGAGATGTGGCCCGCCATGATGCCGATAGCGGAGTAGAAGAGGGTACGCTCGGGGCCGAGGAGGCGGTCACCGAGGATGCCGCCAAGAATTGCCATGAGGTACACGACTGCACCGTACGCGCCGATAACGCCGGTGGCGAGGGCCTGGTCGAGACCCAGGCCGCCCTTGTCGGCGGTGTAGTACAGGTAGTAGATCATGATGCCCTGCATGCCGTAGAAGGAGAAGCGCTCCCACATTTCTACGGTGAACAGGTTTGCGAGCATACGCGGGTGGCCGAAGAAGGTCTTGGTTTCCTTGGGTTCGGCACCTGTGATGGTGTGAGACATGGCGGAAATCTTTTCTGTGTAAGCCTGGGGTTCTGTGTGACCCGGACAATATGTATTTAAGTCTATACCCTTATAGGTGTATATGTATACATGAATGTTCTTGTATTACGTATGATTACCTCCTAAGTAGTGCATGAAAAACCATTTCGATTTTTTCGTATGCACCACTTCCGAATCTCACACACCCCCACATACCGGGCTAGATGCGCCACGCACCCCCAAAGCGCTAGAGTAGAACCACAACTATGCCCACCCGGCACCCCGCCGTGCCGACCGGCTCGTTCTAGTTCAATTCAAAGGAGAAAATCATGACTGCTGTACCCCAGGTTGACCCCCGCGACGTTCCCGAAGGCGCAACCATCATCGACGTGCGTGAAGACTACGAGTGGGAGGGTGGCCACGCGACCGGCGCCAAGCACATCACCCTCGGCACCATTACTGAGCGTCTGGCTGAGCTGCCCGCACCCGGTGAGGACTTCTACATCATCTGCCACGGTGGCGGCCGTTCGAACCGCGCGGCAACCTTCCTGCGTGAGCACGGCTACGCCGCACACAACATTGCAGGCGGCACCAGTGCGTGGTTTGCTGCCGGCCTGCCGATGACCAGCGAAAACGGCGAAGCACCCGCAGTCGTTCACTAAACCGCCAATTCGTCTGCACGCCATACAATGGAGTCCGTGACTAAAACTTCCGCGGACCGTATTTTTTCTACCCCGAACGCTCCCGCATCTGCCTCCCCGAATGCCCTGCCGAGTACTCTGCAGAGCATCCCGTGGGATGCGCAGACGCGGGAGCTTATCGTGCGCCCGCTTCCTTTCGCGGTGAACTGCGAGGAGGCGTACCCGCTGCTGAGCGGTGGCGCTGAGTATTCCTTCTGGCTGGATTCCGCGCGCGAGGAGTCGCCCATGTCGGTTGCCTCGTATGTGGGTGTGGTTCCGGCGCAGCTGTCGCCCCTGCGCGTGGATTCGGCGCGTGCGGCGGCTGAGTCCGGCGGGGAAGACCCCTTCGCCCAGCTGGAGGCGGCGCTCGCCTGCGCACCGCGCGTGCACCCGGATACCGCGGCGGCAACCGGTCTGCCCGAGGGTTTGCGCGGCGGTTACGTGGGCTATTTCGGATATGAGGCGCGTGCCGCCATGGGTCTGGAGCACGGCCACCCGGTACTGGGCTACCTGCCGGCGCATGAGGCGCCGACCCCGGATTCTCTGTGGTTGCCGGCGGTCCGCTACCTGGTGCATGAGCATGCCCGCCCGGGGGCTGCGGCGCGTAGCTGGCTGGTGGGTGATGAGTCATGGTGTGAGGCGGCAGAACAGATCCTGAGCGTGGCGCTGACTCCGGTGCTGAATGCGGCTCTGACTGTGGCGGGGGAGCGCGCCTCCGAAAATGCTCCCGTCAACGCCCCCGTCAATGCCCCTGAGCTTGCCGAGCTTCTGCTCTTCCCGGCACCCGCCGCGGAAGCCTACATGGACTCCGTTCGTGCTAGTCAGCACGAAATCTACGAGGGTAACAGCTATGAGGTGTGCCTGACCGCGCAGACGAACGCGCGCATCCCCAACCCGAGCCCGGAGCTTTTCTTTGAGCTGTACCGCCGCCAGCGCGCCCACAATTCGGCGCCGTATGCGGCGTATTTGCGGTGCGGTGATTTTTCGGTGCTTTCTTCCTCGCCGGAGCGTTTTTTGAGCGTGGATGAGCAGCGTAATGCCCAGACGAAGCCGATTAAGGGCACGGTGCCGCGCGGGGCCACCCCGGAGGAAGACGCCGCGGCCGCAGCTTGGTTGCGTACCGATGAGAAGACCCGCGCCGAGAACCTCATGATCGTGGATTTGCTGCGTAATGACCTGTCCACGGTGTCTGACCCGGCGTCCGTGCGCGTGCCCGTGCTCATGGGCGTGGAGAGCTATTCGACGGTGCATCAGCTGGTGTCTACGGTCAGTTCGCGTCTACGTGAGGGCGTGAGCGCGGTGGCTGCCGCGCGGGCGTGCTTCCCGGGCGGTTCGATGACGGGTGCCCCGAAGCCTTCGACCATGCAGATTATTGAGGGCCTGGAGGGTCGCGCTCGCGGCGTGTATTCGGGTGCTTTGGGCTTTGTGTCGGCGGATGGTTCGGCGAACCTGTCGATTGTGATTCGCACGCTTGTGGCGCACGATGACGGCGCGGTGACTCTTGCCGCCGGTGGTGCGGTGGTTGCCGATTCGGATCCTGCCGCCGAGTATGAGGAGATGCTGACGAAGCTGCGCGCCGCGTTGCCGCCGTCGGTGGGCCGCGTGGTGGAATAGCCTAGCGCTGGAATAGCACAGGGAATAGCCTGCGCCGCCTGCACGTGAGCCGCTACACTTGAACTATGACTAAGCTTTCTGAAAACCTCCCCATTGAAGAAGCCCGTGAACGCCTGCGCCAGCTGATTATGGAGCTGGCTGTGGTGCGCGGGCACGTGGTCCTCGCCTCCGGCAAGGAAGCCGACTACTACGTTGACCTGCGCCGCATCACTCTGCACCACGAGGCTTCTCGCCTGGTGGGTCAGGTCATGCTGGACCTGCTGGATAAGAACGGCATCGAGTTTGAGGCTGCTGGCGGCCTGACCATGGGTGCTGACCCGGTGGGTACCGCGATTATGCGTGCCGCTGGCGATCAGGACCGTGCGATTGACGCGTTTGTGGTGCGTAAGGCTCAGAAGTCTTACGGCATGGGCCGTCAGGTGGAGGGCCCGAGCGTTGAGGGTCGCCGCGTGGTTGCTGTTGAGGACACCTCCACGACCGGTGGTTCTGCGCTGACCGCTGTTGAGGCGCTGCGTAAGGCTGGTGCTGAGGTTGTGGCGGTTGCTGTGATTGTTGACCGTGCGACCGGCGCTAAGGAGCATGTGGAAGAGGTTGCGGGCGTTCCGTGCCTGTACGCGTACTCGAAGGACGAGCTGGGCCTGGACTAGTCTCTACTGGCTTGGACTAGGACCTCGTGAATTTTTAAGACGATCCCGTTGCGGCGGGTGAACCCGTGCCGCTGGCTACTGTGTGTGGCTGGTGGCGCGGGTTTTTGTCTGTAAGATGGCTCTGTGGGCGCCGGAGTGGCGCTGGTTGTTGGCGTGAAGGTGGTTGTGATGGTTGAGAATCGTGAGGCGGCTGAGGCTGTACCTGCGGAGGCGGCTGTAGCTGAGGCTGTTGAGGGTACTGAGCAGGGTACTGCCCGTTTTGAGGTGGGTGTGGGCCCGTGGGAGGGCCCGTGGCCTGAGGGCGACCACTGGGATGAGGAGCTGCTGCGTGAGGGCGACCGCCGTAACGTGGTGGATAAGTACCGTTACTGGTCGATGGACGCGATTATTGCTGACCTGGATACGCGCCGCCATGATTTTCATGTGGCGATTGAGAATTGGCAGCATGATTTGAATATTGGCACGGTGGTGCGTACTGCGAATGCGATGTTGGCGAAGGAGGTCCATATTATTGGGCGTCGCCGCTGGAATCGTCGTGGTGCGATGGTGACGGATCGTTATCAGCATGTGCGTCATCATCCGACGATTGGGGATTTTGTGGCGTGGGCGCAGGCTGAGGGCCTGGAGATTATTGGTATTGATATTTTTCCGGATTCGGTGCCCCTGGAGACCTATGACCTGCCGAAGAAGTGTGTGCTGGTCTTTGGTCAGGAGGGCCCGGGCTTGTCGGAGGAGTTGCATGCAGCGGCTAGGGATACTCTGTCGATTGAGCAGTTTGGGTCAACGCGTTCGATGAATGCGGCGACGGCTGCGGGTATTGCGATGCATGCGTGGGTTCGCCGCCATGTGTTTGGCCAGATTCCGTCGTAGCCTGGCGGCTGTTTATGAGGTGTTTAAAGGTTCCGATGCGTTGTGTGCGCGTCGGAACCTTTTTTGTTGGGGGTTGGGGTGGCTTAAACCACGCATGGAATTACCTAGGCGTGTTAGTGTTAACGCAAATCACAGGAGATGTGAGAATCGCACTCTCAATTTCGGTTTAGGGTATGCGATGGATTTCCTGGCTTCGGCTCGCCAATGGTTGCGGGTTGTGCATATGAATGACCGCGACGTCATTCCCCTGAAAGGAGTCGGTAACAATGAAGAAATCTGCTGCTCTGTTCGCCTGCTTTGCTTTAGCTTTAAGTTCTTGCGCCGCTGCGCCTAAAGATACTAGCCTCAAAGCCCAGCTGGATTTTGAAAATAACTATATTACTCTTCCGCTCGACGAATACGACATGAGTGACCAGGCCCAAGATATAACATATAGAGCGCATTTGTTGATTCGTAAAGAGTGCTACGCGAAAAAAGGATACGATTTTGAAATTCTAGAAAATGGCTGGGTTTCTGGCAAGGCCGCCCAGTACGGCCTCTGGAATGTGAAGCATGTGGCGAATCATTTTACGTTCCTCAAAGTCGGAGAAGAGCAGGATAGGATTTATAAGAGCATCCCTGAAGACGTCAGGGCCAGCTGCCGCGAAGAGCATCGGGAAGAGCTGGATATGCTCTATTTTGATGTGGCTGATGAGGAAAAGTACCGCCCTGTCGGTCGTATCCGTAGTGAAGCGTACCTGCGTGCGCAGGGTGACCCTGAATGGAAGAAAGCCCGCTCAGATTGGTGGGACTGTCAGCGTGAGGAAGGGTTGACGCCTCGCACCGGGGACGGTGAATGGACGAGTAAAGAATTGGCCAGTCTGAATGCTGATGATCCCAAAGTGTTGGAGGAGGTTATCCGCCTGGCGACCATTGAAGCTCAATGTAGTGAGAAGGTGAGGTTGGCTCAGCGTTTGGGTGATATTGAGGCGTCCTATCAAGGTCCTTTGATTGAGAAGAATCAGGCGCTGCTGAATGATTTGAAGGCCTATCGTGATGCGAAGATAGCGAAGGCGCGTGAAATTATCGCCACCCACCAGTAGATATCAGCAACAAGCAGATAGCAGCCCTTGGGATAATTGGGGTAACTCCGTTTGAACGCTACAACGAGGTATGGAGGAGGAAAAGCCTATGCGTAAGGCTCTCTCTGCGGTAGCAGTATTCTGCCTGCTGGGGGCGTGCGTGTCCTGCTCCAACAGCGCCGAGCGGGACACCTCACGAAAAGCTGTTCTCGATTATTCAAAGAACTATATACATCTTCCACTGGACGAGTATGCCTTCGATGAACTAACAGTCCGTACGGTGAGCACGGCGTGGCACACGCTCATGTCCGAATGCTACGCGCACCACGGGCAGTCCTACGCTGTGCCCTCAATAGACACCCCGCAACCGGGAGGCCTATACGGTAGCTGGAACGTCGAGTACGCCAAAAAGTACGGGTACTCCCAGAAGGAATCCCGAGGCCCAGACGATTCAGCATCTCCCGAGGCCCAGACGATTCAGCATCAGACGACATCAACGCCCGGTGCCAAGAAGAGGTGAAAACCGCATTCTCTGACGTCGAACTGGACGAAAAAGAATACCGGTTTGTAGGAGAGCTAAACTCACAGGCATACACCTACGCCTCCCAAACCGATGAGTGGAAAAATATTCGCTCAGAATGGTGGATCTGCCTGCGTGAACGCGGGCTAACCCCCAGAGAAGGAGAAGGTGACTGGATGTCCGAAGAAAGCGCACATCTCATGGCTTCCTCCCAAGATAACGAAGAATCTAAGCCGGAGGAAATTCGCCTCGCAACCATCGAAGCTGAATGTAACCAGAAAGTGGGTATGGCTCAGCGTCTGGGTGATCTTGAGGCGTCCTACCAGGGGCCGCTGATTGAGAAGAATCAGGCGAAGCTCAACCAGCTGAAAGAAGAGAAAGAAAAGCGTGTGGCGAAGGCGCGCGAAATTATTGCCACCCGCCAGTAGCCACACCCGCTGAAGGGTAGAACGGGTGAACCAGCCGCAGAATGCTCACAAGTTGCCCATAAGAAAATCCGCGCACAAGAATCCGTGCATACGAAAATTTCATAAGAAGGAGCCGGGGAGTGTTACCACTCCCCGGCCCTCACTTTATTCACTCTCAACCTCGCAGCCCATGCCAGCGCACCTACAGGCTCGCCGGCTCAAAGCCACTCAGCGTTAGGTTACTTGAGCCCTTTAGCCCACCGGAACGTTAACGTTCACCAGCGAGTACAGATCCTTCGGATCATCCGGGCTAGCAACCAGGTCAATGAACTGCTGCAGGTCGGTGTCCTGCGTGGCCGCACGGGCATAACGCAGACCCGAGAAGTCAGCAATCGCGAAGCCCACCGAATCAAACAGGGTAATCTGCTCATCCGACACGCGGCCCGGCTCCTCGCCGGTCAGAACCTTCCAGAACTCCACCACCGGGAAGTCCGGGTCCTTCTGCTGAATTTCGCCCTCAATGCGGGTCTGCGGCGGGAACTCAACGAACACGGTGGAACGGTCTAGAATTTCGCTTTCCAGCTCAGTCTTGCCGGGGCAGTCGCCACCAATAGCGTTCAGGTGCACGCCGGGCTTTACCTGGCGGTCCAGCAGAACCTTCGCCTGCTGCTTATCGGCGGTGCAGGTGGTAATAATGTCGGCACCCTCAACAGCCTCGTCCACGTCCTTAGCCAGGTGGATGCGGAAGCCCAGCGGCTCCAGGTTGCGGCGGAACTTCTCCATCGCGTGCGGATCAACGTCGTAGACGGACAGGTCCTCAATACCGAGCACAGCGCGCATACCCAGCGCCTGGAACTCAGACTGCGAGCCGGTACCAATCATCGCCATCTTCTTCGAATCCTTGCGTGCCAGGTGCTTAGCAACCATGGCGGACACGCCAGCGGTACGCAGCGCGGTCAGCAGGGTCATCTCAGCCAGGAACACGGGGTAGCCGTTGTCCACGTCAGCGAGCAAACCGAACGCGGTCACGGTCTGGAAGCCGCGTGCCGGGTTCGACGGGTGGCCGTTCACGTACTTGAAGGAGTAGGTGATGTTGTCGGAGGTGGGCATCAACTCAATTACACCGAAGGGGGTGTGGGAGGCGACGCGCGGGATCTTGTCGAAGCTCTGCCACTTCTTGAAGTCTTCTTCGAGGAAGTCGACCATGCCGGCAATGATGTTGCCTACGCCGTCCTTCTGAATCCACTTCGCCATCGAGGCGACGTCAACAAATTCCACCGCGTGTGCGCTAGGACGTTCAGTCATGATTTTCTCCTTTGAATATCTGCACAAAACTTCTTTGTGCATCTGGTGGTCACTGCGGATATCTATTATCTCAAAATATATTGCAGGACACACCGTATTAGAAATGCTGTAGATATGTACTTTGCTTTATGTATTACACGGATGTAATACGGAAGCGAACACGAAAAGACGTGCAGGGAGGGGGCTCTAGAGTCTAGGGCTAGGGTCTAGAACCCCCTCATTCGCCTTCACCGGGATTTCACTGGGATATCACGGGATCGGAGGTTGCCGTCGGGTTAGTTGCCCTTCGGCTTGCCCTCGTCCTCAAGGTCACCCAGGTCAATGTGGGTACGAGGCTCCGAAACGAGCTTCTTCACCACGGGGCGGGCAGCAATCACGGGCACGGAACCGGTGTAGCCTTCACGGACGCGAGCAATCTCGTTGACGCGGTCACGAACCGTGTACCAGCCGATAATCAGCAGCGGGATAACCAGCAACAGCGATGCCAGGGTGTAGGTGCCGACCGGGTAATCCAGTGCCATCAGCACCAGCACAACAGCCAGGAAGACCATCACAGCCCAGTCGCTGAAACGACCGCCGGGTGCACGGTAGTTGGGGCGCTTGTACTTGCCCTCGCCGACCAGCTTCAGGTACTTCTGGTGCGACATTGCGATAGCCGCCCAGCTAGCCATGGTGCCCACCGAGGCGATGTTCAGCACGACCTCGAACGCCTGCTCGGGAACGAAGAAGTTCAGCACAACACCGAAGAGGCCAATCACACCGGTCAGCAGAATACCTGCCACCGGAACGCCGGAGCGGGACACCTTAGTGGTGAACTTCGGTGCCGAACCTGCAACACCCATCGAGTGGAGGATACGACCGGTGGAGTACAGGCCAGCGTTCAGCGAGGAAGCAGCCGCGGTAATAACGACCAGCTGCATAATCGGTGCGGTGCCTTGAATACCGATAGCGTCGAAGAAGGTCACGAACGGCGACTCTGCGTCCTTGTATGCGGTGTAGGGCATGAGCAGGCAGAGCAGAACCACGGAGCCAACGTAGAAGATCGCGATACGCCAGATCACGGTGTTGATAGCGCGAGGGATAACCTTCTCAACGTTCTTGGTTTCACCACTGGTGGTGCCGACCAGCTCAATACCGGCGTAGGCGAACACAACGCCCTGAACCACGATAAGAGCGGGAAGAATGCCGTTGGGGAAGAAGCCGTCATTGGCTGCAATAAGGCTCAGGCCGGGGGTGACGCCGTTGATGGGCTCACCGAAGACCAGGTACCAGATACCTACCGCCATGAAGGACAGCAGGGCAAGAATCTTAATGAGTGCGAACCAGAATTCCAGCTCACCGAAGAGCTTCACGGAGATGAGGTTTAGAGCCACGGTGATGATAACGACGATGAATGCGCTAAGCCACTGGGGAATGTCTGCGAAGAACTGGTTGTATCGACCGAACCAGCTGATGTAGATGGCGATAGCGGTGGCGTCTGCAACGGCGGTCATTGCCCAGTTCAGCCAGTACAGCCATCCGGATACGAATGCGGCCTTTTCGCCGTAGAATTCGCGGGTGTAGGAGACGAAGGAGCCCGAGGAGGGGCGGTGAAGGATCAGCTCGCCGAGGGCTCGAAGGATCAGGTAGCCGAAGAAGCCGATGACGGCGTAGATGACGGCGAGCATGGGGCCTGCGTCCTGCAGGCGGCTACCGGTGCCCAGGAACAGGCCGGTACCAATAGCGGAACCGATGGCAATCATCTGGAGCTGACGTGCGCCAAGCCCCTTGTGGAAGCCTTCCTGCTCGTGTGCGAACGGGTCATCTGTGGGGGGCTTAGTGTACTGATCCGCTGCAGAAGTCTGCGGGTTCTTGTTCGGTGAGGTGCTCACGCTATACCTCCTTGGATAGTTACGTCTAAAGCACGTGCTACACGAAATGTGGTTGGGAACACGTCTATGGGTTGTAATGACTATAGCACGGTAATTTAGGTAAATATAACTCACATCACGTAATAATTTATATACATATAATGCATATCTTATGAATATATTTGGTTCATGTTGTATTGTGTGGTTTTCATTGTTTTGTGAAATAGATTAATTGAACTCTGAGTCCAAAAAATCAATTCCCCCACCAGTACACAGCACAAGAGCACCCACAACGGGGTGCTCTCACAACCTATTCAGAACGGAGGTCTAGCCATCCATGAGGCGATCAATCTTCGCCCGCAATGCACGCTCGCGACGATTCAACCACCACCAGCTTGGCCAACGCATCAACGACTTACGGCCCACCTGCACCACCGAGGGGAGCTTCGCCTCCGCAAGCGCCACATCAATCTCGTGGTCACTCGCACCCTCATCACGCATTTTCTCCATCAACTCAAGGGATTTCGCCATATCGCCATGCCCCAAAACATGCAGACTCTTACGCTCCAGAACCTCATCCAACTGGGCGCGCACCGGGGCAATAGCCGCCGCATTCGGATGCTCACGCTCAGCACGACGCTGTGCCTGGCGGGCACGCTTCTCACGTTTTGCGTCGAGCTGTTTCGGATTATTTTTAGCGCTCGCCTTGCTCATAGGAGGATCCTTTCGTCGCGTCCGGGTGATGTGTACGCTGGCCTGCACGCACAGAAGACATCAAGTCATTAACACCTCTACTTTACCGCGGTATTTCGCGGAAATTTCGCTGCAGTAAACCCAAAAAAACCCACAAAAAATTAACGATAAATAAGTCGTATCTTGGTAAAATAGTGCGAGTAGGAGGCGTCTCGCGCGCCAACAAAAAATGGTGAACCGGCCCAACATCGGTAACCGGTCGCATCTATCCAAGGAGTCAGCATATGGCTATTGCAACCCCCGAAGTTTACGCAGAAATGCTGGAGACCGCGAAGGAAAAGGGCTTCGCGTATCCCGCAGTGAACGTGACCTCCTCCCAGACCCTGAACGCTGCTATCCGCGGCTTCGCAGAGGCTGGCTCGGACGGCATCATCCAGGCATCCACCGGTGGTGCAGCATACTGGTCCGGCGCTTCCAAGAAGGACATGGTCGTTGGCTCCCTGGCCTTCGCAGCATACGCACGCGAAGTTGCTAAGCAGTACGACGTGAACATTGCACTGCACACCGACCACTGCCCCAAGGACAAGCTGGAAGGCTTCGTCCTGCCCCTGCTGGCAGAGTCCGAGAAGGCTGTTGCTCGCGGTGAAGACCCCATCTTCAACTCCCACATGTGGGACGGCTCCGCAATCGACCTGGACGAGAACCTGAAGATTGCTGCTGAGCTGATCGAGCGTACCTCCAAGGCAAAGCTCGTTCTCGAGGTTGAGATTGGTGCCGTTGGTGGCGAGGAAGACGGCGTTGAAGGCGCTATCGACGACTCCCTGTACACCACCGTTGCAGACGCAATCAAGACCGTTGAGGCAATCGGCCTGGGCGAGAAGGGCACCTACATGGCTGCTCTGACCTTCGGTAACGTTCACGGCGTGTACAAGCCCGGTAACGTTCACCTGCGCCCCGAGCTGCTCAAGGAAATCCAGACCGAGGTCGGCGCTAAGTACGGCAAGGGCGACAAGCCCTTCTACCTGGTCTTCCACGGTGGCTCCGGCTCCACCGAGCAGGAGATTGCAGACGCAGTGTCCTACGGTGTTATCAAGATGAACATCGACACCGACACCCAGTACGCATTCACCCGCCCCGTTGCTGGCCACATGTTCAGCAACTACGACGGTGTGCTGAAGGTTGACGGCGAGGTCGGCAACAAGAAGACCTACGACCCCCGCGTTTGGGGTGCAGCTGCAGAGGCAGGCATGGCCGCACGCGTGGTCGAGGCTTGCCAGCAGCTCGGTTCCGTCGGTACCTCCATCAAGTAAGGTGCTGTTCGCCCGCCGCAGCTCCCGTAGGTGCTGCCGGGTGTGAACCTAAGCTTCGTTAAGCGAAAGCGGTGCCCGCTTCCTCATCATGAGGAGGCGGGCACCGCTCTTTGTTTATGCAGTTCTTTGGGTGCGCAGTTTAGAACCGGGTGAGTCGGGCGCTCGTTGCCGGCAGGGGTGGGTTTACTTGCCGCCGCAGCCGCAACCACCGCATCCGCAGCCGCCGGACTTCACAGCCACCGAACCGGAGGTGGGGATACCGTCGCCGGTGTCGCCACCCATGAGGTTCACGCGGTTGCCAATCTCGGGGCCGCCGACCGGCTGGGGTGCCTTACCCGCCAGGGTTGCCGCGAAACCGGCGGGTTCGCCGCTCAGGTTCGGGATCATCGACGCCGCCGGGGAACCGGACGGGCCGCACGCAGCCGCTGCCGCGTTCGCCTTCGGCTGGGCGACCAGGTGTGCGCGGGAGAATCGCTTAATCTGCTCGGCAGTCGGGTAGGAGAAGGACACCTTCACCTCACCGTTGACGAGCATGAGCGGCAGAACCTCGCGGCCGTTCATCTCAATCTGCTCCGCCACGGGTGCGCACTCTTCAAATGCGGAAGGGTAGGAGTCGGTGGAGTACACCTCAATGTCCACGCCCGAATCCAGCGCCTCCTGCGCGGCACCCAGGAACTCGGAGCGCTCCATATCCTGCGGATCCTCCGGGTTCTCGCCGGGACCCGGAATAAATACTTCAAGAACGGTCTCAGCCGCTTCAGTCATCAGTTTCAGCCTTTTCTCTCTTATGGGCACCGGCTCGGGGGAGGGGTGCCAGTCCTTCACTAAGTGTACTCGCGACCTCAAGAGTGCAGAAGTGTGAGTTGAAGTTCCAGATTTGCGGAATATTTGCAGAATTCGAGTCGAATGACCCTCAGCTCGTGAGCTACGGGTTTAGGTGTTGTATTCTGAGTGCATATGCACCGGAGTGTGCGAACCCTGCAATTCAGGCAGGCGCCGCCCGGTGTGAAACCAAGAAGGCAACGACGCCCGCATCCGACGCGGACGCATCAGCGCTACAAATACACGCTATTCATAGCGCAACACGACCAGAAGGAGCATACATGTTCGGTTTCGGCAAGAAGAAGAAGGAAGCTGCCGCACAGGAAGCATCGTCCGCAGACGTCTACGTCGCACCTGCTACCGGCGAGTACCTGCCGCTGAGCGAAGTCTCCGACCCCGTTTTCTCTCAGGGCGTTATGGGCGACGGCTACGCAGTGAACCCCACCGCAGGCACCATCGTCGCACCCGTTGCAGGCACCATTGCACTGATTCAGGACACCCTGCACGCATTCATGCTCCGCACCGAAAACGGCGGTGAGGTACTGGTCCACATCGGTATCGACACCGTTGAGCTCGGCGGCGACGGCTTCACCAAGCTCGCTAACGTAGGTGACAAGGTTGAGGCAGGCGCACCCATTATCGAGGTCGACTGGGCAGCTATCGAGGGTCGCATCCCCTCCAAGGAAACCATGGTGATGATTACCAACACCGCAAAGTTCAACATCTCCAAGGACTCTGAGTCCCGCCGCCCCGTTGCAGCCGGTGACCGCGTCGCTCAGGCATCCAAGAAGTAAGCTGAACCAGCGAAAATAGCTCAGCTTCAACAGCGGTGAAAACCCGCGAAAATACTTAACGCAAAAGGTCGCGTCCTGCAGGCTCAATCGGGCTACAGGCGCGGCTTTTTTCGTTACACGAGAAATTTTTTAACGCCGCATGAAATGCCGCTATTAAAAGCGGCGGAAAAGGAGGAACACATTCACCCGCATTGCACAGCGGGTAAGAATGAGGCGCACATAATACCCTATTTGCTTGTGAACGCAGTGAATCACCGATAAAAAATCGTTATCCTACATAGAAGTTGCAGTTTGAGTTGAGAGAATCCGGACCCTCAGCTATAAACCAAAACTTCAATGACCAACCACACACATTACGCTCAACTCATAAACGAAAAAAGGACCACTACGGTGACTGCATTCCCGAAGATCTCCAAGAATCTGAGCCGCCGCGGCTTCATTGGCGCCTCCACTCTGGCGCCCGCCGCCCTCATGCTCCAGGCAGGCGAAGCCCACGCCGCAGCCAACACCCGCGCACAGCTCGCGGCAGTACACAGCGGCTCCCCCGCACATCAGCTGCTCTACAAGACCGATGAATTCTTCATCGCCCACCGCGGTGCCGGCAACATCAGCCCCGAGCACACCGCCTACGCCTACGCAGAGTCCGTACGCCGCGGCGCCCTCGCCGTCGAAATTTCCGTACGCACCACCAGCGACGGCCAGTTCGTCTGCATGCACGACACCAACATCAAGCGCACCACCGGCGCATCCATGGACGTGCGCGGCCACACCCTCGCCGAACTGCGCCAGCACAAGGTCAACATGCGCAAGAACCTGGGCGAAAAGACCGACCTGTACAACATCCCCACCCTCGAAGAAGCCATCGCAGCCGTTGACGCCGTACCCGCAGGCGGCGAATATGCCTCCGTCGGCGGCAAGAAGGTCGTACTGTTCCTCGAAGCGAAGGACGGCCCCGCACAGGCAGGCCTCGTCAAGTTCATCACCGAACGCGGCCTGCAGCGCCGCACCGTCATCAAGATGTACCGCGACGGCAGCGGCGGCTTCAAGCCCACCTCCCGCTACCTGAAGCTTGCCAACTCCGCAGGCTGCGCCACCTGGTGCTACTTCGACGGTGGCGACCCCATCGACAAGATCTCCGCAATGGCACGCCACGAAAACGTGGACGCCATCGGCGTACCCTACTACGAGAAGCCGACCGGCGCTTCCCAGGGCTCCATGAGCGAAGAGAACGTACGCGCTCTCACCGGCCTCGGCAAGGCAGTCATTGTCTGGGAAATCCACCGCCGCTCCGCCTACGAAAAGTACAAGGCACTGGGCGTGAAGGGCTTCATGTGCCCCGACCCCTACTGGGTAATCGGTGACCCCTTCGACTCCAGCGTCAAGATCAAGACCGGCAAGCGCCCCCACGGCATGCTGCCTGCCGACCCCTCCGTCGCAGCGGACATGCCCGACCTGACCGGCACCGCCATCGTGCACAACCAGCGCTACGACGAATCCGTACTGCTCGGCCCGCTGGCGAACTACACCACCCGCGAAAAGTACACCCTCGACTTCTCCATGAAGTGGACCGGTGCACTGCCGCAGCAGGCGGGCCACTACGGCTACATTGCGTTCGGTCGCGAACACGACGGCCCCTTCGGCATCGGCAAGAAGTTCGCCGCAAACCAGGAAGACGGCACCTACGTGCTCGCCATCCGCCCCAACTACCGCGGTAACTCCGTAGCGCAGATCCTCTGCTTCGAACCCAAGCAGACCAGCCCGCGCGTACTGCACACCATGAAGCTGCGCCAGAAGGTCACCACCGGCCAGGCACTGAACTGCAAGATCGTGCTGAACAAGAACAGCTTCTACTACACGGTCAACGGCCAGTACTCCAGCCCCATCAACCACAGTGCCTACCGCGGTCCGTACGTACACTTCGGCCGCTTCCACGGCACCAACGATGGCGGTCCCCTGGAGCTGACTCGAATCGAAGCACGTCAGTCCTGGATCTGAGAGAACCGGTGGGCCTAGTCCACCTGGGTGCCCGCCTCACCGCTCGCTAAGCGGCGAGAGCACGGGTACCGGGCAGAGCGGATGCAACACCGAGCATCCCTTCCGGGCAACGCCTTCCATAATCCCCAGCTAGGACTCTCGCGCACCGAGCGAGAATCTACCTGAAGAATCCACCTGAAGGGGGTCGTATCCACAGCGGAGGCGACCCCCTTCGGCGTGCCTGCGGTCTTTTGGGTGGGGAGAGGGCGAGCGGGGACGTGTAGGCGCGCGGGGCAGGGGAGAGAGCCGCTGGGTCGGTTCGAGGCACGCAAGGGCGTGTAGGCGCGCGGAGCAGGTTTGAGGGGTAGGGGAGCGTGCAGGACTAGAATTAAAAGCGTCAGAGTCGACCGCACCGGCCGCCCCAACCCGAAAGGCACGCCATGACCACCTCACCCGAAAGCTCCGCCGCCGAGAGTTCCGCTTCCGCAAAGCCCGCCGCGAAATCCGCCCAGCTGCGAGGCCGCACCGAACCGCACATGCAAAGCATCAACATGCCGCAGCGCGAACCCATCGACCCCTACGAGCGGCCCTCCTACCCCTTCTTCTACGTGCCCACCGACCTGCTCATCGGCGGCAGCTGGGTCACCGGTGACAACGGCTCCTTCCCCGTGCACAACCCCTCCTGCGGCCAAATCCTCGCGCACGTTGCCGACGCCAGCGTCGAACAGGGCATCGAAGCCCTCGATGCCGCCTGCGACGCCCGCACCTCATGGGCGGCAACCAGCGCCCGCGAACGCGCCGACATCCTCAACCGCGCCTACACGCTCATGATGCAGCGCACCGAAGTCATCGCCCGGCTCATGACCCTCGAAATGGGCAAGCCCCTCGACCAGTCCCGCGGCGAAGTCGCCTACGCCGCAAACTACCTGCGTTGGTACGCCGAAGAAGCCGCCCGCAACTTCGGCCGCACCGCCGTTGCCCCCGAATCCGGGCTGCAGATCACCACCGTACGCCGCCCCGTCGGCCCCTGCCTGCTGATTACCCCCTGGAACTTCCCGCTCGCCATGGCGGCACGCAAGGTCGCCCCGGCGCTCGCGGCGGGCTGCACCGCGGTGCTTAAGCCCGCCTCCCTGACTCCGCTCAGCTCCCTGTACTTCGCGTCCCTGATGCATGAGGCGGGCCTGCCGGACGGCGTGCTGAATGTGGTGACTACCTCCCGCACCGGCGAGGTTGTCTCGGCGCTGATGGCTGATGAGCGCCTGCGGAAGGTCTCGTTCACCGGCTCCACCGCCGTGGGCCGCACCCTGCTCGCGCAGGCCTCGCAGAACGTTCTGCGCACCTCCATGGAGCTGGGCGGTAACGCACCGTTCATCGTCTTTGAGGACGCGGACATCCCCGCCGCCGTGGAGGGCGCCTACGCAGCGAAGATGAGGAACATGGGCGAGGCGTGTACCGCCGCCAACCGATTCATTGTGCACGAGGACATTGCTGAAGAGTTCACCCGCGCCTTCGTGGAGCGCATGGAGGCGACCGTCGTGGGTGACGGAGCCATCGACGGAACCGAATGCGGCCCGCTAATTCAACCTTCAGCGGTTGAATCCATGCTTTTTATGGTCGAAGACGCCCTGGGCAAGGGTGCGCTCCTCGCCTGCGGCGGGTACATTCCCGAGCTTGAGGAGAACGTTCCGAGCGATACCGGCGGCATGCCCAGGAACCTCAACAAGGGCAACTTCATTCGCCCCACCGTGGTGACCGGCGTGACCGATTCGATGCGCGTGTGGCGTGAGGAAATCTTCGGCCCCGTCGCCCCGATTGCCACGTTCAGCGGCTACGGCGAGGAGGGCGAACGCACCGCCCTGAAGCTCGCCAACGACACCGAGTACGGCCTGGCGGCGTATGTGTACACGAGCAACCACCCGCGCTTTACGCGCATGGCTGCTGGGCTGGAATTCGGCCTGATCGGTTACAACTCCGGCGTGATCTCGAACGCGGCGGCACCCTTCGGTGGCGTGAAGCAGTCCGGCATGGGCCGCGAGGGCGGCCCCGAGGGACTGGAGGAGTACACCGAGCTGCAGTACATCGGCACGCCGAACCCGTTCGCCGGATAAGCCAGTTTGCCGGGGGCGGCGAGATGTCAGCTACGCCGAACCCTGGATATGTCGAACCCTGAATACGGCGAAGCCTCGGCGGGTACCCGAGAAGGTGCCCGCCGGGGCTTTACGCTGTCTACATCATGCGCGGGTGCTAGAGCTGGGGCAGGGGTTATAGCTGGCACAGGGTTTATATCTGATGCAGCGCGAGCAGCTCGCGGCTGAAAGCATCTGCGGGACCCTTGCCGCACGAGTTGGGGCGCGGCTCAAGGGTGACCCGCTCGAAGAAGGTGACCCAGGTGCGTCCGTCGGTGTGGGAGGTGAGTGCCGCCTCCATGGTGGGGTGCTCGGAGAAATCTTTAGGCGAGAACGCCGCAAAAAATTCAGGGGAGAACTCAGTGCTTGTCTCAACGTTCACATCGATGCCCGCCTCGCGGAGCGCAATGAATGCCTCCCGCCCCGATGTTTCACGTGAAACCAAACCTCCAGAGGTTACTTCTTCGCCCTTTTTCTCCAGCTCGAGGCGTACGGCAACCTCCGCCGCCTGCTCCACTGGAGTATCCGTGCTGCGGCCTCGCAGGCCGTGCAGCGACGGAATGGAGCGACCCGCCAGTGACAGGTACGCCGCCAGTGCCGAAGGCTCCGAGAGGCGACCGTAGGTGTAGCCGGTGGGCAGCATAATGCCGACCGGGGCAAAGCGGTGACCGCCCGTATGCGAGCACTCCCAGACCGCGTTTGCCGGCAGGATATCCGCCAGGTGCGCCGCAATGGGGCGACCGCGCAGGGCACAGCAGCGGTCACGCTTGGAGTGGGTGCACACGAGAATGGCGGGGGAATCAATGAGCTCCGCGCCGGTCACCTGAATCAACTCCTGGGGGTTGCCCAGGGGTAGGTCGAGGAGCTGCTCGGGGGTGCTCACGCTGAACGAGTAGAGCTTCTCTTCACCCGGGGTGCAGAGCGCGTAGAGCACCCGGTGGGTCGGGTTGCCGGATGCATCCGGCGCACCGTGCAGCACGCGGCCCGCCCTGCCCGTCTGGCGGATCAGCAGGAACTTCAGCCCCGCCTGCGAGACTGCCTCACCCAACGCCTCCGAAAGCTCCTCGCCGAGGGCGGAGCCGTCCAGCACGTCGCGGCCCCACTGGCCCACGTGCTCGAGAGCCAGCCAAGCGGTGGCGCGTCCGGCGGTGCCGCCGAGAGCCTCGTCGTCGTAGAGGGAGCAGGAATCCGTCGGGATGCTCGTGGCGCGGGTGCGTGAAGAGAGCTCATCGGCGTGTGCGGCACGCAGGTTGTTCAGCTCGGTGGGGTTGGTGGCGCGCGGCTCGGGGGTTGCGGGGGTGCAGGATTCAGTCATGGTTCCTTGATTCTACGCCTGCAGGATGTGAATGACCTATGTTGCCCCTGTATGGTCTAAATGCTGAAAAACAACCGCTCAAGGGTGATTTTTGGGGACTAGCGGGCGGTCAACTACTCAGGAAGAAGTGCTGAGGCGACGCGGTAGAGGCGGTCCTTTTCCTTGGGGGTGCCGAAGAAGGAGCGGAGCATGTACCCCTGGAAGACCATCATGAAGGCGTCTGCAGTGTCGCGGGCGTAGTCGGCGATGAGCGCCTCCTGTTCGGGGGTGCGCTGCACTGAATTGGGGTTGATTTCGTGTAGAACGCTGAGCTGTTCGGCTGCCCAGGGGGTGAGGGTCTTTACGATGATGCCCTGCAATAGAGGCATGGTGTCTGCGGTTGCCCTGGCGATTTCGGGTGCGTGGAGCGATTTGGCGCGGATGCGCAGCATGGCGGAGAAATTGTCGTTTACCAGCTGGTTCGTGTGGATGGTTTCGAGAATATCCTGGGGGCCTGCGCCTTCGGGGAGTGTTTCGTAGAGCTCCTTGACGTTGTTGAGGCGCTCGTTGATGGCGGTGATGAGGATGTCTTCTTTGCCGGAGAAGTGCGAGTAGATGGACCCGGAGGACAGTCCGGAGGCTTTGATGATGTCGCTCATGGAGGTGTTGGTGTAGCCCTTTTCGAGGAAGCAGCTAATGGCGGCTTCGATGATTTGGGCTCGGCGTGCGGCTTTGGTGGCGTCTGTTAGTCGGGGCATGGTTCCAGTCTAGGGGGTGGGGCTAAAGAACGCGTAAACACAACACTGATTCTTTTTGTGACTTTACAAACAAAATATCTATTTTGTTTGCACTCGGTAAAAATCGAGAGTAGAGTTCTGACTCGTAAACGAAATAAGCATTTTGTTTGGAGATTGTCATGAACAACGAAACCGCCACCGCAGTCACCGCAGAAGCAGTGACCGCCGCAGCCACCCAAGCTGCCGCATCCCAGAAGATCGCGGCAAAGAGCATTGCAGAAACAAGCACGCAAGAAACCACCGACCGTTCCTCCTGGCTCAAGGTCATCACCACCTCCGTACTATCATCCTTGGTGGTAGCACTCATCGTCCTAGCTTTCACCTGGCCCACCAAGACCATGGAAGCAAAGAACCTGCCCGTCTCTATCGCAGGCCCCGAGGTGACCGTCAGTCAGTTTGAACAGTCCCTCAAAGACCAAGGTATTGAAACCTTCGACTTGAAGCAGGCATCCTCCCGCAAAGAGGCTGAACAGCAAATCAAGCAGCGCGAAACCTACGGCGCAATCATCTTCACCGAAGGCGCCGCCCCCGAAGTGCTGACCGCACCAGCCGCAAACGCCGCAGCAACCCAGATGCTCAACGGTGTTGCCACCCAGCTGAACGCGCAGATTCAGCAGAAGGCACTCGCCGCTAAGACGGAAGCCCTCACCCAGGCGGTGCAGACGGGCGGTGAACAGGGTGCGCAGGCCGCCGCCCAGCTGGAGCAGATGAAGGTGCAGGCCGAGCAGGCATCCGCAATGGCGGTGAAGACCACCGTCGTGGTACCCCTGAGTGAGAATGACTCCTCCGGTTCCGGTATCGCTATCTCCGCATTTCCGCTGGTCATTGGCGGTATTCTCGGCGGTTCCTTCTCCGTACTGCGCGTGAACGGCACCTGGCGCCGCTTCGCCACCGCAACCCTGTACTCCGTCATCGGTGGTGCACTGACCGCCCTGATTCTGAACGTCTGGTTCGGCATCATCCCCGGCGACTTCGCAACCCTGTGGGCTGCGTTCGGCGCTACCTACCTGGCGACCGCCTTCTTCATTGTGGGTGTGGGTGCACTGTCTTCGCCGCTGATTGGTCTCGCAGTAGGCGCGGTCATCACCATGTTCATTGGTAACCCGATTTCGGGCGCAAGTATGCCGAGCGTGTTCCTGCCCGGTGTGTGGGGGCAGATTGGTCAGATGTTGGTGCCGGGTGCCTCCTCGACTCTGCTGCGTTCGATTGCGTACTTCCCGGAGGTTGCAACGAGTGACCAGTGGCTGGTGCTTGGTTCCTGGATTGCGTTCGGTCTGCTGACCGGCGTGATTGGCTGGGCTCTCAAGGAGCGCCGCACCGCAACGGTGGAGGCATAACCACCGCGGGTTGGATAACCGGCGCAACGTAGCCGGCACAATATGGCCGGTGCAACGTATGAAGGGTGTGTGCCGTGTTCACTGAACACGGCACACACCCTTTTCTGTCGGCCAACCGGCTGTTATTCGCTGTTATTGGTTGTCGAGGACGTACTGCTTGAACTGCTCGTCCCGGCGCTTGAATTCTTTAAGCTCATTCTCCAGGGCTGCCTGGTTCTTGTCGACGAGCGGTTTCTGGTACTGCGCCTCCAGGTCGTAGAGCTTCTGTGAACGGCCTACATCCTGATTGCACTGCGCCTGGATGACGGCGATTCGAATTTCCTCTTCTGAGGGGGTGGTGCTCTGAGGAATATTCTTTTCTTCCTTGACGGTCATCTCACTATCGGGGGTGAGGCCTTTATCCTTGACGCATCGCTTCCATTCGTCGTCGAGGGACTTTTTGAGCTGTCTATCCCCAGCGGCGTTTCGAACGTCGTTCTCCACACGCCTATACGTGGCGGAGCCGAATGGTATCTCTCCAATTTGCTTCATCTCATCGCTGGCTCGCTGATAGCATTCGGTGCTGACATCCTTCCCGGGGTCGGATGAGGGTGCAGGGGCGGAGAGGTCCAGCGTATTCGATTCATTGGGCTCGTGGAGGCCGTATTTTTGGGCGTACTCAACGTTCCAGATTCCGTAGGTCCTACCGAAGTTCCTGCCGGCCCCCTCGGTGCGGACAAACATCTTGTAGTGCTGCCCGTGTTCGGCAAAGCACTTTTTACGGGCGAGCTCAAGGGCTTTGGTGTAGTATTCGTCCTTGCCGGTGGTGTCGTATGCGTCCAAGGGTAGAATCACCCGATCATTTTCTACGTCGAAAATCGCGCGGGCGCTTTCATCTTTCTCCAACGTGGGACCGAAGGAGCAAGAGGACAGCATGGTGCTGATGAGGGCAGCCGCCAGGAGCTTTTTCAAAGCTGACATGGTGTATATCCAATCTGTTACGGGGAGCCCGTGGCGTCGCGGCCACAACCCCCCCCGTAGACCACGCGAACTAGGTGGCCTTGAGAACACTTCTTGAGAAGGTGACTTAACAATACCCCTAGTGGATGCGGGTTTGTGCTCAATAGGCTGGTGCGTGCAGCAGAAAATTTTCTGCCGCATGGCAGGTTTGGTGCCGGTTGCGGATTTGCCTGGTGAGATTACGGTGAGATTGCGCAGGATAGGTGGGCGCACCTGATTTGGTGCCCCGCCCGCCTCGCGCCACAATGAACACATGACCGCAGAAGACACCAACGCACTAACCAGCGCCAGGCTCGACCTCTGGCTCTGGTCAGTGCGCATCTTTAAAACCCGCTCCCTCGCCGCCGACGAATGCAAAGGCGGCCACGTACGCGTCAACGACGCCCCCGCCAAACCCTCCCAAAAACTCAAAAAAGGCGACATCGTCAAGGTCCGCTACCCCGGCTGGGAACGCGTCTTCAAAGTCGAAAAACTCCTCGTCAAACGCGTAGGCGCGCCCATTGCCGTCACCTGCTACGAAGACCTCTCCGGCCCGCGCCCCGCCTACCTCTCCATGCCGCCGGTCGCCAAACGCGAACGAGGCAGCGGCCGCCCCACCAAGAAGGAACGCCGCGCCCTCGACGAACTACGCGGCCGAGGCGCCTAACAGCGCCCGTCTCGCACGCCCATCTCGTAGAGTGCACCCCGCCCCGCGCGCAGGCACCCGCCGCGGCGGCGGGGAGTAGCCTAGAAGGATGAGCACACAGAAGCACCTTATGGCTGAATCCAGTAGTACCGAACCCGGCGGCACCGAACCCGGTAGCACTGCGCCCGGCGCGCCCGTGAAGAATACTGCCGAGCCTTCGCTGAACCGACGCATCCTCGCCCTCGCCGTACCCGCCTTCGGTGCGCTCATCGCCGAACCCATCTTCGTGCTCACCGACTCCGCCCTCATCGGCCAACTCGGCAAAGCAGAACTCGCGGGCATGAGCATCGCCGCCACGCTCGTCACCACGGTCGTGGGTCTCATGAACTTTCTAGCCTACTCCGTTACGCCCGCCGTGGCGCGCGCCTTCGGCGAGAAGAACCTGCGCCGCGCCTGGCAGATCGGTGTGGACGGCGTGTGGGTCGCCTTCGGCCTCGGCATGCTCCTCATGATCGCTGGATACGCCTTCGCCGACCCGCTGCTACGCGGCCTCGGCGCGACCGACGAAACCATCAGCTACGCCCTCGACTACCTGCACCACTCGCTCTGGGGCATCCCGCCGATGATGATTATCCTCGCGCAGGTCGGCACGCTCCGCGGGCTGCAAGACACCGTCACCCCGCTCAAAGTCGCCACGGTCGGCACGCTCGTGAACATTGTGCTGAACTGGCTGCTCATCTACCCGGTCGGCTGGGGCGTTGCCGGTTCGGCGACCGGCACCTCCCTCACCCAGTGGGGCATGGCTGCCGCCCTCGGCGTGGTCATGATGCGCGGCACCCGCGAGCACGCCGTCCGCTGGGCACCCGACGTAGCCGGCATGCGCTCGGTGCTCTCGCTCGGCTCCTGGCTCATGCTGCGCACCCTATCCATGCGCATCGCCTCCCTGCTGACCGTGTTCGTTGTGGCGCGATTCGGCACCGAACACACCGCCGCCTACCAGCTCGGCATGGGCGTGTTTAACCTCTTCCTCTACGCCCTGGACTCCCTCGCCATCGCCGCCCAGGCGCTACTCGGCAAAGAACTCGGCGAACGCGACCTGAACGTAGAATCCGAGCGCGTGAAGGTGCGTCAGCTGAAAAACCGGCTGCTGCGCATGAGCCTCATCTACGGCGTTATTACCGGCCTGATCTGCCCTCTCATCGGCTTCTTCGGTTCCTGGCTGTTCACTAAGGATGCGCAGGTGGCGTTCCTCTTCACCATCGCCACCGTCATCATCGCCCTCGGCCAGCCCATCGCCGCCTACGTGTTCACCCTGGACGGCATCCTCATGGGCGCGCAGGACGTGAAATACCTGGCGATTGGCTGCTTCATCATGCTGGTTATGTACGTGCCGGTCATGCTCGGCCTGCACTGGGCTGTTGGCGCCGGTGCCATGGATGCGCTCGCCGGGTATTGCGGCTTGTGGGCGGCGTATATTCTGTACTTCCAGGGAATCCGCGCGGTCATTTTCGGCCGCCGCGCCCGCTCGGATGTGTGGATGAAAGCCGGTGCCGAGTAGGGGCATCATAGGAGGTGCTGGGCAGGTGCGCTCTGGGCGCCTTGGGTACCAGCCCACCGGCTTCGTACACCCTGTAATACGACACCGGCAATACGGTCCCGCCGCTCGCGGGCGTATTTCCTGCGGGCGTAACTAATCACATTTTCCGCCGCCCGCACCCTCCGCGGGTGTAGCATGACAGGGTATTGAAACCCTCATGCAAAGGATGAAACCGTGACCGTAACCCGCGAAGAAGCCCTCGAAATTTTCGCCCGCCGCCGCGCAACCCGCGCCTACGACCCCGACCGCCGTATCAGCGACGAAGACTTCGCCGCAATCCTCGAATTTGCGCGCCTGTCGCCCAGCTCTGTCGGCACCGAGCCGTGGAAGTTCCTGGTCATCCAGGACCCCGAACTGCGCGAAAAGCTCAAGCCGATCGCCTGGGGCATGGCGGGCGCCCTCGACGACGCAAGCCACCTGGTCGTACTGCTGGCGAAGAAGGGCCTGCGCTACGACACCCCGTGGATGCGCCGCACCCTCGAAAGCCGCAATCTCACCGAGGATCAGATGGAGGCCGCACTCGAACGCTACGGTAACTTCCAGAAGAACGACATGAAGGTCCTGGAAAGCGACCGCGCGCTCTTCGACTGGGCATCCAAGCAGACCTACATCGCCCTGGGCAACATGATGACCGGCGCCGCAATGCTCGGCATCGACTCCTGCCCCATTGAGGGTATGAACTACGAGGCAGTGAACGAGCTGCTCACTTCTGCCGGCCTGTTCGACCCGGAGGAGTACGGCGTGTCCGTTGCTGTGACCTTCGGTTACCGTGCCCGCGAGATTGCCCCGAAGAGCCGCCGCTCCATCGAGGACCTGGTGACCTGGGCCTAAGGTTCTGCCCGGTTCTCGGCGAGGTTTTGCCGGGCTGCTGAGCTCGTGCTGTTGAGCTCGGGCTTTCGGGCGAGGCGTTTGAGCCAGGCTTTTGAGCTCGTTGTTCAAGCTAGGCGTTCAAGCCGCCGCCCGTGAAAACTGAATATAAAGAAATGCACCGCCTTTACACGGGCGGTGCATTTCTTTATATCTTTTACCGTGCGAAAAGCACGGCGAGATATGCTTTTGAATTTTTCGTTCAGGCTATTTCAATAGCTAATGTTTGGGCAATTTCGCGTTATGTTTCGCTACTTCCTAAACGCCGTCAGACGCATAGAATTCAGCACCACAAACACCGAACTAAACGCCATTGCCGCACCCGCAATCATCGGGTTCAGCAGGCCCGCCACGGCGACCGGAATAGCCACCGTATTGTAGGCGAACGCCCAGAATAGGTTCGACTTAATGGTGCGCAGCGTAGCGCGGGAGAGGCGCAGCGCCGTCACCACCGAGGCAATATCCGAGCGGGTCAGCACAATATCGGCAGCCTCCGCGGCAACGTCCGTGCCCGAACCCATCGCAATGCCCAGCTCCGCAAGAGCCAGCGCCGGGGCGTCATTCACGCCGTCGCCGACCATCGCCACGCGGTGACCGGCGGCCTGCAACTTCTCAACCACCTGCGACTTACCCTCCGGGGTCACGCCGGCGTACACGTTCTCAGCCGAAATGCCGACCTGCGAGGCGACCGCCTGCGCAACCTGCGGGGCGTCACCGGTGAGCAGGATCGGCTCCAGGCCGAGCTCACGCAGCTGTGCCATGGTCTCTGCAGCCTCCGGCTTGGGGGTGTCGGCAACCGAAATCATGCCGACCGGCTGCAGAGAGGAGGTGGTGTTCGGGGCCTCATCAGGTGCCTCACCGCGGGCAACCACCACGGTCGTCAGACCCGCCCGGCGAGCCTGATCCAGCAGAGCCAACTGACCCTCACTCAGCTGCGCACCTGCCGCCTGCAGGTACTCGGGAGTACCCACAACAACCAGTCGGGAGGCGCCATTCTCGGTGCTTTCCTTGGCACCGTCACCCGCGCCGCTCAGCACGCCGCGCACGCCTCCGGGAACACCCTCAAAGCCGCTCACACTCGGCGCCGAAGCACCCTCAGCCAGCACACCCTGCTCACGGGCAAAACCGGCAATCGCGCGGGCAATCGGGTGCTCACTCAGCGCCTCCACGGCGGCGGCATCACGCAGAACAGACAGGGAACGCTCATTCTTGGAATCTGCGGATTCCGGCGAAATACCGGCAAAGTCACCCGCCGACTCATAGTCGTCAAAAGTGCCGTAGAACGCCACAGACATCTCACCAGTCGTCACGGTACCGGTCTTATCCAGAACCACACGATCAACCGTGCTCGTCGCCTCCAGCACCTGCGCATTACGAATCAAAATGCCCAACTGCCAGCCGCGACCCGTACCCGCCAGCAGCGCCGTCGGAGTCGCCAAACCCAAGGCGCACGGGCACGCCACCACCAGCACCGACACCGCCGCATTAAACGCCGCAGCACCATCACCAGACACCAGCCACCAACCGACCAGAGTCAGCGCCGAAATCGCCAAAATCACCGGCACAAACACTGCAGAAACACGGTCTGCCAGACGAGCAATCGGAGCCTTCGTCTCCTGCGCGCTCGCCACCAGCTCACCCATCTTCGCCAGAGTCGTCTCAGCGCCCACGCGGGTCGCACGCACCGTCAACGAACCAGACGTATTCACCGTCGCACCCGTGACCGCATCACCCGGATGCACCTCAACCGGCACGGACTCGCCGGTCAGCAGGGACGCATCCACCGCGGAGGTACCCTCGACCACCACGCCGTCCGTGGCAATCTTCTCGCCCGGGCGCACCAGGAACAGGTCATCCGGCATGAGGTCCTCCACCGGAACCTGCACCTGCTTGGTCACGCCCTGCTTATCGGTGCGCAGCAGGGTCGCCTCCTTCGCGCCCATGCTCAGCAGGGTGCGCAGCGCATCCGAGGAGCGGTGGCGGGTGCGGTGCTCAATTGCGCGGCCAATCAGCAGGAACAGCGTCACCATGGACGCCGAATCGAAGTACAGCGGCGCATGGTGGCCGGTAAACATCGACCAGAAGCTGCCGCCCGCATGGTGCACGTGCGCCGTCAACGCCGGGTTCATGAGCAGCTGCGCCAGCGAATAGAAGTACGCCACGACCACGCCGAGGGACACGAGCGTATCCATCGTGGAGGAGCCGTGACGGGCATTGATGAGCGCGGCGCGGTGGAACGGCGCGGCGCACCAGAACGCGACCGGCGCGGTCAGAATCGCCACGACCCAGCCCCAGTTCGGGAACTGGAACGCCGGGAACATGGAAATCAGGAAGATGGGCACACCCAAAATCGCCGCATAAATAATGCGGTCAGTGAAGCCGCCGTTCATGCTCGGGGTGCTGTGCTGGTTGCCGCCGCCGGATGCGCTCGCGTTCGTTCCAGCGCCCGCGCGTGGCCCGTTCTTGAGGTGCGCCGTGTAGCCGGCATTGTTGATGGTCTCAACGATCTGTTCGTCGCTCACACCATCGGGCACGATGACGCGCGCCGACTCCAGCGGCAGGTTCACCGCCGGGTCAACGCCGGGGATTTTGCGGAGCTTACGCTCCACACGACCCACACAGGATGCACAGGTCATACCCTGAATATTCACGTGGATGATTCGGGTTGACTCCGTTGATTTTACGGTCGTTCCGGTGGAATTAAAAAGAGAGCGCTCACTCTGTAATGAGGGCTCACGGGTGGTTGGTGAAGGCTGTGTAGAAGACACAATATTTCCTCAAAACTCAAAAACGGGAGGGTAGAAAAAAGCACGCACCAAGCCGGGGGAGGGGCCCCGAAGGACCCCGCCCCGGACGGTGTATGGTGCAGTATTAGGACGCGGCGTCGAGAGCGCGCGAGGGTGAAAGCTGCGGCGGCTCAGTGGTCGCCGGGCAACCCATCCGGCCTGCTCGTGCGTGGGCGAATACCGGTCACCTTCGCGCCACGATCAGACACGCCGTAGGCACGTTTCACGGCAGCCCGCGGGAACGGCGAAGCATTCGCCTTCTCACGCGCCTTCACGCCCTGCTCGTGCTCGGCGGAACGTTTATTCGCGCTCGTGCCGCTACGTCGTGCCGCACCGGGCGCATCCTCACGCGCCGTATATTCGGGGCTCTGCTTCACCCACGAATCGACCAGCATCGCATCCAGATTCATCTGCCTGGCCACATGGGTGATCGCGTCGCGCAGGTGCATATTTTCGGTGCCGACAAGGGTGCGGACCGCGCCAACAACCATCGCAATGTACTGCGGAGGGTAAGCCATGATGACTCCTAATCGAGCCGACTGCCGCGCTAGACAGCGGGGGTGAAGCCAGCCTCTACGATAGCGTCTGCGACAGCCTGAGTGTTGAGGGTGCCCTCGTGCTCAATGGTCACGGTGGAGACACCGTCCTTGACGACGTCCACGGTCACGCCGGTCACGCCGGGAACTTCGCGGACCTCTTCGCTGACGCTCATAGCGCAGTGGTTGCAGGTCAGGCCGGTTGCCTTAACGGTGGTGGTGCTCATGATGATTTCCTTTCGGTAATGGGTTGAAAACTTGGGGCCGCCCGGTGTTTAGGTATGGGGCGTTTAGCTGCGCATGAGGCGGGAGATCGCGGCGGTTGCCTCTTTGACCTTGGCCTCTGCGATGGTCGGGTCGCCTGTGCGTTCGGATTCGACGGCGGCGCCGGTCACGCAGTGGCCGATGTGCTCTTCGAGCAGGTTCAGGGAGACGGCGTGGAGCGCCTTGGAGACCGCGGCAACCTGGGTGAGGATGTCGATGCAGTACTTGTCTTCGTCGACCATGCGGGCGATGCCGCGGACCTGCCCTTCGATGCGGCGCAGGCGCTTGAGGTGCGCCTCTTTGTTGGAGGCGTAACCGTACTGGGTTTCGGGCGCCTCGCCGCCGCAGCATGCGCTGGTGTGTGCCTTGGTGGGGTCCTCAGTGGGGGCTCCGGATGCGGTGCTGACCTGGGTGGATGTGCTGTGGCAGCACTGGTTGCTAGTGGTTTCCATGGCTTAAGTGTATACCCTAGGGGGGTATACCGCAAGGGGTGTTACGAGTTGTTACGCGGTGAGGGTTTTCATGCCGAGACTTTTTACGCCGAAAATTTTCGCTATGGGGCTGTAACCCGTGCAGAATTTGTGCCATGGTTTAGCGTCTTCTGCCATGGCTTTTAACTACGACCAAAGACACTAACCTATCGAAAGTTCCCCCGACCCTCCCCTATGAACGGCGAAAAGCCACATGTGTTTCGAGAAGCCACCAAAGAAG
>NZ_KV813689.1:0-563 GCF_001813685.1 Rothia sp. HMSC061E04 | reverse complement strand
ATATCGGCCTTGCGTAGGCGCGGGTTCGGGTTATCCTTCTTACCCATGGTCGGGTCATTCTTGCAGCCCCAACGAGTGTCGTCATAGCTGCAGTCACCGGCTACGCGTCCAACATCAACCCACCACACACGAATCAGCAGCGGGTCACTGGTCGCCTGCGGGGTCACCATCATCATCTGCCACGGGCCGCCATCCACGCGGAAACGAGCCGTGTAGTGCACAGTCGCGTACGCGTGGAAGTTACCCGAACGCTGGTAGGCGTAGCTGGTATCCGTCTGCCTCGGACGCTCACGAGGGTAGGTGGTGACCGGTTTGCCTGCGGTGTAGTTGGTATCTGTGTCGCCGTTGCCGTACTCGATGACATAGGAGGAGGGCATGAGTTCAATTTCGACGTGTCCGGCGAGCATGTCTGCTTCGAGGCGGTAGGGGCCTCCGTCATCGACGTAGAAGTTGATCTGGTCGCCCTTGTAGACGTTGGGGTCGCCCTCCGCTCGGCCAGTGCCTGCGGGATTGTTATAGGACTGGTGCAGGGTCGGCTTGCCTGGCTCTAGCGACTCTGCAGC
>NZ_KV813688.1:0-17460 GCF_001813685.1 Rothia sp. HMSC061E04 | reverse complement strand
GCGTAAGTGGGGATGGTGGCGGTTGCAAGGACGGAGGGCGCCGCTCAGGCTGCACCCTTGGCTAGGGTACGGTGGGAGATGGAGGAAATCATGAAGCTCCTAATGATAGTGACAAGGTGTCAGCGCAAGTAGACAGTTTAAAATCATACGTCTAATACTTCACGGTGGACGGTAAAATCTGAGTGAACCCTGGCTGACTTGGGTAATTTTCCTTACAAAAATTAATATCTAAAATTTTGGTCAGGTATACGTTTTGGGATTCTAGATTGGGTAAGCATAAACAGTGCCTTTGCCCCGCTCCAAAAAGGTTATTACGTCTAACCTATAGACACCCCAAAGAGCAGCCCCAATAGGTAGGCCGCCAGGGCCGCGCCGTAGCCGATGGCTAGCTGGCGTAGGCCGCGCGTAAACGGCGCTGCCCCCGAGAGCAGACCCACGATACCGCCGGTACCCATCAGTGCGATACTGACCAGAATCAGCGACAGCACCATAGCATACGTCCCGGTTGCCCCAAAAATATAGGGCAAAATCGGGATTAGGGCGCCCGAAGCAAAAAAGGCAAAGCTGGAGGCAGACGCGCCGATGTCTGTACCCAGCGCAGCGTTTTCCTCAGCCTCCTCCTCTAATAACTCGGGGCGGAAGGATAGGGAATTATCGCAGTCGCAATCTAGGTAACCAAATCTTTCCATTGCGCGGTGGTGCGCGGCATCCGGCTCCATACCGCGAGCCCGATAAATCAGTTCCAGCTCGTTGGCGTCAATATCGAGGTGCTGCGCGACGTCCAGCGTGACCTGGGTGGGGCGGGACGCCTCCAGCATCTCTCGCTGGGACCTCACCGACACGAACTCACCGGCAGCCATCGACAGCGCACCGGCAAGAAGGCCGGCGATACCTGAGAGGAGGACCATTTGGGAGCTTGCCCCCGAAGCGCCAATACTCATAATCAGGGCGGCGTTAGAAACCAGGCCATCGTTGGCGCCAAAGATAGCAGCGCGGAAGTTGCCGGAAAGTTTCTCCCTGCCCGAGGCTGAAAGGGCGCGGACAATTTCCTCGTGAATTGTCTCGTCGGCCGCCATAGCGTCGGTGGCGTGAGGATCGGTGGCGTAATCTGAGCGGCTTTCAGCACGCTGGGCAAGAGCCAGCACAAAAACGGTGCCAAAATGCCTAGCCAAAAACTGCAGAAGACGGGCGGACACCGACGGGCGGGGCTCAGGGTGGGCATGCTCGCCCAAAAGATTGCGCCAGTGCTGCTGATGACGGTGCTCAGCTTCTGCAACCTTGCGCAGAATCTCAGCTTCTCTACCCTCTGAGCGCTCTGCTAGCTGACTGTAAACCTTAGCCTCAGAGATTTCTTCGGCAAGATAGCGGCGCCACTTCTTAATCTGCTCACGCGTTGGCTCTGGTCGGTCGGTGAGAGGGGTGGGAGTAATGTTTTGACTCATGAAAACACCTTTACAGGAAAGCGCCAAAGCATAGAAAAAGGCGAGCTACCTACACTCCGGCTACAACGGGTATCGGCCCGAAGGTCTCGCTCGCCTGGTGAGGCCAGGTGATTTACTGGGCAGTCTGGTGGGCACTGTTTTATGGTGCCGAGACCGCCAGCATGTCGATAAATCGCTTTGGGTGATGTTCCCGGTGGAAGCTACCCCCATTCGTTCATGAAGTAGACTACCGGAGCTACCGGGAATTCGCAATATAGAAGGAATGGGGCAGAGCTCTAAAAAATTATTGGTTATTTAATTTGGAATGGTTGGGTTTAGCTAATTCAAATTTCTATAGAAACTGTGTGTGTTTGTACTGGTTACATGTCAGTTAGATAAGGCTGAGCTTACCGCCTAAAAAGGTGTATAAGCAGGTCAGTGCAATCTTTCCTTATTTTGATTTATTCAAAATAAGGCTGTTTTTCAGTTCCTGGGGGAGTAGAGTTAAAACCAATATCCGTAGCGAAACCCGAGCTGGTAGAGCTCCAAACTCACAGGATTTTGAAAGGAAACCCACAATGAGCAAGTACGCATCATTTACCGTTCCCGGGATCACCGAAGAAAGTGGCCACCACGTAGCAGACGTTCTGTAGCTTCATCTGCACGCTCTCAATAATCTGCAGTTGATCCTCAAACACGCACACTGGAATGTTGTGGGTCCCTCCTTCATTGGTGTTCACGAGATGCTTGACCCTCAGGTTGATCTGGTCCGTGGCTATGCTGACGAGCTTGCGGAACGTATAGCAACCATGGGTGTAACCCCCAACGGCCTGCCCGGCGACCTGATTGAAAAGCGAACCTGGGAAGAATGCAGCGTAAATCGTGCTGATACTCAGACTCACCTGCGCGCTCTTGATGAGGTCTACAACGGTGTTATTGAAGACCACCGCGCCGCTATCGCAAAAATTGGTGATGTTGACCCCATTGCCGAAGACATCCTCATCGGCCAGACCGCCTGAACTGGAGAAGTTCCAGTGGTTCATCCGTTCGCACATCGATGACGGCCAGGGCAACATCAAGTAAACCTTAGCCTGATTTTACTAAGACAATGGTGCCCCGCCCCTCCATCTGGAGGGGCGGGGCACCATTGTCTTTGCGGTAGTTCTTTGAAATAAAAATTGATTTTTCTCTAAGTAAATTTTCAAATTATTCTTGTGAAGCTTTTGGGTAAAAACCTAACAGCAGGGTGTATTAATAAGGTAGTTTCAGCTTTTAGGTGCTTGTGTGAAAAAATGCAACATGTGCGCGAAACTTGCCTCTGGTTTGCTGATTTTCGAACCGAGGAAAACTCTAGTATGTCTATAAAAATAAGACATTAGTGATTTTTTGAAGGCTCTCTTAAATACGCAATACGGGGTGCTATTCTTTAGATAATTCACAAATCAGCGCTCATAGAGCTGCAATTTTTTGCGGCACTCGCACCGCCGCTTCTTGCAAATAAGTAAACCTTTAATGACTGAATCACATAACGCTACCCGCCGCCGTCTTTCGGCCGGTGCTGCCTGGACGGGCGCACGTGCACATTTACGTGCTCACCGAGCATGTCACGCCAATGCTGCTGGTGACGCTTCTCCGCTTCAGCAACCTGTAGAAGGATTTCGCGGTCGGTACTCTCGGCACGGCGACCCAGGTAGCGGTAGACGCGTGCTTCCGATTCTTCATCGGCAAGGTAGCGGCACTAACGCTTAATCTGCGCGGGTGAGGGGGAGATGACGGCGCTATGGCGGGTGGCCTGCGAAGCTTCGGTGGCGGAGTTTTCCGGCTGAAGCTTCTCGGTTTCTTCGCCATGCTCGTGCTGGGCGTACGTGCTCATAGTTCCCTTTCCACGGGTGCCGTGCGTGCAGGGCGAGATCCCTGCGCCTGATGAAGCGTTCATATCTGTGTGCTCTGTCATGAATAGTGAACTACTGTAGAGCACTCTGAACAGAAAATCTAGGACGGCCTAACCCGACAATTATGTTTGCCTCAACGCACTCTAGGGTATCCCGCGGGTGAGGTGAAAGGTCGGGGAAAAGCACCGAAACAGTATAGAAGCCGGGCGGGTGCACCCTCCATAAAGAGAGTGCACCCGCCCGGCTTCGTGACTCTAAAAGCTGGCGCCTATATAACTTGCCGCCATAAGTAGGCTGCAGTTTAGGCGCTACGACTTAGATGGTTGCAGCTTAGATGTTGCCTTCGCCGTTTTCCAGGAATGCGCGGATGAACCACTGGAACTTCTCCAGCTCAGCGGTCTGACCAATCAACAGATCCTCGGTGACGGGGTCGGACTCGCCAGCGAATGCAATCGCCTTGCGGTGAGCCTCAATCACGCGGGTGTAGACATCGTTCAGAGCCTGCAGGTGGTCAGCAACGCGTGCGCGGCCGACGGGGTAGTCCTCGACGGTGCGCTGTGCGACCAGCGCGCCAGCCAGACCGTTGGGGGTTGCGCCCAGGGTTGCCATACGCTCTGCGATGGCGTCGACGAACTCGCGGACGGTGTCGACCTGGGGGTCAATCATTTCGTGAACGGCGATGAAGCCGGGACCGGTCACGTTCCAGTGAGCGTGCTTCAGCAGCAGGTGCAGGTCGTTCAGGTCGTGCAGACGTGCCTGGAGAGCCTCGGAAATGCCCTTGCCTTCTTCGAGGGTCAGGCCGGGTGCGGTGTAGTTTGCAAATGCCATGATGGTCTCCTTCATGATGCTGTGATACTTGTGGTTCGGTGGGATTTGTCGCCCCGCCGAATCGTTATTATGAGTAAATCATTTTAAGGAACCGCTGTCAAGGTTATTTTGAGTAATTCGTAATAAATTGTCATCTATGTGTCGCGCCGCACTTAAAAGCCCCTGTTCAAAAGGCGCTGCTCAAACGTGCTAGCCCCGAACGCCCGCGTGGCTCACCGCCCAGGCGCGCACAAAGGGTGGGATGCGCGGAATCTCATCTCGCGCATCCCACCCTTTATGGTGAAGCGTATTCAGTTTTCTACAGAGCTTCCAGCCTTTCAGCCCGCAAACTAGGCGGCTACGCCAGCGCGCGAACCGCCTCCAAGGTCAGCTCCTCATGCTTGAGGCGCGCGGTGCCCAGCTCCGCCGGAACCTCCAGCTCGCCCGGCACAACAATGACGCGCATGCCCGCCGCGGTTGCACTGCGCACGCCCGAAGGGGAATCTTCGAGAGTCACGCACTGGGTCGGGTCAACGCCCAGACGTTCCGCCGCCAAAAGATAGGGCTGCGGGTCCGGCTTGGGGTTGGTGGTCTCATCGTTGCCAATAATTACCGAGAACGTGCCCTCGGGTGCCGCATTCGCGGTGCGGCGAGCCACGGAGGTGGTCGCGTTCGTGACGATGGCGGCCGGAATCTGCGCATCGTGAACCTCCGAGAGGAAACGCTCAATGCCGGGCAGGAACTCGACTCGCTGCTGCGCCAGGGTTTCGTGCACCTTTGCCACCAGTAGGTCATTAATCTCCTCGTCTGGCAGGTTCACGCCGCGCTCGCGTAGGCGATCCAAGGTGAACTGCATGGACAGGCCCAGGCAATCGAGGGTGTCCTGCTCGGTCCAGGTGCCGCCAAATTCTGCGGTGAGAGCAACCTTTGCGGCAGCCCATACGGGTTCGGTGTCGACGAGGGTTCCGTCGTGGTCGAAGAGAATTGCGGCGGGGAAGGTGTTCGTAGTCGTCATGTCATTAAGCCTACCGGTTTATTTCTGGGGTGAGCGTAGGGTAACGTCCCCAATCGTCACCAAAAAATCTGTGCTCGCATTCTGGGGGTTCTTGGCGATAGTGAGTAGCGCATCGGCGACGTCTTCACGGGCAATCGTCGGAATGCCCGGAGTTCGCTCGACACTCGCCATGTCAAACACCTTCACTCCGCCCTTACCGGGATTGTCGGTCAGCCTGCCCGGATGCGCACGCGAAATATGCGGCTGATATTCGGCGACCAGGGCGTCCGCCTTAACCTTGTCGGTGAAAATGCCGCGCATGATGACCTTGCACACCAGGCGCATGGGCAGGGATGCGGTCCGTACCGTATTGCCCACACCGTAGGCGCTCATCAGAACGCAATGCTTCACGCCTGCGCCCGTGACCGCCTCCATGATGAGGGGCAGGCGCTCCTGCATGAACGTGGAGGAGAGAAATTCTCGCACCGTGGCTTTCTGACCCAGGATGCTGACCATCACGTCTTGCCCGGAGGATGCTGCGGCGAGCTGTTCGGCATCATCCAGGGCTCCCGGAACAATAGTGAGATTTTGGTGCGCTCCCAAAAGTGTTAGCGCCTTGTTGGGGTTGCGCACGTAGGTGGTGACCGTGTGCCCCTCCGCTAGGGCTTTGCGGGTGAAGAGGTAACCGGTGCGGCCGGTTGCACCTAGAACCAGTATTTTCATGTGGGTCCCCATTCGTGACTGTGATTGTTGTGGGAGCCCGCAAGCGCCCAGCCTCGCAAGTACCCAGTCCGGTCAGTATAGCAATGCGGTTTTGACCGGGGCTTTTGTTCGGGGCTTTTGTTCGGGTGGCAGGGGGTGTGAGGTGGGGCAAAAAATACGAAAATTTTTTTGCAGGAGGCTTGCGAAACATAATTGAGTGGAGTAGACTCAAGTTATGTAATGCAGGGGCGCATAGGATAAGCCCCTCGAAATACGAAAGGAACGTCATGGACAACAAGTTCACCACCAAGAGTCAAGAAGTCATCTCGGCGGCAAATACTAATGCTCAAACCGCCGGTAACCCCACTATTGAAACCTCGCACATCCTCAAGGCCCTAGTGGACCAGCGCGAAGGCGTCGCCGTAGCAGTCCTCAAGGCTGCAGGTCTGGATGTGGACGCTATCTCCGAGGCGGCATCCGCTGAAATCAAGAAGCTGCCGAAGGCATCCGGCGCTTCCGTGCAGAATGCCTCCCTCAGCCGTGCCGCGCTTTCCGCTCTGCAGGCGGCACAGACCCGCGCCCAGGGCTTCGGTGACAGCTACGTCTCCACCGAAATGATTCTGCTCGGCATCGCCAGCGGAACCGATAGCACCGCAACCGCAATGCACAAGATCGGCGCTACCGCAGAGCTCATCGCACAGACCATTCCCAACGTCCGAGGAGACCGCACCGTGGACACCCCCGACCCCGAAGGCACCTTCCAGGCGCTCGAAAAGTACGGCACCGACCTGACCGCCATTGCCCGCGCAGGCAAGCTTGACCCGGTCATCGGCCGTGACTCTGAGATTCGCCGCGTCGTGCAGGTGCTTTCCCGCCGCACCAAGAACAACCCCGTTCTGATTGGTGAGCCCGGCGTCGGTAAGACCGCCGTCGTGGAAGGCCTGGCACAGCGCATGGTTTCTGGCGACGTGCCCGAATCCCTGCGCGGCAAGACCCTCATCAGCCTGGACCTGGGCTCCATGGTCGCAGGCGCAAAGTACCGCGGTGAATTCGAGGAGCGCCTGAAGGCAGTCCTCGAAGAAATCAAGAAATCCGAGGGCCAGATCGTGACCTTCATCGACGAGATTCACACCGTCGTCGGTGCTGGCGCATCCGAAGGCTCCATGGACGCAGGCAACATGCTCAAGCCCATGCTTGCCCGTGGCGAGTTGCGCCTGATCGGTGCAACCACCCTGGATGAGTACCGCGAGAACATCGAGAAGGACCCCGCACTGGAGCGCCGCTTCCAGCAGGTGTACGTGGGCGAGCCCAGCGTAGATGACACCATCGGTATTCTGCGTGGCCTGAAGGAACGCTACGAGGCACACCACAAGGTGCAGATTGCTGACTCCGCGCTGGTTGCCGCAGCAACCCTGTCCAACCGCTACATTCCCTCCCGTCAGCTGCCGGACAAGGCAATTGACCTGATTGACGAGGCAGCATCCCGCCTGCGCATGGAAATTGACTCCGCACCGGAGGAAATCGACCAGCTGCGCCGCGCCGTGGACCGCCTCACCATGGAGGAACTAGCACTTGCCGGCGAAACCGACCCCGCATCCGTGGAGCGTCTGGAAGCGCTGCGCAAGGACATGGCTGACAAGAAGGAACAGCTCGACGCCCTCAACGCTCGTTGGGAGGCCGAGAAGGCTAGCCTGAACCGCGTGGGTGACCTCAAGACTGAGATTGACGAGCTGCGTTCCCGCGCAGAGGTGGCACAGCGTGAAGGCAACCTCGCCGAGGCATCCCGCCTGCTCTACGGCGAAATTCCCGCAAAGCAGGCTGAGCTGGAAGAAGCACAGCGCGCCGAGGACAACGCCAAGAACGAATCCATGGTCTCCGAAGAGGTCACCGCGGACGATATTGCCGAGGTGATTTCCTCCTGGACCGGTATTCCTGCAGGTCGCATGATGCAGGGTGAGTCCGAGAAGCTGCTCGAAATGGAGAAGCGCATCGGCGCCCGCCTGATCGGTCAGGAAGACGCAGTGGTAGCTGTCTCTGACGCTGTCCGCCGCGCCCGTGCCGGCATCTCCGACCCGAACCGCCCGATTGGTTCCTTCCTGTTCCTTGGCCCGACTGGTGTTGGTAAAACCGAGCTGGCTAAGGCACTGGCTGAGTTCCAGTTCGATGACGAGCGTGCCCTGGTACGCATCGACATGAGTGAATACTCTGAGAAGCACACCGTTTCTCGCCTGGTCGGTGCCCCTCCCGGATACGTTGGCCACGAAGAGGGCGGTCAGCTGACCGAGGCTGTACGCCGTCGCCCCTACTCGGTGGTCCTGCTCGACGAGGTTGAGAAGGCACACCCCGAGGTCTTCGACATCCTGCTGCAGGTACTCGATGACGGCCGCCTGACCGACGGCCAGGGCCGCACCGTGGACTTCCGCAACGTCATCCTGATCCTGACCTCGAACCTCGGTTCGCAGTACCTGGTCAACCAGGACCTGCCCTTCGAGGAGCGCTCCGAGAAGGCACTGGAGGTTGTGCACCAGGCATTCCGCCCCGAGTTCCTCAACCGACTGGACGACATCATCATGTTCCAGCCCCTGTCGGCTGAGAACCTGGGCCAGATCGTGGGCCTGCAGATCAAGAGCATGGCTAAGCGTCTGGAGGACCGCCGCCTCACCCTGAACGTCACCCCCGCCGCCCTGGAGTGGCTGGGTAAGACCGGCTACGACCCGGCGTTCGGTGCCCGCCCGCTGCGCCGCCTGGTTCAGCGCGAGATTGGTGACCGTCTGGCTCGCGGTATCCTCTCCGGTGCTATTCACGACGGTGACACCGTGACCGTGGATGTGAACCCGGACGTTGCCAGCGATGGTCTGTCGGTGACCTCCGAGCGTGAGCAGAAGGCTGAGAACTAAACCGGCTAGATCGGTAGACCCGGTCAGCTGGATAGTTCCGACGAGCTGGGCAGACTTAGCCTGTGGCTGAGTTTGCCCGTTCGAAACCATAAGAAATAGGCTGTGGGGTACCCTCGAAAGGGGGGTGCCCCACAGCCGTTTAACGCGTTAGAACCGCGCTGAACCGCACTAGTACCAGAGCATTGATACGCAGAGCACTAATACACAGAGCATTGAGGAGAAGAATGGACCGCTGGACTGACCACCAGAACTTCGCCGCCGCAGGTGAGCAGCGCGAAGAAATCGCCTCCGTGCACCGTGCCGCCATTCGCTCGATTCAGCGCGTTGTCTCTGAGAACGCCACCCCGCACGACGAAGAATACGCCTCCGCGGGTATTGCCGAGCTACTCAAGGCGGGTAAGGTTCTTGTGCTCACCGGCGCGGGCGTGAGCACCGAATCCGGCATCCCCGACTACCGCGGACCCGGCGGCTCCCTACACGACCACCGCCCCATGACCTACCAGGAATTCCGCTACGATGACGCCGCCCGCCAACGCTACTGGGCGCGCTCCTACGTGGGTTGGCGCCGCATGCGCCGCGCCGAACCGAACCGCGCCCACTATGCGCTCGCTGAGCTGGAGCAGCTGGGTGCCGTGAGCGGCGTGATTACGCAGAACGTGGATGGGCTGCACGCCCGCGCTGGAAGCTCTAATCTGCTGGCACTGCACGGCGACCTCTCCCGTATTGTGTGCCTGGACTGCGGGCAGGACGAGAACCGCGAAAGCCTGGATACGCGCCTGGACGCGGCGAACCCCGGCTACCTGGCGCGCCTAGAAGACGAAGACCTGCGCGTGAACCCTGACGGTGACGTGGAGCTGGACGACCGCTATATCCGCGATTTTCAGATGGTGCCCTGCCTCGGTTGCGGTTCGACCCGCCTCAAGCCCGATGTGGTGTACTTTGGTGAATCCGTGCCCGCCGAACGTAAGGCACTCAAGGACGCCATGCTCGCCGAATGTTCGGCGCTGCTGGTGGTGGGCTCCTCGGTGGCGGTTATGAGCAGCTACAAGATCGTGCTGGAGGCTCTGCGCGCCGGCAAGCCGGTCGCCGTCATTAATGGCGGCCCGGGGCGTGCGGATGCGAAGGCAACCTACCTGTGGCGCACCGGCGTGGGTGAGGCGCTGGAACTCATGCTCGATGAGGTTGACGTTTAAGGGTGCCGAGGCCGTTACACAGGTCTAGACGGCAGCGTTTCTCCGGTGAACGCTATTTCTTCTGCGCATGCTGTTTCTCTGGCGAATTTTACCGCGCGTGCACCGACCCAAGATTAAGTGCACGAAAGTGCTATTTTGTGTTGCAAGTCATTGCAAATAGCCCCTGGACAGGCGGGTATGTCCACCACGCGGGGATAAAATGATGGGATGGACATTCGACACACTATCACTCGCTTCGGTGCCACCGCCCTGATTGGTTGCGGTCTGGCGGTCACCGCAATCCCCGCAACGTTCGCTCAGAACGGTGAAGAGTCCGTTACCCACGTCTACTCTGACAAGGCAACCTCCCACATTTCTGAGGTCTGGTACAAGGGCGAAACCCTGAAGGTTACCGGCGAGGGCTTCCTGACCCAGGACGGCACCTCCGGCTCCATCATCGCTATCAAGCTGAACAAGGGCTCCGTCAAGATTGACGGCAAGGACTACCTGGAAGTTCAGGCTGATGAGAAGGGCAACTTCTCCGTTTCCATTCCCTGGCAGGAGGACCTGGATGAGCGTATCTCCGTGGATGTCTACCTGCTCTCCGGCTCCCTGAAGGACAACGACACCGCTCGCGGCGGCAAGGCAGCCACCGTGAAGATTCAGGCTCGCTCCGTTCAGGAAGCAACCCCCTCCGCAACCGCATCTGCTTCTGCGAGCGCTTCCGCTTCTGCAACCGCTTCCGTGGCGGCTACCCCCTCCACTTCTGTGGCCCCTTCCGCATCTGCTACCACCTCCGCTTCTGCGACTGCTTCGGCTACTGCCGCTGATGAGGTTGTTGCCTCCGTGGATGCTGAGATTAAGAACCGCGCCGATGAGAAGGCTTCCGCCACCGCTTCGGTGAGCCCCTCGGCTACCGCGTCGGCTTCCGCTTCTGTGGTGGCTACCCCTTCCGCTTCGGCATCT
The DNA here is from genome assembly GCF_001813685.1 of Rothia sp. HMSC061E04. NCBI lineage: Bacteria > Bacillati > Actinomycetota > Actinomycetes > Micrococcales > Micrococcaceae > Rothia > Rothia sp. HMSC061E04. The sequence goes on along the minus strand of NZ_KV813688.1, from coordinate 6,609 downwards.
GCTTCGGCTTCCGCTTCGGCTGCTGCTGATCAGCACGCATCCGTTGCGAACGATGCGAAGGATCAGCTGGGTGATTCCACCTCCGCTACAGAGCAGGTGACCGCCTCGGCTGAGAGCACTCGCTTTGCGAACTGTGCAGAGGTTGCGGCTGCTGGTCTGGCACCCATCCATAAGAGCCACCCGGACTTCCGCCAGAAGTTCGACAACGACAAGAATGATTGGGGCTGCGAGGTCATCAATAGCGAGGTAACCGACGGTTCTTCCTCCAGCATTTCTTCGGGTTCTTCTTCCCGCAACTCCGGCGGTCTGGACAACCTGGGTAGCGGCTCCTCCTCTTCGAGCAACTACACTTCGAGCCGCGCTCAGCGCTCCTCCCTTGCGAACACCGGTGCTTCCAACGCCTTCACCATTGCTGGTATGGGTCTGGTAGCTCTGGGTCTGGGTGTTGCTGGCGTGTCTGCTGTGCGCAACCGCAAGAACTCCTAAAACTAGTGCCGCCGCCCGGTGGGGTGGTGCGTGAGGGTCCCTTCCCCTGAATGCTTTTGAGCGTTTGGGTGGAGGGGATTTTCGCGTTTAACGGGGTGGTTTTTGCTGTTGGGTCGTGCCGATGGGGTGGGGTATGTACTTGTTAGTTTCTTCAATGCTAGGTTGAATCTTTAGGGGTGCACGGCGGTGTAAAAGGCTTATATAGTTCAACCATGCCTTCAAGAAACCTTCAAGAAAAATATATTTTGTGAGTTAGGTCATGATAAATTGACGTCTTGGGGGCCGGTATCCTAAGCTTCGCTCGTTAGAATGGGGGCATGAACATTCGAAACAATATTGCACGCATCGGCGCCACCGCACTCATCGGCTGTGGTCTCGTTGCTACTTCCGTCCCCGCAACCTTCGCTGTTGAAGGTGCGCCTCAGGTTGTCCACACCTACGCAGACTCTGCACAGTTCTTTGCTCCCGACGTATGGGTTGAGGGTCAGGATCTGAACATTGGTGGCGAGGGTTTCAAGACCGCTGACGGCACCTCCGGTTCCGTTCTGGCACTGAAGCTGAACAAGGGTGCCGTTAAGATTAACGGCCAGGACTACCTGGAAATCCATGCTGACGAGGCCGGCAACTTCTCCGTTGCCATCCCCTGGCAGGCAGAACTGCACGGCAGCGTTTCCGTTGACATTTACCTGCTGTCCGGCTCCCTGAAGGACGGCGACGTTCCCCGCGGCGGTAAGGCAGCTACCGTGACCATTAAGGTTGCAGAGCAGCCCGCTCCCGAGCCCACCCAGGCCCCGACTCCGGAACCCACTGAGGCCCCGACTCCCGCTCCTTCTGAGGATCCGACCCCGGCTCCGACCGAGGACTCGACCCCGGCTCCCACCCAGGATCCGACCACTGAGGCTCCCAAGCCTGCCGAAGAGCAGAAGTCTGACCAGGCTTCCGACTCCTCCGCAAAGGAAGAGAAGACCTACAAGTACCAGAACTGCGCCGCCGTTGAGGCTGCAGGTCTGGCACCGATTAGCAAGGACCACCCGGAGTTCCGCGAGAAGTTCGATGCTGACGGCGACGGCGTTGGTTGCGAGCAGCCCGCTGACTACGAGAACTCTAACTCTGCAGATAACCAGAACAACGGTGGTCAGAGCTCTGGCGGTCAGACCTCTATTAACAACCTCTCCGCTGGCCAGAACTCCTCTGGTAATGCTACCGAGAGCCACCGTTTCCAGAACTGCGCCGACGTTGAGGCTGCAGGCCTGGCACCGATTAGCAAGGACCACCCGGACTTCCGCGAGAAGTTCGACGCTGACCACGACGGCATCGGCTGCGAATGGCCGGTTGACTACGAGAATGCTACTAACGCATCCTCCAAGAGCTCTTCTTCCCTGGCTAAGACCGGTGCATCCGGTGCGATGACCGCTGCTGGCCTGGGTCTGATTGCTCTGGGTGCCGGTGGTGCAACCATCGTGGCAACCCGCATGCGCAAGAAGGCTTAATAACGCCTGGTCGCTAAGCTTTTAGCTACTTTTATGGGCTCCCTCCATCTCGGAGGGAGCCCATTTTTTATGCCGTGGCAGGCTGTAGAGGGTAGGTGGAGCAGCGTGCGAAAAAGGAAAAATTACCTACATGTGAGCTCTTGACAAGTTGCTTTATACGAGATGGTGAACACTTAACTCTAAGTTAAGGCTGACACAGGGCAAACACAGCTTCAACCGGGAATCTAGATACCAAGCAGAAAACGAAAAACGCACAGCTTAGAGCTGAAGAACAGACAGCGAAGAGCACAGCGGATATCACGACATGAATCTGGAGAACCCAATGAACATCCTCATCATGGCGCTTGCCGATGCGATAGCCATCGCAGCCCTCTGCACCCTCTACATGGTGCGGCACCGCAACCGCGAACTGATGATTTCCTACGCGGTCATCAACGCCGGCATCTTCACCGTCTCAGTGGCGCTGGTATCCGCCGGATCGAACGCATCCGCTATGGGTATGGGCCTCTTCGGTGTCCTGTCGATTATCCGATTGCGTTCCACCGCCCTGAGCCAGCGCGAAGTCGGCTACTACTTCGTGGCTCTCTCGGTTGGCATGATCGCGGGTGTGAATATCAGCCCGGCGTACATCGCCTTCGGCCTCATGGCTACCCTGGTTGCCCTGATCGCGGTCCTCGACTCGCGCAGCGCCCCGGTCTCTACCGATCAGACTCAGACCGTTACCGCCGATCGTGCGATCAGCGACGAGGAAGAGCTCAAGGCATACCTGAGCGCTCGCCTGGGTTACACCGTCACCTCGGTCAGCGTTACCGAGCTGGATATGGTGAACAACCTGACCCGCGCCACCGTCACCTACCAGCCCAAGGAAACCCCCGAGGGCGGCACCCCCGCGGCAGTGGAGGCGGCAGCGTCACAGATTAGTGCAACCCGCCAGCCGGTAGCACCTACCGCCGAGGCGCACGCCACGCTGGATACCCGGATGATTCCGCTCCAGCGCACCCCGGTAGGCAAATAAGACCAACCGGTATCTAAGCCTCCGATTCACTCCAACCGCACAAACATCTCCGATACCCACGACACGCCGCCTCGGCGCACAGCCCAATACGCGCCGGGCGGCACCCCAGAAGGACGAAGACCCATGACTAACGCAGCCGCAAACATCATCCCCGCAGAGTGGAAGAGCATCAGCCTCGAAGCCATGAACGAGAAGGCCGCCATGCAGACCCGCGTGGACCGCAAGTACATTGTCGACGCAGAAACCGCCGCCAAGGTGCTCTCCACGCTCGACGCAGACGCCTCCGTCATGGAAATCAAGGGTCAGCGCGACTTCGCCTACGACTCGGTCTACTTCGACACCCCGCAGATGCAGAGCTACCACTCGGCAGCCTACAGCCGCGACGATACCTTCAAGATTCGTACCCGTAGCTACCTGGACTCGGAGCTGACCTTCCTGGAGGTCAAGACCGACGGTGAGCAGGATATGACCGTCAAGAAGCGTATCCCGTACACCTTCGAGACGCGCGACCAGCTGACCGCGGAAGGTCACGAGTACATCACCGAAGCACTCGGCGATATCCTCGCGGGCCCGGTCGAGAAGCTGGAGGCGGTTCTGACCACCGGCTACCGCCGCACCACGGTCTTCTTGCCGCAGAGCGAGAAGAACCCGGTCGCCTCCCGCATGACGGTAGACACCAACCTGACCTGGACCCCCATGTCCGAGAACATTCTCATGGCGGGCGTGAACTACCGTAACTTCCACGGTAACCTGGTCGGCACCACCTACGGCCTGCCGAACGCGGTCATCATCGAAACCAAGTCCGGCGTGGAGCCCTCCGTAGCAGACCAGCACCTCTGGGATGCGGGCATCACCCCCGCGAAAATCTCCAAGTTTGCAACCGGCATGGCGGCGCTGAACCCGCAGCTGGCAAGCAACAAGTGGGCAGAAACCATCAAGAACTGGATGCACCTGGAACCGGTCAACGGCACCCGCCTCAACCTGGATGACATGACCGAAGAGGACTACCAGAAGCTGCTGACCGAGCGTTTTGCAGCCGCCTAAAACGGCAATCTGGGATGTGCGGGTAGGGTAGCGCACCTACCTTACCCGCACCCGCAGCCCCTCATCTATAAACCCCCGAACCGAACACAATACCGGCTTTATTCGCCCCACACAGGCAATAACGGCTCTCACACATATTCACATTTCACATACGTCTTACCCCTGTGGCGCTGGCTCTACGCGAGTAGTCACCCAAACACAAAGGAAAACCCGTGAAAAAGAGCAATATGATTAAGAGCGCAACCTCCATTACCCTCCTGGCAGTCCTGGCGTTGACCGGCTGCTCGGCGAACTCGGCATCGAATACCAGCGCTACGAGCACAACCAGTACCTCTGCTTCGAGCACCTCGGATACCACCTCGAAGATGGCAGATTCCTTCTCTACCGACGTGAAGAGCGGCGCGAAGCTCGCCGAGGACACCCACTACTCCGCAAAGGACGTCACCTGGGATTCCTCCAGCGAAGTTACTATCGATCTTTCTAACCCGATCGCAACCGACGGCGTGACCGTCAGCGACGGCGTCATCACCATCACCAAGGCGGGCAATTACAAGCTCACCGGCACCTACGAGGGGCAGATCAAGGTTGAGGCGGCCGACAGCGACATGATCCGCCTGATCCTGAACAACGCGACCATCACCAACTCCACCGGTGCAGCTATCAACGTTGTTGAGGCGGACGAGGTCGTTATCTACACCGCCTCGAGTACCACCAACACCGTCTCTGACGGCTCCTCCTACTCGGATACCGCCAGCGGCAGCCCTGATGCAGCTATCTACTCCAAGAGTGACCTGACCCTGGCGGGCGAAGGCACCCTGAAGGTTGAAGGTAAATACGAAGAGAGTATCCACACCTCTGACGGCCTGGTTATTGCCTCCGGCACCCTGGAAGTGAGCGCGGCAAACACCGGCATCAAGGGTAAGGATTACGTCGATATCCTGGACGGCACCGTCACCGTAACCGCAAGTCAGGACGGTATCAAGGCAACCAATGACAGCGATGGCAACCGCGGCTGGGTACGCCTGAGCGGCGGTATCGTGAACATCTCTGCAGGTGATGACGGTTTCAAGGCTGAGCGCGTGGTTGAAATCTCTGGCGGTACCCTGAATATTACCCAGGCGAACGAGGGTATTGAGGCGCAGTACATCAACATCCTGGACGGCACCGTGAACGTGACCAGCTCCGATGACGGTATCAACGCCTCGTACAGCACTACGACTACCACCGACTCGACTACTGCAACCTCGACTAATCAGAGCGCGCAGAATCGCCAGAACTCTGCACCCCAGGTGCCCAGCGGTAGCGCAGGTCAGGCCTCGGCAGGTGGTCAGGCTCCCTCCGGTACCATGGGCCAACCCCAGGCTGGTGGCGGCATGGGTGGTGGCGGCACCTTCGAGGTGGTCGACGCAACCATCAACATCTCCGGCGGTACCGTCACTGTGAACGCGAACGGCGACGGCATCGATTCCAACGGTACGGCAACCCTCTCCGGTGGCACCCTAATCGTGAACGGCCCTTTTACCGGTGGTAACGCCTCCCTGGACACCAACGGCGACCTGCTGCTCAACGGCACGACCGTGACCGCGGCTAACTCCGGTGACATGTTCGAGGCGCCCTCGACCAACTCCACCAGCGGCTACGTGAAGATTAGCAACGTATCGAACCTGAGCTCCGGCACCACCGTACAGGTGACCGACTCCTCCGGTAACGTGGTGGCGAATTACAAGGTGACTAACTCCAGTACCGCACTGATCCTGGTCTCTAGATCCAAGATCACCAAGGGCGAGAGCTGCACTGTGTACACCACCACCGATAGCGTGGATGCCTCCAGTACCACCCTGGCTTCTAACGCCACCTCGCTGGGCTCCTTTACCGCAAGCTAAGCGGCAGGAGCGCCCCTCAAGCCCCGCGCTGGATGTCATGACCGGCACGGTCCCCTCTCTGAACCCGATCTTGTGAGTGAGCCGGAGGCAGAGACCCACGCCCCGCATTGGTTGTAGCGATACGTCCGGTGCGGGGCACTGTGGTGTCTGGGGTAAAAAGCCGCGGGTGCAAAATAAAACGGTTGTTCCGGTGCGAAGAAGTACTCAGATACGCAAAATAGGTGCCGCTGAGCGAGACATTCAGGGCTGAAACAGGGTACTCTATAGTGTAGTAAAGACTGTTGAACGATCCGAGAGCGATGCGCCGCACGTGCTGTTCGCCTCGGACAGGATGAAAGAGGGGGTCACGCCATGGGGCGCGGCCGTCAGAAGGCTAAAGCAACAAGGCAGGCTCGGGAGATGAAGTACTTCAGCCCCGAGACCGACTACAGCGCACTCGAGCGCGAGCTCAGCAGCGCGAAGAAAACGAAGTCCTCCGATTCGTCCCGCCGTCGCTATGACGACGAGGATGACTACTCGGCATACGCAGAAAAGTACGCGTCCTACGAGGATGAGGCATAAAGAATACGCGGAATGATTCGGTGCATATCGACCGAGCGTATTCGACAGATGATGAACCGGCTTGAGACCCCACACGGGGTGCTCAGCCGGTTTTTTCGTGCCTTCGAGTGGCTACGTGTGCGGGGGGGGG
>NZ_KV813687.1:0-14342 GCF_001813685.1 Rothia sp. HMSC061E04 | reverse complement strand
GCAGGAGTATCCACGCGCCGTATGGACAAGCTCGTCAAAACCCTGGGGATCACAGGACTGTCCAAGTCCCAGGTCTCACGCATGGCAGCCGACCTGGACGAGCACGTGGATCAGTTCCGCAACCGGCCCCTCCACGATGCCGGGCCTTTCACCTTCGTTGCCGCTGATGCGCTCACCATGAAAGTACGCGAAGGAGGACGCGTCGTCTCGTGCGCGGTTCTGGTTGCCACCGGAGTCAACAATGACGGACACCGCGAAGTGCTGGGGGTGCGCGTGTCCACCAGCGAAACCGCTCCAGCCTGGAAGGAGTTCTTCGCCGACCTGGTCGCCCGAGGCCTGACCGGCGTGCGCCTGGTCACCAGTGATGCCCATCTGGGCCTGGTTGAGGCCATCGCCGCCAACCTACCCGGAGCCACTTGGCAACGATGCCGCACCCACTACGCCGCTAATCTCATGTCGGTGACCCCCAAAGCACTATGGCCCGCCGTCAAAGCGATGCTGCACTCGGTGTACGACCAACCCGACGCAGCATCGGTCAACGCACAATACGACCGGCTCTTGGACTACGTGAACGACAAGCTCCCCGCCGTGTGTGATCACCTCGATCAAGCCAGGGCAGACGTCCTCGCGTTCGCCTCCTTCCCAACCGGGGTGTGGACCCAGATCTGGTCCAATAACCCCAATGAACGCCTCAACCGCGAAATCCGCCGACGCACCGACACCGTGGGAATCTTCCCCAACCGACAAGCAATCATCCGCCTAGTCGGAGCCGTCCTCGCCGAACAAAACGACGAATGGGCCGAAGGCCGACGCTACCTCAGCCTCGACATCCTCACCAAATCACGACTCACACCACAACCCACCGGGCAGGAGGACACCCCACTCCAACTCAGCGCATAACCCAACCCGAAGGACACAAAACGATTACACCACTCCACAGGACTTGACCCGCCAAGCAGCCACCTCGCGAAATTCAGCACGAGCACGCCCTCCCGGGTATGGGGCTCATGCCTCGTGCGAGTGATGAGAATCTTCGGGAATGCATCCCCGATGGATAGAATCGGCGCAATCTCCCTCTCGAGCGTCGAATCGGCGCCGATATCGTCGCTCACATACACTTTCCTTCCCGGTTTCGAAACTTGGAAGGCAGTATGCGCAAGGATGCGTCGAGGTGCGATCCCAGTCGTACCATGCCAGCAGAGATGTCGAGGCACATTCGTTCATGCTGCAATGCGGGCATCGGAGATGAAAAACAGCCCGTCGGGTAGTCATGGGCGTGCGGGAGCCCGCATCAGTAACCTGCCTCCTCGGTTGTCCCTTCTTTGCATGGTCGTCTACATAAAGGAGGAACCAGCCATGCAGATCAGCATGCTTGCCCTTCTTGGGTCACGGACCGGGGAGGCGAGGGCCTCCGTCGGGACCGCCCCGAGCAACCGGCATATCCAAGGAATGACAAGGCTCGATCGCTGTGCTGGTCAGGATGCCGAAGCGGGCCGTCCGCCAATCGGAATGCGGGTCAGGATGCTGCAACGTGATTCCAGCTGCAGGATACGGCTCCTTTGCGGTTGCCGCAAAACCTGCTGGCAACATTCTTACTATCCGAATGATGTACGCATCCCTTGGGATCGTTTCGCCTGACCAGGGCCATCTTCAGCGCCTCATCGGCCAGCTCGGCAGGCGCCTCTTCCACGCGTAATAGCCCTGGCGGGTCACCTATGCAACCAAAGATACAAAAGGAATCGAATGGCCAGAGAGGATTGCCCTTACCGATGCTCGATTCTTGACAGGCAAACTCAAGCCTCGTTAATATTACATATTACATGGTTTGCCAGACCGAATTAACAAAGGAGGGGTGTCGTGGTTGGTCTTTTCCGCACGTGGATGAGCGCCTAGAAAGCGGCGCTGTTGTGGCGTCGCGCTGTTTTTCTGCACGCCATTTCACGATTGGACATAACCATGATATTTGAAACCTCTCGGGGCAGGTCTGTTCTGCTGTGCCATTCATGGCAATTCAAGCTTTGTTTCGTATGGGGCGGGGAGCTCGTTTCGACATTGACGAGTTCGATTCTCCAAATGGGTCTTATTTGGCATCTCGCCCTCACGACAGGGTCGTCTTCTCTCCTCTCCTTAGCATCGCTGGCAGGCTTTCTGCCGATTGCTTTGTTCGGAATCCTTGCGGGCGCCGTTGTCGACAGACTGCCTTTGAAACGTGTCCTCATCGGCGCCGACCTCTTCATTGCCGCGGTGGGTGCCGCCTTGGCGATTGCCTCGTTGGCCGGCAGCTTACCTGCATGGCTAATTCTCATCGCCCTGTTTCTCCGTGCAGTTGGTACTTCGTTCTACACGCCAGCCTCCCAATCTCTCACGCCCCATCTCGCCCCGCCAGAGCATCTCGTTCGCCTATCGGGGGTGACTCAGGCGATTCAGTCCGGCGGATACATTCTTGGCGCCGCGCTTGCAGCAGTGATTTATCCCGTGGCGGGCATTACCGCTATGATTGTCCTCGACGTGCTGGGAGCGCTTTTCGCTTCTTTAGCCGTCCTCGCCGCACAGATAGACGCAGGGGGCCTCGATGAAGCCGACCGCAGCTTGTCCTTTTCCAATAAGGTTCGAGAGCTCTTCTCTGAGATTTCGGACGGCTACAAGCTGATTAGGGAGTACAGGGGGCTGTTCGCCCTTCTTTGGTGCGGGTTCGTCTTCGCTTTCGCGTTCTCTCCGCTCGCGGCATTGTTCCCAATAATGACCTTGGGGCATTTTGGCGGTAGCACGGGGGATGCCGCTTTGGTGGAAATCCTTTTTTCTGCAGGCATGCTGGCTGGGTCCGGCATTTTGGCGGCCACGGGAGGGTTCCGCAATAGGTCGTTCACCATGGTCGCCGCGATTGCCGGCTTCGGCATTGCCGCAATCGTATCCGGATCGCTCGGCCCGTCATTGTTCGCTGCTTTCCTGCCGGTGAGCTTTCTTATGGGCGCATGCTCCCCGTTGTACGCGGGAACCCAGACTGCCCTTATGCAGGAGCAGATACCTCCTGAGTACCTAGGCCGCGTTTTCGGCCTCTACGGAACCATCATGGCGTGGGCCATGCCCATGGGCCTCGCAGCCCCCTCCGTTTTTGCGGATCTGCTTGGAGCTCCGTTATGGTTCGTCGGCTCTGGAGCGACCATGGTACTGCTTGCGATGGCTATGCTGCTTGCTCCGAGCGTCCGAAACGCGGGGAAAAGAGATACCGGGCAGATTCAATAGCCCAAGTATTCGAAAAAAAGAGGCAGCAGCCATCGGTTCAAGCGTCAGCCTTCAAGCCCTTGCGACGACGAGGTATTGCACCGACATTCCGCATCGCGCTCCTTATTCGTCGCCAACTATCATTTTCGGATTTGCCGGCTTGCGCAAGGTCAAAACGCTCGCGCCGGCAATTGGGCAAAGGCGAAAAATCGACGTGAGCAATCTTTTTTGGCATGGCTGCGCTTCCAGTAAAACGCTAATACACAAAAGGCGGTTCAACCTATGGAACTCATAGTCAAAGCTAAAGACATCTTTTTGGAATATGCCGGCCGCGATATCCTAGATATCGAAGAGTTGGAAATCTACTCCTACGATCGCATCGGCTTGGTGGGAGACAATGGCGCAGGCAAAACCAGCCTGCTTAAAATTCTGAGCGGCAATCTTACCATTGCGGACGCCGACGTCAGGCGCTTCGGCAGCATTGCCCTCATCGGCCAACTCGATGAACTCGACCTTGATGCGGCTCAGGACAGTGGTGAGATGCTCTCCCGTCTCAACGTCGCCGGAGTGGCGCAGGAGACGATGAGCGGCGGGGAGGAAACACGCGCCAAGATTGCCTCTGCACTCTCCCAGCATGCAAGCGCGATCTTCGCCGACGAGCCTACGAGCCACCTCGACCAAGACGGCATCCGCCTTCTCGTCGGACAACTCAAGGCATTTGATGGGGCTCTGCTCATCGTGAGCCATGACCGTCATTTTCTCGACCAGGTGGTAGACAAGATCTGGGAGCTCAAAGACGGCGGTATTTCCGAATTCTGGGGTGACTACTCCGACTATCTGCGACAGAAAGAAGAAGAGCGCAAAGCTCAGGCGACTCGATACGAAGAGGCGATGCGCGAGCGCGATCGCCTCGAAGCCGCCATCGAAAAACAACGGAAAAAAGCACGGCAGGTCGACGCCAAGCGGAAGGCTGCGAAAAAAAGCAACGAGTATGCAGGTCGATTGGGGCATCAGAAAGCAACCGGCACCAAACAGAAGAGGATGTACCAGGCGGCTAAGGACATGGAGAAGCGCCTCGAAGCGCTCGAAGGGATTGAGGCCCCAGATAGCATTCGCGCCGTGCGGTTCCGCCAGAGCAAGGCCCTGGAACTGCATAGTAAATTTCCCATCTCGGCAGACGATTTCAGCTTGAGCTTCGGCAACTGCATGCTCTATGACCACGCGAAATTCGAGATACCGCTCGGTGCCAAAGTGGCCATCACCGGTGGCAACGGTACAGGAAAGACCAGCCTGCTGAAGGCAATCGCTCGACGCGCCGACGGTATCAACATCTCTCCCAAGGCAGAGATCGGTTACTTCGAGCAAACAGGCTACAAGTTCGACGCCCGTCAGTCTGCGATCTCGTTCATGCAGGATGGTTGCGAGTACAGCATGACCGAAATTCGAGGCATCCTCGCCTCTATGGGAATCGGACCGCGCGACCTGACAAAGGACGTTGGCGTTCTCTCGGGAGGCGAAGTCATCAAGCTGCTACTCGCGAAGATGCTGCTGGGCAGATACAACATCTTGCTCATGGACGAGCCTGGAAATTACCTGGACATCAAGAGCGCCGAAGCCCTCGAGCAGATGATGAGCGCCTATGCCGGAACGATAGTGTTCGTCTCCCACGATAAGAGGCTGGTCGAGAACGTCGCAGACATTGTCTACGAAATAAAGGACACCAAGCTAGTCAAAATCTTTCAGCGCGAATAGCCCTAAATGAGCAAGAAATAATCCCCGAACGGAGACAAGGGAGTAAAACGGCAAAGAAAGAGCCTCCGTCCCAACGCAGGGAACGGAGGCTCTTTAATCGCTTTTACTCATCTCCGTCGCTGGTGGCTTTGTCATGACTCTCGTACGAAACGAAACTCAGCGGCACAGTGCGGCACTCAAAATCGCAGGTCAGAACCCTATCGGCCTACTCCCACTCGATGGCTTCAGTTTTACTGTCCCGACATTCCAGTTGTCCTCAGTTTTCGATGCCGTCTCAAACCGAGTGCCGCCAAGTAACACTATGTCGTGTTTCATCGGCTTCGGGGACAAAAGCTGGGACAACTTCAAAAACCATTTTCAAACTCAGAGTATTGAGTTTTTATTTTTGTCCCAAGGGGCACGGAGAGCCGCCTTTGGAGGCTCGATATCGACGAAAACGCCCGCTTTGAAACTCAAGTGCCTTTTCGTGTGCGAGCCGCCAGCTGCAATAGGAAGTGAATCAACGCAGGCGCCTTTCAAGCAGTTTGCAAAACTGCAGGTTGCAGGCCTTCATTGCTAGTAGGGGAAATGAGTAGTCTCAGGTGGCTTGCCCATGAGTTAGCGAGCAGGTTGGGGCTTCGTTGTTGGCGCAATCACTTCGTGCACACTCGAAAGGTCTGTTTAACTTCAGACAGGGCGCCAGTGCCTACGCGCAGTGGCGCAGATGATGGGCAGCAAGAGACAAGCATCTGCTGCCGCCCATCAGAAAGCATCGTACAGGCCATACCACACGTCGGTGTAGATGAAGTCGGCGCCCTTGATGCACTCGGTTGTCGTCGGAGACCTTGCAGTTCTCCTCGCCGATGGCCATGAGGTCGCCCATCTCCTGCGAAGGCGGGCGAGCCGTAGCTCGCCCGACCTGGTACGTCTTACAGACCGTGCTTACCGAGAGCGGCCATGCGCTCATTGATGGTGGCGCGGTATGCCGCAGCCTTCTGCTCGTCGGGCTCGCTCTGGGGGCACAGAGTGGCCAGGATGGCGCGAATGGAGTGCTTGCGGTTCTCGGCCTCGACCCAGCACAGGGAGCGCTCGGGATCGTCCATGACCTCGTCGACGACTTCCTCGCCACGGTTGGCGGGCAGGCAGTGCATGAACATGCTGTTCGGACCGGCAACGTTCATCATATCCCAGGTCACCTGGTACTTCGGATAGAACACATCCATGTAGCTGGAGCTGGAGACTTCACCTTGATTATCAACTTTATCCGAACACCTCCCACATTCATCCGCACATGTGCGGATGAATGTGGGAACCCGATACCCTGAGGGCCGGATCGGCCGGCCCCGGGAGATCGGAGGACGGCATGTCCGGAAAGAAGAAGAGCGGCTCCGCAAGGGCGGTCCCGAGGGCCTACGGAAGGCTCACGAGGCACGAGCGGGACACGGTCCAGAGGATGCTGGAGCGCAGGGCGTCGTGCAGGGAGATCGCGAGGGAGCTGGGCAGGTCGCCCTCGACGGTGAGCGCCGAGGTGGCGTCGCACAGGTTCGTGACGGCGCCGAAGGCCAGGCGCGGCGAGCGCGTGGACGCCTCCGCCGACCTGTCGGCGGCCTGCCCGCGCCTGGCGGCGTGGCCGCGCTGCTGCAACGGGTGCGGCCGGTACCGCGCGATCGGCTGCAAGCGCCGCCCCCACGTCTTCTACGAGGCCCGGGCCGCGCAGCTGTGCGCCGACTCGGTCCTCGTCTCGTCCAGGCGCGGGATAGACGCCGACGAGCCCGCCGCGGCGGCCAGGCTGGAGGCGATAAGGGACTGCCTGCGCCGGGGGCTGTCGCCCGAGCAGATGGCGGCGCGCAACGGCGGCCCGGTGGACCTGTCGCCGTCGACCATCTACCGCTGGGTCTCGGCGGGCTACGACGGCATGACCAACATGGAGCTCAGGCGCAAGGTCGGCTACAGGCCGAGGAAGCGCGCCGCGGGCCGGGCGGCGACCCGCCACTCCGCCCGCAGGTCGCATGCCGCGTTCCTCGCCCTCGGGGAGGACGCGTGCGCCGCGGCCTGGGAGATGGACACCGTCGAGGGGGCCCGGGAGGACTCCGCCTGCCTGCTCACGCTGCTGCACCGCCCCAGCAGGCTCCAGCTCGCGCTGCCGCTGGAGGAGAAGACCGCCGGGTGCGTCGCGGACGCCCTGGAGGGCGTCCGGGCCATCCTCGGCGCCGACGGGACGCGCCGCGTGTTCCGCGCCGTCCTCACCGACAACGGCGCCGAGTTCTCCGACGAGGCGGCGATCGCGGCGCTGCTCGGCGAGGGGCCGGGCGAGACGAGGCTGTTCTACTGCGACCCCAGGCGCAGCGACCAGAAGGGCGCCTGCGAGCGCAACCACGTCGAGATCAGGAAGCTGCTGCCCAAGGGCGCCGGAATCAGGTTCGACCGGCTCGCCCCGGCCGACCTGGCGCTGGCCATGTCGCACGTGAACTCCGAGCCCCGCGGCGCGCTCGGCTTCGCGACGCCCGCGCGCGCCTTCAGGGCGATGCTCGGGGAGGACGCGGCGGCGCTGCTGGACGCCTACGGCGTGGAGGACGTGCCGCTCGGCGATCTCGACCTGACGCCGGGGCTCATCGAGAGGGCGCGCGCAGAGAGGGGCGATGCCCCGCTGGCCTAGCCTAGGAGAAAAACGGAATAGACGGACCGACCGTCCGGCTGAGTCTGGGAAGAGGTGCCGGGCGGCGGGCGGAGCATGGCCACCGGACCCATCGAAACACATCTCCACCATTCCTTCAACTGGGAAAATGCCGCCCCCGGGGCCCGGATAGGACCTCGGGGGCGTTCGGTTAACTGCGGGAGCGTGCCGTCAGCTCAATGTGTTCGGTTGGGATCGGAAATCAACCAGTGATCTTACTGAACATATGGCGCACCTTGTCCAGGCGGCTGTTTGGACGGCGGGGCTGGATGACTGGCTTGCCGACAGCGGCCTGATACCCTTTCAGTTCTGTAAGGCATACGCTCTGCCCGTTGGTGTAAAAGGCCAGATCAGTACGGTATGCCTGTATACAGCGGGCGGGAATCTCGCCAGTAAAGACAACTTCATCCTTTTTTACCTGGACCGTTTCGATGGTGGCACAGTATTTCGGTGCATCATGATAAGCCCTGGAAAGATATTCCCGGGGCGCATAGAGGGTGAAGGAGAGATAAGGTTCCAGCAGTTGCGTCCCTGATTCCTTCAATGCCTGTTCCAATACAATCGGGGCCAATGAGCGGAAGTCCGCCGGCGTGCTGACCGGACTGTAATAAAGCCCGTATTCAAAGCAAATCTTACAGTCCGTTACGTTCCAGCCGAACAAGCCCTGCTCCAGCCCGTAACGGATACCATCCCTGACAGCGTTTTGAAAACTCTGGTTCAAGTATCCCAGCGAAACCCGGCTCTCGTATTGTACACCGGAGCCAAGCGGGAGTGGTGTAACAGACAGTCCGATGGATGCCCAAAACGGGTTGGGCGGCACCTCGATATGGATGGTGTGGCTGGCTGCTTTGAGCGGCCGCTCCATATAAATGACGGTGGGTTCCTTTACCACTGTTTCAAGCTTGTATTTTTCCGACAGCAAAGCGGAAACAACCTCCAACTGCACCCGGCCCAAAAAAGAAAGAATGATCTCATGGGTGATGGAATCCACCTCGCAGCGCAAAAGCGGGTCAGTATCCGCAAGTTGCGTAAGAGCGTCCAGCAGCCGTTCTCTTTGCGCTGCCGTTTTCGGCGCAATCGACGTCCGCAGCATGGGGAGGGGGTCCTCACGCCACCTTTTACGAGGGAGCCGGGTTGGGTCCCCTAATACATCGTTTAACCTCACGCTGTCGCTGGGAAGGATAACAATTTCACCCGGATAAGCGGTGTCTGTCCGAACAATTTCCCCTTTGGATGGAATACGCATCTCTGTGATTTTCAGCTTTTCTCTCCCGGCCAGAGCCACCGTATCCCGCAGGCGCAGCGTTCCGCTGTATAGCCGCAAATAGATGAGCCGCTGGCCACAATCTGTATACTCCACCTTGAAAACGCTGCCGCATAGGGCGTCGCTCCCCTGTTCCCCAATCGGTTGGAACAGCCCTGTCACCGCATCCATCAACGGTTGAATGCCAAGGCCCTTTTTGGCGCTGCCATGATAGACCGGGAACAGGGAGGCGTCTTGAACCCGCCGCTGTTCCTCCTGCGCAAGTTCTTCCCGGCTGATTGGTTCTCCTGCGATATACTTTTCCAATAATTCATCGTTATTTTCGATGACCGCATCCCATGCTTCTATGTCGGTATTTTCCTCCAGGACTATTTCCGGGGACAGCGACACCGTCTGCTTGATGATAATATCGGCGGAGAGCTTATCCCGAACAGACTGATACACGCCCTGCAAATCAACGCCAGCCTGGTCGATCTTATTGATAAAGATAACGGTGGGAATGTCCATTTTCCGCAGGGCATGGAACAGAATACGGGTCTGGGCCTGCACACCATCTTTAGCGGAGATCACCAAGATGGCCCCATCTAAAACAGCCAAAGAGCGGTACACCTCCGCCAAAAAATCCATGTGGCCGGGCGTATCCACAATGTTGACTTTACATCTGTGCCACTGGAAGGAAGTGACTGCCGCTTGAATGGTAATCCCACGCTGCCGCTCCAAAAGCATGGTGTCCGTCCTCGTTGTCCCTTTTTCGACGCTCCCCGGTTCTGAAATGGCTCCGCTGGCATATAGCAGGCTCTCCGTCAAGGTTGTCTTTCCAGCGTCTACATGGGCAAGAATCCCGATATTGATAATGTTCATGTCTATCCTCCATACAAGGCCCAAATGGGCGCAAAAATCCCCAGCGGCTAATACTTTTACCGCTGGGGATCATGACTTCGGACAAACAGAAGTATGACGGCTTACATGAGCCGCTGTCCGTCACGATATTTACTAAAAAGGCAAAAGTATTCTTAAATTGGGTACAAAAACTAAGCCCCTGCAAGGGGCAATCATTTTTGCGCCCATTATCAAATTTTATTTAAGAATACCTTGCCGCATATTTTTTACTCCTTTTCTGGATTAAATCATTGTATCACATCAGTTTTAGGAAAGCAAGTACCTAAAAGGGCTCTTCGCATTTGAGGGTGTAGGTGTTGTGGGCGGGGTTGGGCGTGTCGTGGCCGGGTAGGGGTCGAGGTCTTCCGATGATGGAGATTGCTACACCGTCCATCTGAAAGACCTCGACATGGCCAATACTATCTTTGATCGCCCTGACCTGAGCGCGTTCACGCGCCTGGATGACCTGGGCCTGGAAGTGACGGGCCAGCGCATGTGGCCAGACCATGCAGTGTTGGCT
Organism: Rothia sp. HMSC061E04; assembly: GCF_001813685.1. NCBI lineage: Bacteria > Bacillati > Actinomycetota > Actinomycetes > Micrococcales > Micrococcaceae > Rothia > Rothia sp. HMSC061E04. Next base: position 4,052 of record NZ_KV813687.1, on the reverse strand, counting down.
TGCCGGATTGCTGGTGAGGACCGGTGGTGTCGACGCTGCGGATGCCAGGGCGAGTCGCGTGACACGGTGATCAGGCGCTTGGCGCACGAGCCTTACGGGTGGCGCCCCACGATCTTGCACGTGAGCGTGCGCCGCTACCGGTGCCAGGAGTGCGCCCATGTGTGGCGTCAAGATATGAGCCAAGCGGCCGATCCGCGCGCCAAGCTCTCGCGTGCGGCGGTGCGCTGGGCGCTCACTGGGCTGGTCGTTCATCATTTGACGGTGGCGCGTATCTCCCAGGCCCTCGGTGTGTCCTGGAATACCGCCAACACCGCTGTCCTGGGTGAAGGCCAGCGTCTACTGATCAATGATCCAACTCGGTTCGATGGCGTGCGTGTCATCGGGGTGGATGAACACGTGTGGCGCCACACCCCCTACGGAGACAAATACGTCACCGTTATCTTGGACTTGACACCCATCCGAGAACGCAGCGGCCCCTCCCGACTCTTGGACATGGTCCCGGGTCGCTCCAAGCAGGTCTTCAAAACCTGGCTGGCCTCCCGCCCCGACACGTGGCGAAGCCGCATCGAGATCGTCGCGATGGATGGATTCACCGGGTTCAAAAGCGCAGCCACTGAAGAACTCCCCGGCGCGAGGGCGGTCATGGACCCCTTCCACGTCGTGCACCTGGCTGGCAACGCCTTGGATGAGTGTCGCAGACGCATTCAGCAAGAACTCCACCACCGGCGCGGGCGTGCCACCGACCCCCTGTACAAGGCCCGCAGGATGTTACACACCCGCTCATGCCTGCTCACGCCACGCCAGCAGCACCAACTACTCAACCTGTTTTCCGGTGAGGAGCACGTCGCGCTCGAGGTCACTTGGAGCGCCTACCAGAACATCATCGACGCCTACCGCGCGCCCGACACGGACGCGGGTAAGGCCCTGATGGAAGCCGAAATCAACACCCTGACCTCCACGCGTGTACCGAGGGGTCTGACCGAGCTCATCACGCTGGGCAGGACACTCAAACGCCGAGCCGGGGACATCCTGGCTTACTTCGACCACCCCCACACCTCCAATGGCCCTACCGAAGCCATCAACGGACGCCTCGAACACCTACGCGGCTCCGCCCTCGGGTTCCGTAACCTCACCCACTACATCACCCGCTGCCTCCTCGAAACCGGCGGATTCAGACCCCAACTACACCCCCAATTATGAAGAGCCCGTTTTCTGTGGCACCGGTGATAGTAGTTCCTAGTTTTGCGGTGCGGCAGATGGTATCGACGATGACATTTCCGTTAGGCTGCACAGTAGGTCCTTAGTTTTGTACGGATGGATTAGATACCTTTTTCCTACAAAGCCAAGGACCCCAATATCTTGTGCCACGCCCGAACCCCCGGCGAACTAATCAATGCACTCTAAAACCGGAAGAGCCCTTTTAGTACTACTGGTGGATTTCGGTTTTGGTGGGGATTAACGCCGCCGGCTTCGGTTTTTCCGTTGAGGAGGTCGTTGACTACTTCCCGATGGTGAAATGGGTCGATGGTGAGGTAGAGAGGAACCAGTCACCTGGAAGAGATCGATCCAGTCGTTGGTGTGCAATCTGGGAGGTAGGGTCGCGGGGTCGATTCCTCGCGAGCGCAACCATGATTGTGTTTCTGAACGTGATGAAAACAACCCTGCCCTTCGGAGAATTTCCCCTATCCCGCGTCCCCGGGCAGTGAAAACGGTGTGCACCATCGCCTGAAAGGCTTTGCGCTGCTCTATCGGAATCTTCGGGTCACCCACCCGGCGGATCACTAAGATCCCCCCGTCAACGTTTGGCTGTGGCCGGAAAGCAGGCCTTGGTACCCGAGAACCCAGGTGAAATGTGAACCATGGGGACCACTGAGCCGTCATCATCGTGCTTGCGCCTACCCCGGCCCGGCGGCGAGCGACTTCCCACTGCATGAGGAGTACAGCGTCAGTCCATGCTGGCGCATGCAGCAACTTTCGAAGAATGGCAGTGGTGAGGTGAAAGGGAATGTTTCCCACAATGACGCAGGGAGTGGCGGGTAACCGGAAGTTAAGGAAATCATCATGGACCACTTCGACCGCCGCCGAGGAGGTTTCTTGTGTGATTTTGGCAGCTAGTTTTGCGTCCACTTCAACTGCCGTTATCGCCCTCCCCAAGTGGGCCATCGGGTGAGTGAGGGCACCGCTTCCTGGTCCGATCTCAATGATGGGGCCGGAGGTTTGTTTCACAAGGTCGATGATGGAGTTGATGATCTTGTGGTTGGTGAGAAAATTTTGGCCATGCTCGTGACGGCCGTGTCCGTATGCAGACATCAGGTGTGCTCCTTGGATTTGAAAGGGAGCCGGGCATGACAAATAGCCGCCCGGCTAAAGGACCGGAGCGGTTTTTAACCTACGGGGTAGGAAACCGCCTTAGCGGTTGGTGCGCAACCGCAAGAAAGCGGTACCTGAAATCAACATGGGTCTAATTATATCCATTAAAGGGTTAAGGGTCAAAATGTGTGTCTGGCTCGGCGTGTCGCGGGGGTTAGATTTGGCCTTTTTGAATGCCGATTGAGTGGGTGTAGTCGGTGTCGATAGCGTTGTCGTAGAGGGCTGGGCGTCCTGTTTCGTGGTCGGCTTGGTTCTCGGTTTGGGTCAGGGTGGATACTTTGGCGAGTTGGCCCTGGCCCCAGTCGGACTGCCTGGCGATTCGTACTGGATCGTCAGGCAGTTCCGTTTTTAAGTAGAGCCACCAATCCAGCATGCGGCGTTGTCGTTCGCCTGATCTGCCGCGGTGGGTTCTGGCGAGCAGTTTGAGCTGGGCGTTGATGCCGCCTTCTAAGCTGTTGGTGGTGGATTTGATCCGCTCGGGCGCAAGGACTCCTGCTGGCGGGTTGAGGTAGACAAACAGCATCTCGGACCGCCAAAGATGGTTGAGGCTGTTGTAGGCCTTGCGCACGTTGTGGTGGGTCCACACGCGGGTCCATGCACCTGTTTTGGGGTCTTTGATCATGGTTTTCTCGTTCATCCATTCCCGGTAGATCGTTGAAAACTCGTGCAGTTGCACACCCCACGCGGCGGCTTCATCCAGTGTGGTGATCCGGGTCAGTTTCAGCGCAAGTCGGTAGATGGTGCGCCCGGCATCGGTGCGTGGGTTGGTGGTGGTGTAGCGGCGGACCACGCGTTGGGCGTGGACGAGGCAGCGTTGAATTTTCGTAGTCGGCCAGCACTTTTTGATTGCGCTGTATGCGCCTTGGCCGCCGTCGATGACGGCGATGAGTGGGGCTTCGATGCGTTCAAGCAGCAGTTGGTAGTCGCGGGTGGTTTCGTGTTTGCACCAGTGCCAGGCGATCACGTGGTCGATGGTCGCCGCGACGATCAGGCAGCCACCGGCGGTGTAGGTGCCATCGAGAAATACCTGGTCGTAGATCCGCTTGTGGTGGCCGGCGGTGGGGTCAGGCACATCAACGAGCCAGCACCACTTGAAGCGCCGCTTCATGGTGGCGCGGCTAACACCGTTTCGTTTGGCTAGGTCGTCGAGTGATATTGCGGTGGTGCAATGCTCGATGAACTGGGTGAACACTGCCGCGTTGGTGATGTCGTTTCGACGTTTGACGCTGGAGGCGCCGCATTGTTTGCAGCGCCATCTGGTGGTGCCTTTGCTGGTGGTGCCGTTGCGTTTCATTTCACCGCCGCAGTGGCAGCGTGGTTGGTTCTTCGACATTGCGACACCACACCACGCCGCGCATAGCACATCACGGCTGCCACACCGAGGATTTCCCGTCGGGGGCTAGATATATGCTTCCGGAGCATATACTTTCCGGAAACCTACAGGTCAATCCGTGAAAATCCGCGATTCCGGACACACATTTTGACCCTTAACCCTGGGTATCGCCACCGGCCCCTGGACACCAGGGTCGGCACCATTGACGTGGCGATCCCCAAGCTGCGCTCAGGTACCTACTTTCCAGAGTGGTTGCTTCAACGCCGCAAACGCTCCGAAAGCGCCTTGATCACAGTGGTCGCTGACTGCTACCTAGCAGGAGTATCCACGCGCCGTATGGACAAGCTCG
>NZ_KV813686.1:0-335 GCF_001813685.1 Rothia sp. HMSC061E04 | reverse complement strand
TGAACTGCGCCCCGAAACTTGGACGCATTTAATAGTAGCCGCTACGCGGCCTCCTGCAGGGCCTGATCCCGGTACTCTACCGGGGTCAGGCCCTTAAGCTTTACCTGGCGCCTTACCGTATTCCAGTGCATGATATAGGCCTCGAGGTCGGCTTTGAAACTCTCAAAGGTCTGCCAGTCTTGGCCGCGAAAAAACTCGTCCTTAATGTGTCCGAAGACCTGCTCGGTGGCGCCATTGTCGATGCAGTTGCCTTTACGCGACATACTCTGGATAAAACCGTTCTCAGCGAGCATACTGATGTAAATCTCGTGCTGATACTGCCACCCCATATCCGA
>NZ_KV813685.1:24032-38153 GCF_001813685.1 Rothia sp. HMSC061E04 | reverse complement strand
TTAAATGCGTCCAAGTTTCGGGGCGCAGTTCAAAGGGTTGCGCGTCCGGGGCTTTGCTGTGCTCGTACATGAAGCGTAGGGGCTGCCGCGTTTTCCGGATGCGCCCTCAGGGTGTCAGCCCGGACGCTCTCCGCAGCGAAGCAAGGAGGGGCGGAGCGTCCGGGTGACGGGTGCCCCTGCGTAGGCGCGGAGGAAATATGCGGCAGTCCCTTTTCTGATGCGTTTAGCTCTGCTGCGCCAGGTAGTTCAACAGCGTCGCGGTCAGCTCCGGGTCATGCGCCAGCGCCGTGCCGTTCAGGTGAGTCACCGGCGCAATCAGACGCACCGACGAGGCCAGCCACACGCCGTCCGACTCGAACAAATCCTGCGGGTAGAGCGGCCCGAAGCCCAGCTCCCAACCGGCCTGGCGTGCCGCCTCGAACACCGCGCCCTGCGTGGTACCGGGAAGGATGCCGTGGCTCGGCTCGGGCGTGTACAGCACCTTCTTGCCGTCCTCAATCTTGGCAACCAGCACTGAAGAAGTAGCACCCTCCAGCACGCGACGCTCATCGGTGATGAAGATAGCGTCGTCCGCGCCGCGCTCCTGCACGTACCGCAGAACCGCCATGTTCACCGCGTAGGAGAGGGTCTTCGCGCCCGCCAGCAGCCACGGGTAGGCGCTATTATCCATCGGCTCGTGGCCGCGCGGCAGCAGCATCGCCTTCACGCCCTCGGTGCGACGCTTCACGATGGAGGCGGGCACCGGCAACGCCATAATCAGCGTGTACGGGCCCGGCTGCATGGAGGTCACGGACTGGGTGGGGCCGCGCGAAATAATGATCTTCACGATGTGCTCTTCACCCAGCGCAGTCTCGGCACCGGCGGTCGCCTCACGCATGAGGCGCTCCACCGCCGAACGCAGAATCTCGGGTTCCGGGTCGGGCAGATCCAGCATGCGCGCCGACGACTCGAGGCGGGACAGGTGCATGCCGAGCTTACGCACACGGCGGTTGACGGACAGCATGGTCTCGAAGACGCCGTCGCCGCGGGTGAAACCCTGATCATCAACGCTGATGAGGGGCACGGACGGGTCAACGAAGATGCCCTGCGGGTTCTGCTCGTTCAGAAGAATTACGGTACTAGACATAGTCTTATTGTACGTTCGCAGCCGAACCGTAGGCAGGAGGCGCGTGTACCTTCCTGTTCAGTAGTAGCGGGTGTAGCCGCATTTTCCGGAAGCGCCCTCAGGGTGTCAGCCCGGACGCTCTCCGCAGCGAAGCAAGGAGGGGCGGAGCGTCCGGGTGACGGGTGCCCCTGCGTAGGCGCGGAGGAAACATGCGGCACCCCGCCTTCCTGTAGGAACGAGGGCGAATGCCGTCCCTTTGTGCTGTCTATGGTCAAGGACAGGAGGTGCCGTACCTTCCTGAAGCGACATCAGGGTGCCCGAGCTCTGCGAGGGCGGGTGCCCCTGTAGGAGCGAAGGAAGGGTGCGGGCGCCTCCCTAACCACGTCCAGAGCAGAGCAAACTAGCCCCAGAGGAACTGGATCGTACCCGCCGCAATAGATGCACCGTACGCAACCCCGATAATGACGGCGGCAGCAATGCTCACATGCACGTCACGCGGCGAATAGCTAGGCACACGAGCCCAGGTGCGTTCGCCCGCACCGAAGCCGCGCGCCTCCATGGTGATGGCCAGGCGGGAGCCGCGGCGGATAGCCTGCACGAGCAGGGCGAAGCTTTGCCCGCCGAAGGTTTGTGCACGCCCAATAAGGGATTGGCCTGCACCTAGTCCGCGGGCGCGTCGTGCCTGGCCGAGGGCGTTCCATTCGGCGAAGAGAATACCGACCAAGCGTAGGGCGGCGACGGTTGCGAGCACGAACCGTGAGGGCAGTTTGAAGGTTTGTGCGAGGGAGTCGCCCAGGTCGGTCGGGTCTGTGGTGAGCACGAACGCGAGGGTGGGTAGGACCATGGCAAGGGAGCGGATCATCATGGCTGCGCCGACGGCGGCGGAGTCGGTGGTGATGCTGTTGAAGCCGAGGTCGAGGATGGTGGTGCCGGTTTTGGCGCTGAGCATGGCGACGGACCAGCCGGTGGTGATGACGGCGATGAGGATGGGCCAGAAGCGGGCGAGGACGTTGACGGGTCGGAATCCGACGAGGATGAATCCGAGCAGTTCGAGGGCGAAGAGGATTCCGGAGGTGAGGGGGTCGCGCACGATGAGGGCGGCGATGATGAGGGTGAAGGAGACGATGAGTTTTACGCCGGCGTTGAGGTTGCTGAAGTAGCTGGTTCGGTCGATGGTGCCGAAGAAGTCGGTGTTCATGCGTTCTCCTTTCCGGGGGTTGCGGTGGCTTCGAGGGTGATGTGGTTGCCGCCGAGTGCGGCGGTGTAGTCTTCGTCGTGGGTGATGGAGATGATGGCGGTGCCGCCTGCGAGTAGTTCGCGGATGAGGTCGACGAGTTCTGCCCAGGTTCGTGCGTCTTGGCCGAAGGTGGGTTCGTCGAGGATGAGGATTTTGGGTGCGGTGGCGAGTGCAGAGGCGACCGAGAGTCTGCGTTTTTCACCGCCGGAGAGGGTAAAGGGGTTCGCGTCGAGTAGGTGGGTGAGGCGTAGGTGGGTTGCGAGTTCGTTGGTGCGGGCTGCGAGGTTGTCTTCGTTGAGGGGAACGCGGTTGAGTGCAGCGAGTCGGCGGGGGCCGAGTTCGAGTTCTTCGCGTACGGTTCCGCGGATGAATTGGTATTCGGGTTCTTGGAAGACGTAGCCGATGCGGCTGAGCATTTGGGCGGGGGTCCAGGTGGGGATGTCCCAGTGGGCGTGGTTGCCGCCGTGGTTACCGTCGTAATTACGGAGCGCGTCGGTGGCGGTGAGGGTGCCGTTGGGTGCGGTGAGGAGCCCTGCGAGGGTGAGGGCTAGAGTTGATTTGCCGGCGCCGTTGGGGCCGAGTACGCTGAGGTGTTCACCCGCGTGCAGGGTGAGGTTGATGCCGCTGCGCAGGACAGGCAAATCGGTGGGTGCGGGTGCGGGGGTGTCGCCGAGGCGTTTGATGGTGTGTCGGCGTGCGCGTCGTTGTTTGGGGGTGGGTTGTGCGCGGGTGATGCTGAGGTTTTCGGCGCGCAGTAGCGCTTCGCCGTGCTCGCTATTGCAGTCGTTCTGCGGCGCACGCGGCACGTAGTTGGGTACCCACACGCCCGCGTCGATGAGTTCTTGGCGGGCTTCGGTGAGTACGGTGTCGGGTGCGCCGTCGTGGGTGATGGTGCCGCCTTCGCCGAGCACGATAATGCGGTCCATGTGCGGCGCCCAGATGCTCACGCGGTGTTCTACGACGAGCAGGGTCGCGCCGGTGGCTTGCGCGGCGGTAAGGATGCTGTCGCGTACTTCCCGCACGCCGGAGGGGTCAAGGTTGGCGGTGGGTTCGTCGAGGATCATGGCGCCGGGGTGCATCGAGAGGATGCCCGCCAGGCCGAGGCGCTGCTTCTGTCCGCCAGACAGCGCGCTGCTGGGGTGGTCGAGGGGCAGGGGGTTGAGCCCTACGGCGGTGAGGGCTTCGGTGACGCGGCCCCAGATTTCTTCGCGGGGTACGCGCAGGTTTTCGGGGCCGAACGCTACGTCGTTGCCGACGGTTGCCATGACGATGGAGGATTCGGGGTCCTGCTGCATCATGCCTGCGGTGCCGCGTGCTTCGGCGGGTGCTTGCCCGTTGATGGTGATGGTGCCGCTGGCGGATTCGCCGTCGTCATCGTGGAGCACACCGGCGATGGCGTGCAGGAGCGTTGATTTGCCGGCGCCGGAGGTGCCCAGTAGCAGGACTTTTTCACCGGGGTTGATGGTGAGGTTGAGTCCGCTGATGACGGGTTCTGGGCGTCCGGGGTGGTGCCAGCTGAAGTTGTTGAGCTCGATGCGCGCCCCGCGCGGTGTTGCTTCCATGATAGTTCCTTAGCCTTTTGTGTGGCTGCTGTAGTGTGCCGAGTGGTGACTAGTTGCTGGTGGTTAGCGGCGGGTCTTGCCGGATGCCAGCGAGGAGAGCACACCGGTCTTGGCGAGGTTCTGCACGAGAATCCATGCGAGGAAGCCTGCGATGACTGCACCGGAGATGACGGAGCATGCTACGTAGATGATTGCCTTGACCGGTTCCATGTCGGGGTAGTAGATGAAGATTTCGTTACCGCCCATGAACAGGCCGCTGAGCGCACCGGCGAAGATGGCGACGGTTGCGTTCCAGCGGCGGTAGCCGAAGATCGCGAAGGCAACTTCAGCGCCGATGCCCTGGATGAGGCCTGCGAGTAGGATTTCGCCACTCCATGCGCCGCCGGTGAAGAGTACGGAGATGAATGCTGCGACGATTTCGCAGAAGAGTGCCGCACCGGGCTTGCGGATGAGCAGGCCGCCGAGGGTGCCGCCGAGCAGCCATGCGCCGCCGATGATGGGGCGGAATTCGGGTGCTGCTACGAGTGCGGTTTTGGTGGCGGGGGAAACTGCGATGTCCCAAATCCAGAAGATGACGGCGCAGGCTACTGCGATAACTGCGGCGATGACGATTTCGTTGACTCGCCAGCGCAGGTTCGGCTTCTTCGCTTCTGCCTGGGTGGATGCCTGGGAGGCGGGGGTTGCGTTCTGTGACATTGGTGGTCCTTCCGTCGTTGGAAGGGGAATGTCCTCGCCCTCTGATTGGACGAGGGCATTGAGAAGAAATTCGACTCCCTACGCCGGTACTAACCGGATCAGGTTCGAGGGTCTGCTTAGCACTCTCAGCGCCTCGGTGGCGCTCCCCTGTCGTTTGGGGTTCCTTGTCCGTACCGTTGTGGTGCGGGTGGAAGCCCAGGTTCGATTGTAGGCGTGTCTGGCTGTTCGCGCCAATTTGCCGCTTTTTGTTCCCTTCTTCTGCCCACATTACAGAATTGCACGGTGTACAATTTTGGGACGGAGAGGCCCCAAGGCGGCACGAACGCCTTAAACCCTATACGCTAGGGAGTGGCGCTCTTTTCTCACCCCAACCCCGAAGGGGTTCACGGGCAGGACGCCGCATCGTATACAGCTAAGGAGATACATATGAACCCCGTCGCTAAGCTTGCTATTGCGGGTATCAACATGGGCGCTGTAGCCCTGGTTGGTAAGGGCCTGGGCGCAGCCTGGACCAAGGCTACCGGTAACCAGCCTCCCGCCATTTCCCACGAGTCTGAAGATACCCTGCGTCAGGTCATCCTCTGGACCGTTCTGACCTCCGTCGTGGGTGCTGTGGTGAGCTTCGGTGTTGCTCGCCTGCAGCGTCGTTTCTTCAACTAAGACTTTGCGCTTTCCGCGTGAAAGTTCATGAACTAGGCGGTACGTATCTTCGCTCGGTACGTACCGCCTGGTGTTCCTTCTTCAGCACGCCCGCTCTACTTCAGCCGGTTTCATGCCGCCGCTACGCTGAAGCGCCACCTCGGCACCTGAAAGCACAACTATGACTATTTCTTCTCCCCGCCGTAAGGCGAAGGCTCAGCGTAGGGTCGTTGACCACGCGAACAGCCGCCGTTCGGTCGCGTCCTGGGTCATGTGGGATGTTGGTTCGTCGAGCTTCGACTCGATTATGACGACCTTCATCTTCACCGTGTACCTGACCAGCAGCTACTTCGGCTCCCCCGAAGAGACCTCTTCGGCGCTGTCTTTGGGTCTGACCATCGCCGGTTTCCTCATTGCGATTCTGGCGCCGGTCACCGGTCAGCGTAACGATAAGTCCGGCCGCGGTATCTTCTGGCTCGGTGTGAACACCATACTGCTGGTCGGTTCGATGGCGGCGTGCTTCTTCGTGGGCCCCACCCCGCAGTACTTGTGGCTGGGTGTCGCCCTGATTTCTGCGGCGAGCGTGTTCAGCGAGTTCGCGTACGTGAACTATAACGCCGTGCTGCCGCGTATCTCCCACCCGGAGAATATCGGTAAGATTTCGGGCGCCGGATGGGCTGCCGGGTACATTGGCGGCATCCTGGCGCTGGCTGTGGTGCTGTGGGGTTTTGTGCTTACCCCCGAGGTGCTCGGCCTGACCACCGAGAACGCCCTGAATATCCGTGCGGTCGCACTGTTCGCCGCCGCCTGGTGCCTCTTCTTCTGCGTGCCGCTGCTGGTTCGTATGCGCACCCGCGAGCGCTTCCTGCCGGAGGTGCTACCCACCCGCGAGCTGCGTTTCCTGGAGCTGGGCCTGGAGCGTTTCTCCCCGGCTCGTCAGGGCGGTCTGCTCGCCTCCTACAAGGCGCTGTGGCGCACGATTCGTCGCCTGAAGATGACCTCCCCGCAGACCCTGTGGTTCCTGATCGCTTCGGCAGTGTTCCGTGATGGTCTGTCCGGTATTTTTACGTTCGGCGGTATTCTCGCGGCGGGCACGTTCGGTTTCAGCACCTCCGAGGTGATTCTGTTCGGTATTGCCGGTAGCGCTGTCGCCGCGGCTGGCGCGATCCTGGGCGGCTACCTGGATGACTACCTGGGCCCAAAGGCGATTATTGTTATCTCGCTGGTCGGCATTATCTTGGCGGCTACCCCGCTGCTGTTCTTCCCTCAGCCTGGCGTGTTCTGGGTATGCGCCCTGCTGCTGTGCCTGTTCGTGGGCCCGGCACAGTCGGCGTCCCGCACCTTCCTGGCTCGCCTGGCTGATCCCGGTACTGAGGGTGAGCTGTTCGGCCTGTACTCGACCACCGGTCGTGCGACCAGCTTCCTGGCGCCGATGCTGTTCGGTCTGTGCGTGAGCATCATGGGCGCGCAGATTTGGGGTGTGCTCGGTATTCTGATCGTTGTGGTGGCGGGTCTGCTCCTGCTGTTGCCGGTGAAGGCGCCCGGTCCGCTGCGTATGCGTGCGGCTCGCCGCGAGCAGAAGCGCCGTGACAAGGCTGCCCGTTAAGGTCGCATAGTAAGGTCACGCAGTAAGGCCGTGCAGGGCTAAACACCCCGCACCCCACAAACGCATCCCCGCAGACGCAAAGGGAGGGGCGGGTAGAAGATCATTCTTCTACCCGCCCCTCCCTTGTGCTTAAGCAGTGCCTATCGAGCAGCGCCTACCAAACAGAGCTCAGTAAGCCGCGCCAGAGAGCCGTGTCAGTAAGCCACGTCAGAGAGACCCGGTGGCTAGTCCTCCACCACGTCGCCCTCATCCTCAGAGGAATCCAGCGCAATCTGCTGCTCCTCCTCATCCAGAACCTCATCGCTAGTCATCTGAGCCCAGGTCGCATCATCAATCGCACGAACCCACAGCATCGAACCAGCCGCCAGAGCGCTCAAGTTCTCGTCATACGCCTCCGCAGGCAGACCCTCAAAGATCTCAGCCAAACGCGCAAACAGGTCATCATACGAAATGTCGCCCTCAGCCTGCAGCCAGCACTCAGCCGCAAAATCAGACAGCTCATTCAGCTCAGTGTCACACAGCAGCAAGAACGGGCCGTCCTCGCCCACACGCACACCCGAAGTACCCGGCATACGAGACACCGCAATCGTACCGTTCAAGAACACACCCGGCAGGTGATCCTTAACCGTGTACTTCTCTAGCTTCTCAACCTCATCAGCATTCGGTAGCTCACCACCATTCAGCAGATCCTGAACCAGCGGCAAAGTATCCTCAACCTCCGAGTACACCAGGCGCCACACGCCACCGCAACGCTCCACCAGCTTAGCCAGCGACACAACACCCTCAGGGTGACGCGCCAGACCCGAGCTCTGCTCACTCAAGAACACCAGAGCCTCATGCAGCGGAACACGCTCAAAATACGGCTCAGAAGCCGACTCATCACGAGAAATGAACACAATACGCGACAGCTTATAGCTGAGGTCATCACGATCAACCACGTTCAGACCCAAATCCACCGGGTTCTGCTGATCCTTCGGCGCATTCGGGTCAACAATCACAGACAACGGCTTCGGATACGGCGACACAACACCCTCATCCGAAATAATCGCAGTCTCATCAGTCAGGTACGCAAACTTCGAACCCAAGAAACGCGACGCAGTCGTCTTACCGCTACCAGAAACACCCACCAGCGCAACAGCGCGCTTCGACTCAGGGTCACCAATAACAGCCGCATGCAGCATCACACCGCGACCAACCAGCTGCTCAATCATCGCCAACGTAATACGGCTCGTCAGATCCTGCATACCCGAATCATCATCAGCCACACGCAGCGTCGAAACCTTATCAAACGAACCCATCAACGGATTCGCCAAATCCATCACCGACTCATCAGTCGGCGCATGAACCAGCATCACCTGATCAAAACGAGACAACGAAGCATACGCCTCATCAGGAGTATCAAAAAACTCCGGAGCAAGAGGCTCCCACGCCTTCTTAAAACGCTCCACAAAAGAGTCCGACATATCAATCAGATACAAAGAAACTTCCGCACCAGCAACACGCAGAACAACAGGCTTCAGATTCATCAAAAAATCCTTAGAGAGTGAGAGATAAAAACCCGCACGCGAGTGAACGCACGAGCACAACAGGCGAAAAAACCGCCCAACGCGGGCGCACAAACACACAGCCTGCACGCCCGCACCCCAAAGCGGGAAAGACTAAGACTCCACAGAACCATCCGCAGGAATCATCGTCTGATGAAAATTCAAATAACTACGCGAAGCAGTCGGGCCACGCTGACCCTGGTAACGGTTACCATACGCACCAGAACCATACGGATGCTCAGTCGGGCTACTCAACCGGAAGAAACACAACTGACCAACCTTAGAACCCGGCCACAACATAATCGGCAAAGTCGCCATATTCGACAACTCAAGCGTCACATGCCCCGAAAAACCAGGATCAATAAAACCAGCCGTAGAGTGAGTCAGAAGACCCAAACGACCCAACGACGACTTACCCTCCAAACGGGCAGCCACATCATCAGGCAGAGTCACCTTCTCATACGTAGAACCCAACACAAACTCGCCCGGATGCAGAATAAACGGCTCATCAGGAGCCACCTCCACCAGACGCGTCAAATCCTCCTGCGGCTGAGCAGGATCAATATGCGGGTACTTATGGTTATCAAACAGACGGAAGAAACGATCAATCCTCACGTCCACACTTGCAGGCTGAATCATCGACTCATCGAACGGATCAAGAACGATGCGCCCATCAGCAATCTCTTGACGAATATCGCGATCTGAAATAAGCACGCTTAAAGGATACCTGGCAAACACCACCCACGTGCAGGCATCCACCAGCCCCAGCACACAGGCCTACATCACATTTCAACCCCGCCACCCCGCACACAAACAGACGCAACACATTTCACCCCCGACAAGCAAGCGCGATACACTGAAAAAGATGCGGCTGTAGCTCAATGGTAGAGCGCACGCTTCCCAAGCCTGATACGCGGGTTCGATTCCCGTCAGCCGCTCCACAAGCCTTCTGCCCTGCGGTAGGAGGCTTTTTATTTTGAGTTAGGTTGAGCAGGTCGAGGCGGTATGTTCCTTGCTCCTGCAGGGAACCCGTCCTCGCTTCGCGTCGGACACCCTGATGTCGCGACGGAACATACCGACCTCTCCCCTACTAACTCTCTCCCCTTCCCTGTGTACGAGGTAGGGAACGTGGCTGCGCGGCAAGGGTGAGAGCCGCGGGCCCTCGGCTTGGGAAGAGTATGCGCGGAGGCGGGGAGGGGGAATACTGGGGTTAGGTACCGCAGACAGCTCGCCGGGAATGAATGTTGGGTTCAGGGCATTGCGGTGACTCCGTATGGGAGGTCAGGGCGCCTTCCCGAGGGCTCATCGAGAAAGAGCATGCTGTAGCCCCATGCGAGCGCGCAGCACAGCTATACCTTCCTGAAGCGACATCAGGGTGCCCGAGCTGAAGCGAGGGCGGGTGCCCCTGTAGGAGCGAAGAAAGTGTATAGCGAGCCAAGCGCACACATCAAAAGCGAGCCATCGAACCCGACAGGCTCCCCTACACGAGCGAGGAACGCACCCCGCAAGGCACCTCAAAACGCTTGAAGGATGTTCAACTCACCACACAGTTGTGCTAACCTAACCACAGAAATTCGATGAGAGAATTTCTCAAAAAAAAACATCTACTCGACGACGAATCGTAGACCCGAATGACCCGCGAAACGCACCCCTACACCACCCCCGCACGCCCCCTCGACCTGAACCTCTACCTCGTCACAGGCGACAACCCCCTCGAAACCGTCCGGGCAGCCAAACACGCCACCTGCATCCAAGTCAGGTCCAAACCCATCAGCGCGCGCGAGCTCTACCAGCTCACCGAAGCTATCGCCGGCATCATCCAGCCGCACCAGACCCTCCTCATCGACGACCGTGTAGACGTCGCCCTCGCGCTGCGCGCCCGCGGCGTGCGCGTTGACGGCGTGCACATCGGTCAAGACGACCTGCCCGTAGCCGACGCCCGAGCCCTCCTCGGCGCCGACGCGATCATCGGCCTGACCACCGGCACCCGGCAGCTCGTCGAAGAGTCCAACAAGATCGCACACCTGATCGACTACATTGGCACCGGGCCGTTCCGCCCCAGCCCCACCAAGCAGTCCAACCGCCCGCCCCTCGGCCTTGATGGGCTCCGCGAACTTGCCGAACTGTCTGCCGTGCCCACCGTAGCTATCGGCGACATCACCCCCGAAGACTGCCCCGCCATCCGCACCACCGGAGTTGCCGGAATCGCCATGGTCCGCGCCTTCGTCGACAACCCCGCGCTGCAGGCATAGCCATGACCATCACCATCATTGGCGGCGGAATCATTGGCCTCACCACCGCGTTTGAGCTCACCGAACGCGGCGAGAACGTGCACCTCATCGACGCCGAAACCAGCGACTACGGCACCGCCGACGACGGCACGGCACTCTATCCCGCTGCCAGCCACTACGCCGGCGGTATGCTCGCGCCCATCGCAGAAGTGCAATTCCAGCAGGACGCGCTCTTCCCTCTCATGACTGCCAGCGCCGACGCCTACCCCTCCCTTATGGAGAGGCTCAGCCGCGCCACCGACCTGCCCACCGGCTACGACACCACCGGCACGCTCATCATCGCAGCCGACCGTGCCGACGCCGAGCACCTGCAACGCACCCGCGCCTACTACCGGGACATGAACCGCCCCGCAGACCCCGTCACCCCCACGCAGGCGCGCACCCTCGAACCACTCCTGGCGCCGCGTATCGCCGGCGCCGTGAGCATCCCCAGCGACCATCAGCTGCACCCGCGGCTCATGAGGCGCGCCCTCAAAGACGCCCTCACCCGCCGCGGCGTCACCTTCAGCACCGAACGGGTCACCGACCCGGATGCAGGCGACATTATCTGCACTGGACTAGGGGCAACACTGCACGGGGACTACCCACTACGCCCCGTCTACGGGGACATTCTGCGTCTGTGCGCCCCGCGGCCCATCCTCAAGCATGTGGTGCGCGGCTATGTGAACTCCCGCCCCGTCTACCTCATCCCCCGCCCGGACGGGGAACTGTGCATCGGCGCAACCAGCCGCGAAGACCACCGCACGCTGCCCGCCATTGACGGCGTACACCAGCTGCTACGTGACGCGATCCGCCTGGTGCCTGCCATTGAAGAGTGCGAGCTTCTGGAGGCAAACGTCGGCGCCCGCCCCGGCACCCCGGACGACCTGCCCATCTTTGGGCACCGCACCCGTACTGACGGCACCCGTCAGCTCGTGTCCACGGGCTACTTCCGCCACGGCATTCTGCTTGCCGCGCTCGCCGGCAAGGTCGGCGCGAAGGTCGCCTGCGGGGCTGAGATTCCGCCCATCATGCAGGCGTGCGACCCTGCACGATTCACCCACTAAACACAGTCCCCGCCGGATGCACCCGGCACCCTCACGAAAGGATTTCGCATGATCATCACCTACAACGGCGAGCCGCTAACCACCAACGCCCCCACCGTATTTGACCTTGTCATGGACCAGTTCGGTACCGAAAATGGCGTGGCTGTGGCGCTCAACCGCAGTATCGTGCCGCGTTCCACGTGGCTGGATGTGCCGCTGAACGAGGGCGATAGGGTGGATGCCCTCACCGCCGTTCAGGGCGGCTAATCTTCCAGCCTGTACCGGGGAGATTCCCGCCGGCTCACACCCACCGGCAAAAAGAACAGATATTCTCGGTTTTTGTTCCCTAAACCGGGCGCACCGTAGAGCCCCACACCAACCAGCAAACCCCGTTATCTAGACGTTCCCACAGAGGAGAACACCATGAGCCTCACACCGCTCACCATCGGCGACCGCACCTTCACATCCCGCCTCATCATGGGTTCCGGAGGCGCAACCAGCATGGACCTGCTCGAACAGGCGCTCATCGCCTCCGGCACCGAAATGACGACCGTTGCTATGCGCCGTCACGCCGCAGGCACCCCCATTTTTCCGCTTCTGCAGAAGCTCAATATTGCGCCGCTGCCCAATACCGCAGGGTGCCGCACCGCAGCTGATGCGGTGATGACCGCGATGCTCGCCCGCGAGGCGCTGGGCACTTCCTGGGTGAAGGTCGAGATTATCCATGACGAAGATACCCTGCTGCCGGACACCGTGGAGCTGTTGAACGCTTGCGAGCAGCTGGTCGCTGAGGATTTCACGGTGCTCGCGTACACCTCTGACGACCCGGTGGCTGCCGCTCGCCTGGAGGATGCGGGCGTTGCGGCGGTTATGCCGTTGGGCGCGCCGATTGGTACCGGCCTGGGCATTTTGAACCCGCACAATATTGAGCTGATTGCTTCTCGCGCGCAGGTTCCGGTGGTTCTGGATGCCGGCGTGGGTACCGCCTCCGACGCGGCGCTGGCGATGGAGCTGGGTTGTGATGCGGTGTTGTTGGCGTCGGCGGTGAATCGTGCTGAGGATCCGGTGGCGATGGCTCAGGCGATGAAGTTTGCGGTGCAGGCGGGCGCGTTGGCGCGTGAGGCTGGCCGTATTCCGGTGCGTGAGCACGCGAAGGCGTCGTCGCCGTCGGAGGGTTTTGTCTCGTGGATGTAAACCTTTCCCCTACCCCGGTGAATCCTGAGCATGCGCGCCTGGATCGCGAGCGCACGGACCGTCAGCGTCGCCTGCCTGGCTTTAATCAGGATGCGGTGGCGGCTGCCCGCGTGTTGGTGATTGGTGCTGGTGGTTTGGGTTGTCCGGTGGTGCAGGCATTGGCGGCGGCTGGTGTGGGGTATCTGCATATTGTGGATTCTGATTCGGTGGAGCTGACGAATATTCAGCGTCAGCCGCTTTTTGGTGTGTCTGATGTGGGTGAGCCGAAGGCGGAGGTTGCGGCGCGCCGTGCCTTGGAGCTGTGCCCGTCGTTGACGGTTGAGACAACAATTCGGCATGTGGATGCGTCCTGGATTTTGGATCTTTTCGCCGCGTCGGCACCGGATTGTGTGGTGGATTGTACGGATACGTTTGCGTCGAAGTATCTGATTGCGGATGCTGCGCAGGTTGCGGGTTTGCCGCTGGTGTGGGGCACGGTTTTGCGTTTTGGCGGGTCGGTGAGTCTTTTTGAGCCGGATGGCGCGCATTTGCGTGATATTTTTCCGACGATTCCGCAGACGGTGGAGTCGTGTGCGCTTGCCGGAGTGTTGGGCGCGACGACGGCTGTGGTTGGTTCGCTGATGGCGACGGAGGTGCTCAAGTTCGTGAGTGGTCTGCCGACGGCGGCGGGTACTCTGCTGACGTATGATGCCTTGTCGGGCACGTGTACGTCGTTTGGGGCGGTGCCGGATCCGGCGCGTGTGGTGCCGGTGGATTTGTCGGCGCATGAGGTTCCGCAGGTTCTGCTGGATGTGCGTGAGGGGCACGAGCGTGAGGAGTCGATGAAGCATGAGGGTGCGATGCATGTGCCGTTGTCGCAGCTGAGTGACGCGGAGGGGTCGTTGTTGCCGGCAACCGACGTGCCCGCGGAGCTGCTGAGCCTGTTTGAGTCGGTGCGCGATCAGCGTGTGGGTGTTTTCTGTGCTTCGGGTGCGCGAGCGCAGCGCTTTGTACAGGCGTACGCGGAGCTGGCGGGCGAGTACGGGGTGCGCCTCACGGCTATCTAAGCGTGTACGAGGCATCGCTACCCATGCGTAGCTATCCCTTCCGGAAGCGACATCAGGGTGCCCGAAGCGAAGCGAGGACGGGTGCCCCTGCAGGAGCGGAGGAAGGGCATAGCGCGCCTAACCCTAAGGAAAGCGGTATCGCCCGTAGTGACATCAGGGTGCCCGAAGCGAAGCGA
>NZ_KV813685.1:0-23932 GCF_001813685.1 Rothia sp. HMSC061E04 | reverse complement strand
CGAAGCGAGGGCGGGTGCCCCTGTAGGAACGAGGGCGAATACCGCTTTCCGCTTAACCCGTAGAGCTTAACTCGTAGAGACAATTCCCCATGTGCAGGGCGTAAAATCGTGTATAACACGGCGGCACGTCGCGCGGTTTGCGCTACCTAAAAACTGCCGTTGCCGCCTCCTGTTTTCGCACACTCACTCTAGGGGTTTTATGCTCACCGTCTCTACTGTGCCGCTTGTTTTGTGTACGGCACTTGTTGCGTTGACTTTGTTGATTAGCGGTATTGCTAAGGCGAAGGACCCGCAGAGTACCGTGACCGGTATTCAGAATCTTGGTTTGGAGAAGATTGCGCCGACCCGTGCGGTGTCGCTGATTTTGCCGTGGTTCGAAATCGCACTAGCCGCCGTTCTGCTGCTGTCGCCGGTGCGTTTGCCTGCGGTGATTGCTTCGGGTTTGGCGCTGATTCTGATGCTGTTTTATACGGTGGTGATTGCGCGCGCGCTGGCGACGGGTCGTACTGCGGGTTGTAATTGTTTTGGTTCTGAGTCGAATGCGCCGGTGAGCCGTTATACGCTGGTCCGTAATATTGCGCTGCTGTTGGCGGCGGCTGGTGCGCATGCGAGTGCGTTGAGGGGCGGCACGGGTGTTGTGTTGACTCTGCTGGGTCTGGGTAATAGCGGCTGGACTTGGGTTTTTGGTGCGGCGCTGATTGCTGTGACGTTGGAGGCTGTTCGCCGCGGTGATGCTCTTGCGCAGCCGGAGCCGCAGGCTGAGCTGATTTTGCCGGAGCCGGTGTATGACGAGAATGGCGAGGAGCAGTATGTTCGCATGCCGATTCCGCATGCGGCGCTGTACCTGGAGAATGGCCGTCACACGAATTTGCGTGCGTTGGCTAAGAATCAGGCGCGTGTGCTGGTGTTTGTGTCGGCGACCTGCGCTGGTTGTGTGAAGTTTTTGATGACGATGTCTTCGTGGCAGGAGCGTCTGCCGCAGGTGGCGTTGCATCCGGTGTATTCGAGCCTGGAGTCGTTGCAGACGTCGCGTAATGCGGGTACGTTGCCGGAGGGTTTGACTCCGTTGATTGACCGTGAGGCTGGCGCGCGCGCGAATTTCGGTAATGGTGTACCGTTGGCTGTGGTTTTGGGCGCTGATGGTCTGATTGCTGGCGGCCCGGTGGCTGGTAAGGAGCAGGTTGAGGAGCTGCTTGCCGATATTGAAGCGCAGTTCGCTGAGGCTGCTCGTCTGGCTGAGGAGGAGCGTGAGGAGCAGATGCGTAAGGCGTTTGCTGAGGGTACGTCGAATACTGGCGGCGATCACCTCTAACCGCTCCCCTGTAGCTTCTTTGTTTTTCGTGCTGTCCCGATAGCCCCGTCCAGCTCTTACTGCCCTTACCGGCAGGTGCCGGGTGGGGCTATGCTAGAACGTAGCGCACACACCGCTTATATGCCGCGGTCACCTTGCCTGGTGGCGGTTGGCGCATCCTCAACCCTGTCTAAGGAGTTTTTATGGCAATGATGAGTTTCAACGCTCCGGCTGAGCGTGAGAAGTCACTGTGGTTGGTCCGTAAGGAGAGCAACCCAAATCATTCTCAGTGGTACATTGACCGTTTTAAGGCGATGGAGGCTGAGGGTAATGATATGGCGGGTGAGTCTCGTCTGTTGAACGCTATGGCTTCTCGCGGTGCGAAGATTCTTGATGCGGGTTCGGGTCCTGGTCGTGTGGGTAAGCAGCTGCACGCGTTGGGTCACCGTGTGACGGGTGTGGATATTGACCCTGAGCTGATTGAGGAGGCGCGCCGCGTCTGCCCGGATGCTACGTGGATTACGGCTGATCTGGTGGATTTGCCGGAGGTGCTGGGCATTGAGGGTGAGGCTACGGCGGAGAATGGTTTTGAGTTGCTGGTGTGTGCGGGTAATGTGATGGGTTTCTTGGCTCGTTCGACTCGTAAGCCGGTGGTTGAGAATTTCCGTCGCGTGTTGGCGCCGGGCGGCCGCGCTGTCGTGGGTTACGGTTCGGGTCCGGGCCGTGATTATGCGTTTGAGCAGTTTTTGGCGGATGCCCGCGATGCTGGCCTGAACGTGGATAATACGTATTCGTCGTGGCAGATGCACCCGTTTGTGGAGGGTTCTTCGGAGTTTTTGGTGGCGGTGCTGTCGCGCCCGGAGAGCTAGGCTCGCATCTAAAACTGGCGCGCAGTACGTCTTGAGCTAACGCGCAATGCGTCTTGAGTTAGGCATACAAATGGCCCGGCGCCTGCCCCGTATGGGGTGGGTGCCGGGCCTTTGCGCGTCCTGAAGATGCGCATCCGAAAAGAAGCACCGTTGAAGAACGGGTGTTCTAGTGGATGAGGTAGATGGTGCGTGCGAGTTCTTCGGGCATGAAGGATGCGGCGAAGAGGATTGCCACGATGATGACGGCGAGTGCGGTCATAAGGCTGGAGCGCCAGCCGGGGTGCAGTTCGTTGAAGGTGATGAGTCCCTTGTGTTCTTTGTCCATGTTGACCACGTTGATCTGTTTGTAGATGGTGGTTTGGGCGGAGAGTTTGGAGGAGACTTCTCTCATGGTTTTGCCGTCCCAGACGCGGCCGTCGATGCGCATGAGCTGTTTGCCGTCTTTGTCGACAGCCCACATGGCGGGGAAGCTGCGGTAGCGTAGGCGGCCGGCGACGGTTTTGAGTTTCTGGCCGTAGGCTTTTTTGGGGTAGAGCTTTTCGGCGAAGATGGTGTGATCGATTTTTTCGAGGGGTACGGCGAACCAGCCGAAGGTGCGTGCGCGGAGCACGTGGGTTTTGGTGATGACGATGATGGTGGGTTTGAGGACTGAGTAGAGGTTTACGCCTGCGATGGTGCCGATGAGCAGTACGAGGATGGTGTACGGCAGGGCGGGTCGCTTGTAGAAGATGAAGGCGAGCGCGGCGAGGAGCACGATGGTGCCGGGGAGTGCCGCTTCAATGCGCCTGCCGTAGGAGCGCATGCGGGGGTGGAATAGTTCTTTGACTTCGCCGTATTTGGCGGGGACTTCGTGAGCGCGTTCTGCCATATACACAACTTTAGTGTGTGCGGTGCGCGAAACCTAGCGGACTACCTGCGTTACTCTGGTTCTATGCGTAATTTTTCTCCCGTGGAGCGGGTTCTGGCAATGTGGATGGTCGGTGTTGTGGTGGCGGTTTCTGTGGCTGCTGCGGCGCTGGTTATGACGAATAAGCTGGTGTATGGTCCGACGGGTCAGGTGCGGGAGTATTTTCATGCGTTGCGTACGGGTAATGGTTCGTATGCGCGTGGTTTGTTGGGTGCGCAGATTCCTGAGGGTGACGCGTCTTTGTTGGATGGGGATGCTTTGAGGCGTTCGGTGTCTTCGTTGGGTGAGGTGTCGTATGAGGTGGTGGAGACCAGCGAGGATGGGGAGCATGCGACGGTGCGTGCGTCCTATACTTTGGAGGGTTCGCAGCAGCATACGGATTTTCGTTTGCACCGTTCGGGCACGCATTGGGGCTTTTTTGATAAGTGGGCTATTGATGAGGCGTCTTTGCCGTCGGTGAAGGTGAATATTCAGGGTGTGGAGGCTGCGACGATTAATAACCGTAAGGTTGCGGTGGATGATGGTGCGGCGTCGTTCCCGGTGTTTTATCCGGGTGTGTATGCGGTGTCGTATGATTCGACGGTTTATACGGCGCAGAAGGTAAATGAGGTGGTGACTGCGCAGGATGCGAATCATGCGGTGCGTATGGAGTTGAAGCCGAGTGATAATGCGTTGTCGTCGGTGAAGGAGCAGGTGCAGGATCATTTGAAGAAGTGTACGCAGCAGAGCACTCTTTATCCGGGTGGGTGCCCTTTTGAGTATGCGTTTACGGGTCGTGTGGATTCTGAGGTGAAGTGGTCTGTGGCGAAGGTTGCGGATCCGCAGGTAAGTGTGAGTTCGGCGGGTGTGTGGTCGTTGAAGCCGATGTCGGGTACGGCGAAGGTGTCGTTTACTCAGTTGGATTTGTTTACGGGTGAGCGTTCGCAGGTGCAGAAGGAGATTCCGTTTACGTTGAAGGCATCGGTGGAGGCGGATGCGAAGGCGGTCCGAGTCTCCTTCTAAAGCTGCTGAGCTGCGCAAGAGCCAGTATGCTCTGAACGCGACATCAGGGCGGCACGACAGAAAAGGGCCGGTGTTATCCGTAGCGACATCAGGGTGTCCGAGCGAAGCGAGGACGGGTGCCCCTGTAGGAGCGAGGATGACCCGGCCCTTTCGCGTCCCACAATCCTAAAAGTACAAAGGGAACCCGCACTATCCGCAGCGGTATCAGGTCGGCACAACAGAAATAGGGTCAGTATTATCCGTAGCGACATCAGGGTGTCCGAGCGAAGCGAGGACGGGTGCCCCTGTAGGAGCGAGGATAATACTGACCCTTGATTCTTATATAGATCCCTAGTTGATACCGCGAAGGTCCAGAACGAGTTCGCTTTCGTCTGCCTCGTCACCGGTCACGACGACGGGAATACCCCAGTCCTGCTGGTAGAGGTGGCATGCTGCGTGCTCGGGGATGTCACCGTCGGGGGTGCCGTCGCAGGCGGCGGCGCGGGCGGTGATGTGCAGGACTGCCTCGGTGATTTCGGGGTTGAGCACGAGGGTGCGGGTCAGTCCGGTGGAGGTGCCGGCGCCTTCCAGGATGAAGTTCTCGGGGGTGGATGAGATCTTCAGCTGGGTGGGGTCGCCCCAGCGGGTGTCGAGCTTCTGGCCGGTGGGCACGGTGAATCGTGAGGTGAATTCGAGGGTGCCGCCGGTGAGCTTGGTGGAGGGGCGTGCGGTGGTGATGGCGCCTTCGTCGACGTGCTGTGCCTTGGCGGGGATGGAAGCACGTACGAGCTGGTGGGCGTTGGTTTCGACGATGATGAGGCGCGGTTCTTCGCCGGGTACTTCTTCGACGAGCAGGTCGGAGGGTTCGTCGAGGCCTCGTTCGAGGGTGCCGAGGGTGCCGGTTGCGGGGTCCCAGCGGCGGATGGCGCCGTTGTAGGTGTCGGCGACTGCGATGGATCCGTCGGGCAGTTCGGTCAGGCCGAGGGGGTGCTGCATGCGGGCGGTGTCGGAGTCGCCGTCGACGAAGCCGAAGTCGAACAGGCCCTTGCCGACTGCGGAGGTGACCTGTACGCCGTTGTCGGTGAAGGTGAGGTGGCGCAGGCCGCTGGTTTCGGAGCATGCGACCCAGAGGCTGCCGTCGCGTGCTTCGATAATGCCGGAGGGCTGGGCGAACCAGGCGTCGGCGGCGGGGCCGTCGGCGAGGCCTTCGACGCCGGAGCCTGCGAAGATGCTGACGGTACCGTTGATGGGTTCGTAGCCGAAGAGCTGGTGGGTGCCTGCCATGGCGATGATGAACTGGCCGGCTTCGCGGGAGTAGACGGCGTCCCAGGGCGAGGAGAGAGCAATCTCGGTGGCGGGTACGCCGGCGGGGATGTAGTTGGGGTCGCCGGTGATGGCGTTGTCGCCGTCGATGACGCGCTGCACGCCGTTGCCTGCGAGGGTGCGTACTTCGCCGGTGCGCAGGCTGAGGGAGCGCAGGCGGTGGTTGACGGTGTCGGCGACGAGCACGTCGTAGCCGAGCTTCTCGCGCAGGTTTTCGGGTACGAGGGCGAGGCCGGCGGGTTCGTTGAAGCGTGCTTCGGTGCCGGTGCCGTCGACGTGGCCCTTGACGGGGTGGTTGATGGGGTCGTCGCCGCCGCCGTAGGTGTTGATGACGGTGTTGAGGTCGGCTGCTACCTGCAGGATGCGGTGGCGTGCGCTGTCTGCGACGAGGTAGGTACGTTCGCGGTTGCCGAAGAGGTTTGCGGGGCCGAATTCGGCGGGCAGTTCGATGGCTTTGCCGGGGAAGGCGTAGGTGCCGGCTGCCTTGGGGCGGGGTACGTAGGGGCCGTCGCCGCGGTGCAGGGTGCCCTTCGCTTCGTGCTCGGCGACGAGCTCGCGTACGAGGGAGGTGAGGCCCTGTACGTGGCCTTCGCCGGAGAGGTGGGCGACGATGTAGCCTTCGGGGTCGACGACGACGAGGGTGGGCCATGCGCGGGCGGTGTATGCCTGCCAGGTGGTCAGTTCGGGGTCGTCGAGTACGGGGTGGGTGATGTGGTAGCGGTCGACGGCTGCGGCAAGCGCTACGGGGTCTGCTTCGTGTTCGAATTTGGGGCTGTGTACGCCGACGGTGACGAGTACGTCGGAGAATTCTTCTTCGAGGGGGCGTAGTTCGTCGAGGACGTGTAGGCAGTTGATGCAGCAGAGGGTCCAGAAGTCGAGAATAACGATTTTGCCGCGAAGGTCCTGCAGGGTGAGGTTTTTGTCGCCGGTGTTGAGCCAGGCTCGGCCTTCGAGTTCGCTGGCGCGCACGCGTACGTTGCGGGTGGTGTTCTCGCTCATGGTTTTCTCTCCTGTTGGGTGCGCCGTGTGTGGGCGCGTTGGTTTGCTGTCCCCATTATGCCAGCGTGGTGGGGGTGGTTCGCTGGGAGTTGAGCATTGTGAACGCGGGAGGTAACGGCTCGTCATATTACGTCATATTTGCGTGAGTTGAGGAGTGCGAAAGTGGTATGCACGGGTTTGGAAATCATTGCATCTCATTCATTCGCCATGCCCTCCGGTACCGATACGCCGGGGCACCCCCGAAATATTTAACTTAATAAGTTAAGCCTTACCTAACTATTGATTAGCCTAACCCTTAATTTTTAGACTGGGAAGGTGCGATTTTTCGCACACCCTTCTGCGGGACTCGCCGATGACCCCGCCTCCACCCAAGGCCCGCCCTGCAGGCGGCACCCCCAAGAGAAAGGCCTCCCATGGTGCAACGTCAGCTCCCCAAGCCCAGCGAACTACTTGAATTTATGCAATTCAAGAAGCCCAGCCTCGACTTTGCAGGCAACCGCCTACAGAGCGCACTGACCATCTACGATTTGCGCCGCATCGCAAAGCGCCGCACACCAGCCGCCGCTTTCGACTACACGGACGGCGCCGCGGAAGGTGAACTGTCAATGACCCGCGCCCGCCAGGCCTTCGAGGATATCGAGTTCCACCCGGGTATCCTGACGGATGTTTCCACCGTAGACACCACCACGAAGGTACTGGGTGGCACCTCCGCGCTACCCTTCGGTATCGCCCCCACGGGCTTCACACGCCTCATGCAGACCGAGGGCGAGATTGCCGGATCCGGCGCGGCGGGGGCAGCGGGCATCCCCTTCACCCTCTCAACCCTGGGTACAACCAGCATTGAGGATGTACGCCGAGTTAACCCAAACGGCCGTCTGTGGTTCCAGCTGTACGTGATGCGTCAGCGTGAGATTTCCTACGGCTTGGTCGAGCGCGCCGCAAAGGCTGGCTACGATACGCTCTTCTTCACCGTGGATACGCCCATTGCGGGGGCGCGCCTGCGCGATAAGCGCAACGGCTTTTCCATTCCGCCCCAGCTTTCGCTGAAGACAGTGGCGAACGCGATTCCGCGCCCGTGGTGGTGGTATGATTTCCTCACCACGCCCAAATTGGAGTTCGCTTCACTCTCCTCGACAGGCGGCACGGTGGGCGAATTGCTGGACGCTGCCATGGATCCGTCCATCAATTACGAGGATCTTAAGGAAATCCGTGAGTTGTGGCCCGGCAAGATTGTCATTAAGGGCGTGCAAAACGTGGAGGATTCCAAGAAGCTGGCTGATTTAGGCGTGGACGGCATCCTACTGTCGAACCACGGCGGCCGCCAGTTGGACCGCGCTCCGGTTCCCTTCCACCTGCTCCCGGAAGTGGTTCGCGAGGTCGGCAAGGACACCGAAGTTATGGTGGATACCGGCATTATGAACGGCGCGGATGTGGTGGCCTCGCTGGCCTTGGGCGCCAAGTTCACGCTGATTGGCCGCGCCTACCTATACGGACTCATGGCGGGTGGCCGCCGCGGTGTGGATCGCACGATTGAGATCCTCTCGGAAGAGGTGCGCCGCACAATGCGCCTGCTACAGGTCAGCTGCGTTGAGGAACTCGAACCCAAGCATGTGACGCAGTTGCGCCGCCTGCAACCCATTCCGAAGATTTAAACCCCTCCATCCCCGAGTGAGAAATAATTAAAGACGCCCCGCACGCATCACGGTCGGATGCGCACGGGGCGTCTTCTAAGTCAGGGACTGTCACGCTCTGGTAGCGTCACAAGCCGCTGTTAGCTCTTTACAGCTTACTTGGGCTGTGCAGGCTTGACGGGGGTGACCTTAGCCTGTGCGGGCTTTGCGGGAACCTTCGGAGCCTTCAGGTCTGCCTTCTCGCCGCCAACGATGGAGGTTACTTCACCGGATGCGTCCACGGTTGCCTGCAGGCCGCTGTTAGCCTGGATGCTCCAGGAGCCGTCAGCCTTAACTGCGACCTGGCCGTTTGCGTCCTGGCGGCTCCAGGAGCCGTCAGCCTGTACAGCTACCTGACCTTCGTCACCCTGAATGGTCCAGCCGCCGTCCTCGGAAGCGATAACGTCGCCCTCAACGGTGGAGGTGGTGTTGCCCTCGGAGTCCTTGGACTCAACTTTGGTGTTGCCCTTTTCGTCGGACTCTACCTTGGAGGAGTTGCCCTCGGAGTCCTTAGCGTCTACGGATGCCTTGCCGTCTGCACCGACCTTCACGTCTGCGGAGTTGCCTTCGCCGTCGTTAGCCTTGACGGTGACGTTGCCGTCCTTGTCGACCTTCACGTCTGCAGTAGCGGAAGCGGAAGCAGCCGAGGTGGTTGCAGCGGCAGAGGATGCCTTAGCCGATGCGCTTGCGGAAGCAGTTGCAGAAGCGGATGCGGATGCAGTTGCAGTAGTGGTGGTGGAAGAGGACTGGGAGCCACATGCGCTCAGGCCCAGTGCGCCTGCGAAGGCGATGGACAGAACCGCGGTGGTCTTCTTCATTGCGGGGGCGAATGCCATTGTTTCTCCTTGTGGTTGTTGAGTATGGTGCGGCTAGTTGGCGACGTATTCGCGTCGTGCGCGGGATCCTTGTGTGGTTCCCATAACGATTATCGGTTTTAACCAACCGCGTTAATTCTATCGAGTTTGGGTGTGATTATCCGGGCGCGTGGGCGTTTATCCGCATTCTAGCGGGTGGGATAGCCACGTTTTCGCCGGGGGTATCAATCTGTTGTTTAGCGGCGCGGAGTAACCGGCTGGATGGGGTCAGCGCCGGCACCGGCGGGCTTGACGGGTACGGCAGGTACCTGGAAGGCGCCCTGTCCGGTCTGTTCCCAGGAGCCGTCAGCCTTCACTTCGACAACACCGGGCTTTCCGACGAGGTTCCAGGAACCATTTGTTTCAACCTCTACGTTGCCGCTCGGGCCGACGCGTTCCCAGGAGCCGTCAGCATCAACTTCTACAATGTCGCCGTTGGGTGCGTGGTAGGACCAGCCGCCGTCAGCGTCAATCTGGATCATGGTGTAGCCGTTGGCGGCGCTGACGGTTCCGCTGTCGACGGTCACAGAACCGTTACCGGCACCATTGAAGCCACTCTTGGCGGTGGTCTCGCCGGCCTTCTCGTCAGTCTTTGCAGAGGAGCCGGAGTTGGCGGATCCCGAGCCGCCGTTGACGGTTGCGTTGCCGCTAGCGTCTGCGGTCACGCCGGTACCGTCGGCACCGGTGACGGTTACGGTGCCCTGGGAGCTGCTTGCGGTGGCACTCGGGGAGGCTGCGTCACTTGCCTTGACGGTGACCTTGCCGTTGCCCGCGTTGACTGCTGCATCGGCGGTGGAGGATGCCTTAGCGGTTGCAGTGGCGGTGGGCGCAGGGTTGGAGGTGTTCTGGGCACCGCAGGCGCTCAGACCGAGTGCTGCGATTGCTGCCAGGGACAGCGCTGCCGCGCCGGTGCGGAAGCGACGGTTGGTGGCCTGTGCGGAAGTATGCTGAGCGGGGCGTGCCATGAGGTGGTTCTCCTTGTGCGTCCCGGAGGGTCAATCGTCCGGGGTTTGTATGGTTGATTTTCCGGTTGGGGTGGGGCCGTTTTGTATGGTGTGTGGCTTTTCCTTCACCGGTGATTCCAGCTTAGGGTGTGAGTCTAAGATTGAGCTTTAGTTTGCTGTGTTTAAGCTGTGTCCAGACAGCGATGTATAAGTATTTTTCCCAGCGGGGTTTGATAATCCCGGTTTTTCGCTCAGCTTATGCATAGCTTTCTGCTTAAATGTATAAATTTTTTTTATTTTTTCTGCAGTGCGTCATAGCTTCTCCCGTGAAGCCGAGCTACTTTCTGTGTTTTATGGGTCGAGTTGAGGGTTAAGTTCTTGAAGACCCACCTTGCATACGCTCCCCGCAGCACGCCCCCATCTCAGCCCGTCACCTCCCAGCCTGCCATCTGAACCTCTTCACTAGCCTAACCTCTTCGCCAGCTGAACCGCTCCCCAGCAACCCGCATCCTCATCACCAAGAGAGCATCTGGGCATACTAAAAGACCCCCACCGTATGGTGGGGGTCTTTAGCAGATTCAAAGTCTCAAGAATTACTTCTTCTTAGCGACTGCTGCCTTCAGCTTGGAGCCTGCGGTCAGCTTCACGCCGTGACCGGCGGGAATCTGGATGGTTTCGCCGGTCTGCGGGTTACGGCCGGTACGAGCTGCACGGTCGGTGCGCTCGATTGCCATCCAACCGGGGATGGTGATCTTCTCGCCCTTGGAGACGGAAGACTCGAAAACCTGGAACACTGCGTCGAGGACTGCATTCACAGTTGCCTGGCTCTTGCCAGACTTCTCTGCAACCTCTGCAACGAGTTCGGTACGGTTCTTAGCCATTAGGGTGCCCCTTCCAGAGACTTAAGGTTTGAGTCTAAAGCGAGTGACCGTCGGTGACGACGGAAAACCGTTTAGGAACTAAAATACCAGATTTACCAGCTGGACTTGGTGATACCGGGCAGCTCGCCGCGGTGTGCCATTTCGCGGAAACGCACGCGGGAGATACCGAACTTCTGGAAGGTACCGCGGGGGCGGCCGTCAATCTGGTCGCGGTTACGCACGCGAACGGGGGAAGCGTTGCGGGGCAGCTTCTGCAGTGCCACGCGTGCTGCTTCGCGCTCCTCGGGGGTAGCGTTCTCGTCGATCAGGGTCTTCTTCAGCGCGATACGCTTCTCGTTGTAGCGAGCGACGATGACCTTGCGCTGCTCGTTGCGAGCGATCTTGGACTTCTTAGCCATTCTTAGCGCTCCTCTCGGAAGTCAACGTGCTTGCGAACGACGGGGTCGTACTTCTTCAGCACCATACGGTCGGGGTTGTTGCGGCGGTTCTTACGGGTCACGTAGGTGTAACCGGTGCCAGCAGTGGACTTGAGCTTGATGATAGGACGGAGGTCCTTAGCCTTGGATGCCATTTACTAGATCTTCTCCCCGCGTGCGATGATTTCTGCAACAACGGCATCGATGCCACGAGCATCGATAACCTTGATGCCCTTAGCGGACACGTTCAGGGTTACCTTACGACGCAGCGAAGGAACCCAGTAGGTCTTCTTCTGAACGTTCGGGTCGAATCGACGCTTGTTGCGGCGATGCGAGTGCGAAATGCTGTGTCCAAAGCCGGGAACAGCTCCGGTCACCTGGCAGACTGCTGCCATGTTTCACTCCTTTATTGATTGACTTTTATGACGGTACGCAGTCGATGTTACTCGTGAGCGTCCCGCCACCAATGTAGAAGCACCGGGTTATTCGCCGGGCTAGAGTGTTTGAGATCGTCACGTGGGTGAGAGGCCACGCATCGATCCCCGCCGCGGGAAAAACGGTGAAGCTTATTAGTGTCGAGAGGCGTTTCCACCACTACGAACAGCGTTAAATTCTAGGTAAATACGGGGGTTCGCGCAAGCCTGCACGCCGGATTTTGCCTTAAAAATCCGCGGAATCTCGGTGTTCTGAGCCGATTGCACCTCGTTTAAGCGAAGAGCTCGATTTACGGATGCACGCCTGCCTTCGAGCGGCAAACATACCTATCCATTTTACCAAAAATGGGTGTTTTTGCAAGTCCAGATGTTTTTAAGGAATTCTTTAACACCCCTAGTCAGGCGTTAATGCACCTTTTTAAGAACGGATGTTCTCTATGTGACCGGGGATAAATTACACCGGTGAAATTCATGTTGTGAGATTAACAGCTTAAGCCGGATCTAAGCCGTAAACAGCCCCACGCCACCGATTCTTGCGGTGTGCGCAGGGCTGTTAAACAGGCTTAAACACGCGTTTAAAGAGTATTTAACTCTCGTTTTAACGCTTCCGCCCCGGTTTTAAAGGGCGGTTTAAGGGTTTGCAACGGTACGCGTAACGGCGGATTTACCGTTCCCGTTACGGCGTAAATGCGAGCGCAAATACGGTACAGATACAGCACAGGGCACTCCCCCGGCATACAGTTTTACACCGTAACATGCGCCCCCTCAGCATTAGTTCTTAAGGGCGTTAGTTTTTAAGGCTTGCCGCGGGGACCCACTCCGGGTACTTGGGGCTCACACCGTCCCCGGAGCTCGTACCCTTCAGGCGGCGGCCGATCCACGGCAGGGCAAACTCGCGGACCCAGCGTGCCTCCTGCTCAATCTTCTCGCGGACGGTCAGCTGCACCTCCGGGGGCAGTACCGATTCGGTGACCACACCGGGCAGGCCGAGCTGCGCCAGCACGCGGGATGCGAAGCGTTCGTGACCGAGGTCGTTCATGTGCAGGCGATCATCAGCCCACAGACGCCAATCGAGGAAGTCATTCCAGCACCAGTAGTCGATAATGTGCACGCCGTGGTACTCAGCGATACCGCGCAGTAGCTCGTTGTAGGTGGCGGTACGGCCGCGGGTACGGGCGAAGGGGCCCTGGCCCTGTACATCCAGGCCGGTTACGGTAAGCACTTCGATTCCTTCGCCGCGCAGGGTGGCGAAGGCTTCGTCTACGTGGGTCATGAGCTGGTCAATATCCACGTTGGGTCGCATGATGTCGTTGCCGCCGCCGTAGAAGGTGACCAGGTTGGGCTTCAGCGCCAGGGCTGCCGGCAGCTGCTCTTCGAGGATGGGAATGAGCAGGCGGCCGCGGATGGCGAGGTTTGCGTACTGCGCCTGCGGG
Source organism: Rothia sp. HMSC061E04 (assembly GCF_001813685.1). NCBI lineage: Bacteria > Bacillati > Actinomycetota > Actinomycetes > Micrococcales > Micrococcaceae > Rothia > Rothia sp. HMSC061E04. Next base: position 10,930 of record NZ_KV813685.1, on the reverse strand, counting down.
TCTACTGCACCGAGGCCTTCGGCAACGCGGTCTGCCCAGCCTCGTAGGTTGTTGGGGCGGCGGCGGTCTACGTCGCCCACGCCTTCGGTGAAGGAGTCGCCGATTGCCACGTAGCGTACTGATTCACCGTTGAGCTTGCCGTTGGGGTCTAGGAGCGGGGTCGTCATTGTGTTCTTCTTTCCGGGCCTCTATAGAGAGTGACCCTTCTGTGGAAGAAGCCGGCACACCTGCGCGGTGTACCGGCTTCTTCGCTTAGCTTTCGGTGCGTCCTGCTTTCCAGTATCCCATGAATGAAACATCATTCTTGGGAATGGACGCCTCCTGCACGCAGATACTGCGCAGGGTCTTGACGACCGACGCCTCACCCGCGATAAACACGTAAATCTGCGGGTTCTCATCATCTGCCAAGGTCCAGACGACCTCAGCGTTATCTACGTTCTCCAGCTTTTCAGGTGAAATCTTACGATTCTCGCGGACCTGCACACCTTCAAGGTTCAACAAACTCCGCAACCCGGTGGCCAGTGCTTCCCCTCGAGGAGCATCCTCACGAGCACACCAGTGTATCTTTACCCATTCCAGCTCCCGCAAGGGTGGCAATAGCGGGTAAACGCCACCCCAAAGCGCTTCTAGGCTGTCTGCCGCATGCGGCACCTCGGCAACAAGGTGAATCTCAACGTCTTCTCTCTTCTTATCGTCCAACGCATATTCTGCAAGGATGGAAAGCGCGGCAGGTACCGCGGTTTCATCCACAGCCATAACAATACGGCTGGCGCCAGCATCCGACCACGAAGCCCATAGGGGCTGCCCTGCAAGCGGAGCAAGAATCGATACCCGATCTCCTACCTGTGCAGGTGAAGCCCAGGTAGCCCCCGGTCCCATACGTTCAATCCCATCAGCATCTGACTCTGCGTGAAGCACAAAATCTATATCAATCTCGGGAAGAGCATATTCCCCTACCCCGGTACCAGAGGTATAACGCTGAGGTAGGACCGCCAGCCCTTCTGGAGTTACCGGCTGAGTTGGAAGATCAGCGTATATGGTTGCTACTTCCTGCACAGGAACGCGCAGACGGGAAGCACGTAGCGTGTAGGTGCGCATCCAGCCGCGCTGAGATTCAGGCTGGGCAAACCAATCTTGCCGCCATGAGTCGTTAAGATCAATGTGGACGGGTTTTTTCTGCAACGCGCTGATTCGTCCGTGTTCATCTCGTTGAGCTGCCGGTGGGATAAGCAGTTTAATGTATCCGTCAAGAACACCGATGTAGCTTTCACCGTCATCAGTGCTGTGGGAGAAAGCCGTATCATCTCGATCTAGTCCGTTGCTCAGTCCACCCAGCGCTATAGGACGCGCTGCGTACTGCAACGCAGGACCGACCAAGCTCACCCGTATGTAAGAAGGGCTCAATCGCTCTACTCGGCTCACCACTAGGGTGAAAAGACCGTAGGCATTCTCGCCATGAGTACGCACACGACGTCGTTTATTTTGGATAACCATAGTTAGGCGTTTTTCTGTCCGATAGCTGAGCGAGGATGCGGAACAACCACCACGCTGCCGTCGTTAAACGGGTCCGCGACCTCGGCTTTCAGACTAAAGATGGTGTGCAGGTTCTCGCGGGTGAGCACTTCGTGTGCTCCGCCTTGGGCGACGATGGAGCCGTCCTTCATAGCGACGAGGTAATCGGCGACTCGGGCGGCGAGGTTCAGTTCGTGCAGCACCATGATCATGGTGGTGCCGCGTTGCTCGTTGAGTTCCGAGAGTAGGTCGAGTAGCTCCACCTGGTGTGCCAGGTCGAGGTAAGTGGTCGGCTCGTCCAGCAGTAGGATGTCGGTTTCCTGGGCGAGCGCCATGGCAATCCAGACGCGCTGACGCTGACCGCCGGAGAGCTCGGTAACCTGTCGTTCGGCGAGGGACATGGTATCGGTCGCTTCGAGAGCCCAAGCAACCGCCTCATCATCTTCGGCGCTATTGCGTTTGAAGAGGCCCTGGTAGGGGTAGCGTCCTCGGGAGACGAGGTCGGCTACGGTAATGCCTTCGGGGGCGATGGGGTGCTGGGGCATAAGCCCGACCATGCGGGCGAAGCCCTTCATGGAGTATTCGTGGGTGGATTTGCCGTCGAGGGTGAAGTCGCCGTTGAGCGGCTTGAGTAGTCGGGAGACACCGCGTAGCAGGGTGGATTTACCGCAGCCGTTGGGGCCGATGATGGCGGTAATTTTGCCTTTGGGGAATTCGAGGGAGAGGTCTTTGACGATGGTGGTTTCGCCGTAGCCGAGGCTGACGTTCTCTACTTTGAGGGTGCGTTCGGTGATTTCTTTCATTATTTTCCTTCCTTCTGATTCTGCACGAGCAGCCAGATGAGCAACGGCGCGCCCATAGCACCGGTCAGAATACCTACGGGGAATGAGATGGACGGGAAAAGGTTCGCCGCCACGAAGTCGGCGAGCACCACGATAGTTGCGCCCACAAGAGATGCTCCCAGGATCGTGTGACGGCCGCCAATGATACGGCGGGCGATAGGTCCCACGACGAACGCAACGAAGGCAATGGGCCCAGTAGCCGCAGTGGCAACAGCGGCCAAGAGTACCCCCAAGCCGATGTAGTACCAGCGGATGAAAGCCACCGGCACGCCCAGACCGTGCGCCAGGTCATCACCTACGGCTGAGGTCTTCAGATGGTTGATACCCCAGAGGACAAAAGGCAAAAGCACCAGCAGAGCTATGAGCAGAATACCAATGCGATCCCAGTTGGCGATGCCAAGTGAGCCGACCATCCAGACGGTCGCGCTACTAGCCTGGCCCATGGACATGCGTTCGAGCAGGTAGGTGACGGCCGCGTTGCAGAGCGCAGCCACGCCAATGCCCATCAGGATGAAGCGGTTCCCCACATTGCCTTGTCCCGAGGCCAGAAGCATCGTGACGACCGCAGCGGCATGGGCGAAGACGATTGCGAAGAGCGAGACGCTGAATCCCGAAGCACCCCAATAGACCATGGAGAGTACTGCGCCAAGGGAAGCGCCATTGCTAATGCCGATAATATCTGGGCTAGCTAGCGGATTGCGCAGTAGCAGCTGGAAGATAGCACCCGCGCATCCGAATGCGATACCAGCGAGAGCACCAAGGACTGCACTGGGAAGTTTATCTTCCATGACGATAAATCGAGCGCCACGCACGGGCACCTCACCGCCGGTGACCAAGGTCAGAAAGTCGGGAATGGTGACGGTGTAGCTACCCAGCAGGACGCGTACAGCCATGGCAGCCAGGAGCGCGAGTGCCAACCCTGATAGTCCGAGAATGGGGCGGCGCATTTCACGGCGACGGATACCGCGCAACTCAGCAACTCTGTCAGTAGCTTTACGATGCGGGCTCATCATGAGAGGCTCGCCCCCTTAGACCGTCGAATCAGATAGATGAAGACAGGCACGCCCACCACGATGGTGCTCACGCCTACCTGAATTTCCTGGGGCGGCATGAGCAAGCGGCCGAGCGTGTCGGCGAGCAGCAGGATGACAGCGCCGAAGAGTGCAGAGGCGGGCAGGAGCATCCGGTAGTCCGCGCTGATGAAGGAGCGCATAGCGTGCGGGGCCATGAGGCCAAGGAATGCGATGGGGCCCGCGAGCGCAACGGCGGCACCGACAAGTAGGGTTATACCGATAAAGAGAATGAACCTTCTTCTATTGACGTTTTCGCCAAGGGACGCAGCCATATCGTCGCCAAGGGCGAGGTTGTTGATGGTTCGGCTTCCCGTAAACAGGATGAGCGCACCAACAAGCAACAAAATCCCCGAGGGGAAGAGGTTCTCCAGATCTTTACCCGCGATGGACCCCACCTGCCAGCGGCGCAGATCGTCCAGGGCGTTCTGGCGCGTCAGAATCAGAGCACTGGTGAGCGATCCGAGCCCGGCGCTGAGGACCGCACCCATGAGCGCCAGTTTGACGGGGGTCGCGCCATCCTTGCCGATGGAGGCGAAGGCGTATACCAGGGCGGAGGCAGCGCCGGAGTTCACCCCGAGGATTCCGGGGTCGCCCAATGGGTTGCGGGTGATACCTTGCATACCGGCACCGGCAAGTCCTAGTGTTGCGCCGATGAGGAGTCCCCAGATGGTTCGAGTTCCGCGCGCGTCGATGATGCTACTCTCGATTCCCTCCGGACGGTTACCGGTGAGCACTCCCCATACTGTGTCAGGGGCGATAAATCGGGTACCGATCAGCATAGAGAGAGCAACTGCGACAAGGATGAGCACGATAAGGGCAAGCAGACGGGGCAGGTACCGTGCCTTCCATAGGCTACGGCCCTGCCCTCTATCCTGCCCCGGACGGGGGCGAGTCACTCTACTTAGCTTCCTTGCTGTTCTTGATGGCGGTGGAGAAGTTCTCCAAGGTAGAGGAGTTCTTCACGACCCAGGTCAGCGAGAGCGGGGATGCGGCGGAGAGCGCCAGGCCCACGTGTTTGTTAGATTCGAAAACGGCGGCGTTATGCTTGAGTGCCGGCAGTGCGGCGAAGAGCGAATCAGACTTAATCTTTTCGATGTCTGCTTCGTCGTTAACCCATGCCCAGAGTACGTCGCATTCGACCTGGTCGAGCACCTCGGAAGAGATGGAGAGGAAGACGCTCTGCGCGTCCTTGGAGTGTTCGGTGACGTAGGGGGCTTCGACCATGCCCCAGTCGGTGAAGGTCTGGGGTCGAGAGTCCTGGGCGGTGTATGCGCCGAGGGTCTTCTTCTCAACATCGAAGTAGCCCGCGATGAAGCTTGCACTCGTGAGGTTGGTGTACTTGGAGGTGGTTTCTTTCAGCTGCGCAGTGGTTTCTTCAACGAGCTTGGTTGCGGCGGTGGGGGTGCCAAGCATCTTGCCCGCCTGTTCAACAACTTGTTGCCACGACACCTCGTACATACCCACACCCTTGGGCGCGGTCACAACGGGTGCAATATCGGAGAGCTTCTTAAAAATTTCAGCGCTCATGTTGCCGTAGGGAGCGAAGATGACGTCCGGGCCGAGCTTTGCGAGTTCCTGGTAGGCGGGGCCATCGGCTTCGGCATAACGGGTGATGTCGTTCAGACTCTTGCCCATTTCCTTGAGTTTGGCGTCGAACCAATCTGTGGAGTCGTTGGAGTTCTGACCCCAACTGACCTTAGGAATACCGGCGGGGATTACACCGAGGGCGAGAAGTGCGTCTGCGTTCTTCCAGGCGTTGACGACTGCAATCTTGGTAGGAGCCTGCTTGATGACGGTATCACCGTAATCGCTGGTGATGGTTACGGGGAAGGCACCTGTTTCGGCACTGGCGGACGAGTTCGTGGTGCTGGAGGTGGTACCGGTACCGGTGGAGCAGGCAGCGAGCAGGCCGGCCAGTGTACTGAAAGATACGCCCTTAATGAAGGTGCTACGTGAGATGGTCATTGTTCTCCTTGTTGGAGCAGGATGCAGTCGGACGAGCCGGGTGTCACTTTGTTCCACGGAGGGGTTTGCTTCAGTCCGGAAGGGATCATCGTATGCTGTCGTGCTCGATTCTGTGGTGTTGTCTATAAAACCTCGGGCTATTAGGGCAACCTCAAGGATATTTTAAGTTAGCCTATCCTGATTTTATATTCAACCATGCATCACTATATAGACCCACAGAGTCCATTTGCCACTGCAGTTCCTCCTAATACAGCGGATCCCCCGCACTGTTCATACTTCTGTAGAACAGCACGGGGGATCCGCTATATCGGCGAACTTTAGAAGTTCACTTTTCCGTTGACGAGCCAGCCGCCTTCCGCTGCACGCTGGAAGACTTCCTGAGCCATGGTGCGGCTGTAGGTCTTGGAGACATGGTTGTCGTCGAGGTAGACGTAGATGTTTCCAACCACGGGGCTGCACATGCCGTCCGGGCAGTACACGTCCTTCAGGTCCACCATGACGGCACCCTGATTGCGGTACTTATCGAAGATTTCCTTTGCAGGGTTTTCGGCGGCGTACTTGTCGCTTGCGGGTCGTGCGCAGGAGCTCTTGTCGGCACCGGCCTTTTGAGCGCACTCGTAGATGTTGTACTCGAAGCGCGGGTTATCACGCAGGCCGATGACCTGGACTCCTGCCTCGGTGAGGCGGCGGACCGTCTCGTCGAGGCTCGGGTCGACTCGTTCGTCGTTCGATCGTGCCTGGGCAACGGTGGCGATGAGCACCACGGTCTGCGGCTTACGCTTGAGAATTTCCTCGGTCATCTTGGTGTTGAATTCCGAGCATTCGTTGCTGGCGTTGACGGCGCGGACCGGGTACTGGCAGCCGCCGAGCAGGTAGGTTTGCAGGTTGGTTTTGGTCTGTTCTGCGATGGGCTTGAAGATGCTCAGCGCCTGTTCGGCGTGGGAGTTACCGATGACCATGGTCAGCGGTGCGTCCTCGGGGCCGTACTTCTGCACGTTGCAGTACTTGGCGAGTGCCGGGTCGGAAGGCGCGAAGCCGCCAGCGCAGGGGTCGCTCAGTCCGTCGAACTGGGTTTTGACGTCACCACCGGAGGGGATGGGGTTGTCAATAAGTCCCTGTTGGGCGCCGCCGATAGCGCGGGCGCCGGGGTAGTTTTCACTGGCGGTCTGCACCTTCAGTTCGGCGTTCTGCTCGGACTGGGTGTTGCGGTAGCCAACCCAGGTCTGTGCGGCGACCAGGGGTACGCCGGCGACCAGGAAGATCGCGAGGATGAAGGCGAGCTGGTCTGCCCAGGTCTTGACGGAGAAGACGGTCTTGAAGCGCATCTTCATCATGAGCCAGGGTACGAAGGGGTCCTTGCGGTAGCGCAGCGGCTTCTCGACGAAGCGGATGAGCAGCCATGCCAGGCCGATGGAAGCAAGGATGATGATGGCGCCTTCGATGAAGTTCACGCGGGAGGTACCGACGGCGCTGCTGTAGAGAATGAGGATAGGCCAGTGCACCAGGTACAGGGCGTAGGAGATGTTGCCGAGGTTCTGCAGGGGTGTGGAGACCAGCAGTCGATCGATGCCCCAGCGGCTGTTGGTGCGGCCTGCCATGATGACGAGCGCACCGGAGATCACGGGCCAGAGCGCCAGGTAGCCGGGGAATGCTCGTTCCACGGGCAGGATTGCGCCGCAGGTGACCAGACCAATAATGCCGACCCAGCCCATAACTACTCGAGCCTTCTCGGGTGCCTTCCACTTGAGGGTGAGCATTGCCAGCAGGGTACCGATGGCGAATTCCCACAGGCGGGTGCGGGTGTCGAAGTAGGCGAATCCCTGGTTGGTGTCGGTTTCGACGATGGAGAAGGTCAGGGATGCGACGAACACCGTGTTGAAGATGAATACCGCGGTGGTGAAGAGGTTCCCGCGGAATCGGTGCACGACGTAGGCTACTGCGGCGAAGAGCAGGGGCCAGATGATGAAGATCTGTCCCTGGATGGAGAGCGACCAGAAGTGCTGGAAGGGTGACTTCACGGAGGCGTTTTGGGCGTAGTAGTCTACGGAGCTGAACGCGAGGTTCCAGTTCTGGAAGTAGAACAGGGAGCTCCTTGCGTCGGTTACGGTTTGCGACCAGCGACTGGGCGCGAGCACGAAGAAGGACGCAATGGTGGTACACGCGATAACCACGGTGGCTACGGGTAGCAGTCGCTGGAAAACGTGCAGCCAGTAGTTGAAAAGGTTGAGGGGTTTGCCTTCGTTGATCTTGCGCATGAAGGAGAGCGAGAGCAGGAAGGCGGAGATGAAGAGGAAGACATCCACACCGCCGGAGACTTTGCCGAACCAGACATGGTAGAGCACCACGAGGAGCACGGCGAAGGCGCGCAGGCCCTGGATTTCGGGGCGGAATCCTCGCGATTCGATGAATTCTTCGAGGGGGTAGTCGTTGGTTTCGCGTGCTTTGACGATGCGCAGCGCCGCGGTACGGGTGCCCTGCGAGGCGGGGGCCTGCGGGGTTCCGGAGGTTTCAGACATACTTGGTTCCTCAGGGCGGGTGGACGATGTGCTAGTGCGAGTCCCTTAGACACTACAGGACACTCGTACAATAAAATCCTGATCCGCACCTCTGCTATGAGGCTGGTGCGAACCAGGATTTTTCTGAGCCCCCTACCGGATTCGAACCGGTGACCCTCTGTTTACAAGACAGATGCTCTGGCCAACTGAGCTAAGGAGGCAACCTGTCCAGTGTACCTTATTCTCTTGATTGAGTCTGCTTAGTTGTTCTTTTAGGGTTTGGTTGAGAATACTTCTAAATTATGGGGTGATGGTATGTTCGTTTCCTTCGTTTTAGCCCTTATGAGCACTGCCTCTGTACGCTGCTCACCCACCCCTCGTACTCATCACCGTGCATGGAAAAACCCGGTAGCCTCGCGTGGAGGTTACCGGGTTTTCGTATCGAAGCGTTTACTTCTTCTTTGCTTCAATCTTCTGCTTCAGGAAGGAGCTGAAGTCGTTGCTGGTGTACTGGTCGCCATCAACGAAGACGGTGGGGGTACCCTGAATGCCGTTCTTTGCGGATTCAGCGTTGACCACGTCCACGAAGGGGCGCCACTTGCCATCGTTCATATCGGAGCCGATGGAAGCGTGGTACTTCGAAGCGATGTCGGCGATCTGCTGGTTGTTCATGTCGCCGCGGCCCTGGTGAGTAAAGATCTCACGCTGGTAGTTCAGGAATTCGCTGGTGCTGACCTGGTTGGCCACGGAGTATGCTGCTGCCGCGTTACGTGCGGAGTAAGCGGTGGGTGAGGAGCGGTCCAGGAAGGTCAGGTTGCGGATTTCCAGGGTGATGGTGCCGTCCTCGACGAGCTTCTGGATTTCTTCACCGTACTTCTTCTCGAACTCTGCACAGTGCACGCAGTTGTAGTCCTGGAAGATGGTCACGCGTACGGGCTGGCCGTTCTTGGATGCCTCTTCAGCGGTCTGCACGCCCGGGGGCAGGGTGTTGACTGCCGCTGCGGTTCCGTTGACCATGGGGGTCACGGAGGAGGTCGAGGTTGCGAGTTGCTTGAAGTCGCGGGTCTCCTGGGTGGAGGAGTTCTGGACGATACCGTCCTTGGTCAGCACAATGCCACCGTATTCGTTGGCGCTGGAGGGCACCGGGCCGCTTTCTGCTACTTTGGTGTTCTTGTTGCCGTTGACTACGACGAAGCCGATGATACCTACGATGATGAGGACCACGGCGAGTACGCCGAACTGGAGCCAGCGGCGGCTTGCCTGGCTGGGGCTCTTCTTGGCCTGCTGGGCCGCAATCTGGCGGGCTTTTTCGCGGGCGTCGGTCGACATGCCTGCTCCTTTGGTTGGGAATATGGGTGGCGGTTCGTCCACTTCTTCTAGCCTACTCCGGTTGGAGTGAGCGTCCATCCGAGCAAAGCTTCAGATGATCTGACTCTTCCGGCTCGGGGTTATTCTTATCCCCTATAGGGTGTTCTAGAGCTCTAGCTTCCTGCCGTATATGGCAGCAGAAGGCTATGTCGATCAGTTCCTATCACGTGGATAGGTTCTGCCTTATCTCTAGTGTGGACGTACCGCGCTACCCGTCTAGCCTACCGAATGGGTGCCGTATCGGCTAGTTAATACTCTGACTGAGATATCGTGGTGTCTGTTCTCACGCTCTCAGCTTATTTCCTCGTAAACTTTCGTAGCGTTGGGAGGCGCCTCTCCCCTCTGCCACAAGTAGCGCACAAGTATAGCGCCGAGGCACCCACCCGGTTCAGCTCACCAGCGGTTAGGGGATGTTATAGACTTCCACTCCCCCAATGAACGGGCGAGTATCGAAATTCCCCTTCCATTTCACGCTCAGACCGTGCTTCTCCAGTACGGGGATAATAGTGTCCTTCATGAGCTCCACGGAGAGCTTCTTGTGCAGGGCACTGATCTCTTCCTTCTGCGCATCGCTCAAGGTATTCCATTTTTCTTCGTCCCTGGGGTAGGCGAGGAAGGAACCAAAGCCAACGTAGGTGCCGCCGCTCTCTGCGAGGCTTTCGGTATCCTGCTGGTGGAAGTAGATGTATCCCTTCCATTCACGGTTATCGTCGATCTCATCCCAGATCTCTGCGGATGCGCAGGTACCGCAACAGGTGAAGTTCAGTCGTGCGATGACTCCTTCTTCTTCCAGGGCTGCGAAGGCACGGTTGAGGTTGGAGTTCTTCTGCATTTCGTGGGTAATGCCCAGCTCAGCAGCAAAGGCACGACGACGCTTGATGAGCTCTTCCACGTAGTCCTCTACGCGCTTCTCCCAGAGCTTGCTGTCTTCGTTCTCCCCATCGTATTCCAGACCGAGTACGTCCATCACATAATCGGTGATAGTTTCTACGTACTGTTCGGTATCAGATTCACCCATGAACAGAAGGGGCCAGATGGGCCAGAGCAGTTCGGCTTCGTCTTCTTTGTCCAGTCCCCATTCTTTGGGGAAGGGCGGGTCGAGGCGTTCTTCGCTCCAGCGTTCGTAGATGCTCTTCTCATCGGCCATGATGATGCTCCTTTGTTTGCTCTCTACTCGTTGAGTAGAGATGTGGACTGCTCTTGTTGTTAAGGTATCAAGAGTTTCTCTGCCGTACTCTCTTTTTCGTCATTCAGGCGGATCTGTGAATTCCCATCTCGTCGCCCGGGCATCAAACGCTGTCTGGCGAGGCTGCATCCCCTGTTCCTCTGCTACTCAGCTGAGTCTCTGAATTTCTGAGTCTCTGCACCTTTGCTGAGTTAGTGTCTTTCGTTCTAGGAGTTTTTGGGTACACAAAAAGAGGGGAAGACCTATAAGGTCTTCCCCTCTTGAATAAAAAACCCGCGGTGACCTACTCTCCCACACCCTCAAAAGTGCAGTACCATCGGCGCGAAGAGTCTTAGCTTCTGGGTTCGGAATGGAACCAGGCGTTTCCCTCTTGCTATAACCACGGAAAATCTAGCGAATAACTTCATTATTCAAAATTTCCGAATAAAAAGCCTCAACTTCCCGAAGGAAGCCCAGGATTGTTATCCAAAAACCATACAGTGAACGCAA
>NZ_KV813684.1:0-2626 GCF_001813685.1 Rothia sp. HMSC061E04 | reverse complement strand
GGGGGGGGGGGGGGGGGGGGGGGGGGGGGGGGGGATGCGGTGGGTGCTCAACTGCTTGGTACGCGAAGCTAATACACATGTTTATACATGAATATGCATAGCATCATCTGCTAATAAAGCATAGGCAGTAATAAAAAAGTTTGAAATGAATAAGTATACATATCTTCTGCACAGCTTAGTCATGCCTGGCACAGAGAATAGCCCGGCATTCTAGAGACATGAACAACGAACAGAACATGACTCAGAACATTGACCAGACCGCGGCAGAACAAGCTAACGCAGCACAAACCGCCGCAGAGCAGAAGCTAGCCAAGAAGAAGCTCACCCGTCGAATCTTCATCGGCGGCGGCCTCGGCGCACTCGCAGTAGCCGGCGGCGGTGCAGGCTGGGCATACAACCGCTACCTGGCAGAGCACACCGAAAATCGAAGACACCACCGCCTACGAGGCGGCAGCAGCTCAGGCAAACGCAAGCGCCTCCGGCTCCGCCACCGCAGACCCCACCAACTGACCGGCGTGAAGGTCAACGGCCAGAGCCTCACCGCTAACGAAGGCTCGATCACCATCACCTCCAACACCACCGGCAGCGGCTCGGACGCGGTCGTCTCCGTCGTAGCAGACATCAAGCTCGACAACGCAACCCTGCTGCGAAGCGCCTTCGCCAACAACAAGTTCGGCCAGAACATCATCGACACCCCCTCGAACATTGCCTCCGAACACAACGGCATCTGGGCGATCAACGGCGACTACTACGGCTTCCGTACCACCGGCATCGTGATCCGAAACGGTGTTGTCTACCGTGACGCCGGCGCTCGCGAGGGTTTGGCCTTCTACCGCGACGGCTCCGTCAAACTCTACGACGAAACCGCAACCAACGCCCAGACCCTCGTCAACGAGGGCGTGTGGAACACCCTCTCCTTTAGCCCCGCACTGGTCAAGGACTCCGCAATCGTCGACGGCATCGACAGCGTCGAGGTGGACACCAACTTCGGTAACCACTCCATCCAGGGCTACCAGCCGCGAACCGGTGTGGGCGTGCTCGGCACCAACCACCTGGTCTTCATCGTGGTCGACGGCCGCTCCACCAACTACTCGCGCGGCGTGACCATTCCCGAGTTCGCCCAGATGTTCAAGGACCTCGGCTGCGTGAGCGCCTACAACCTGGACGGTGGTGGCTCCTCCACCATGGTCTTCAACAACAAGCTGGTCAACCGCCCGCAGGGTGGCACCAAGGAACGTGGCACCAGCGACATCCTCTACATTGCAGGGAGCGCATCGTGATTATCCTGATACCCGCCTATAAGCCGGACCAATCATTAGTCCGCCTTGCCCGTGCCCTGCGCGAACAGGACCCGGCCACCGAAATCCTCGTCATTGACGATGGATCCGGCAGCACCTACACACCAATCTTTACCGAACTGCGTATCGACGGCGTGACCGTGCAGACCCACCCGGTCAACAAGGGTAAGGGTGCGGCACCGCGCACCGGCATCACCTGGGCAAAAGCAAACCGCCCCGGCGAGGTCATCGTCACCGCCGACGCGGACGGCCAGCACCTATCCCGGGACATCTTCCGTGTGGGCGTGCGCACCGAAACCGCCACGGTGGCAGGTCAGAGGAGCATCATCCTCGGCGTGCGTACCAGTCCCGACCCGAACGCCGGCGAAGAAGGCACTAAGGTGCCGCTACGCTCCAAGATTGGCAACAGTGCAACCGTAGGCTTCTTCGCCCTGGCGACCGGCGCCCGCGTGGCAGATACCCAGACCGGTCTGCGCGGCTTCACCCCGCAGATCCTGGACTGGCTGCTGCAGATCCCCGGCGATAAGTACGAGTACGAATTCTCCATGCTCCTGCGCGCAACCCGCGCAGACGTGGAGCTGGTGCAGGTACCCATCGTGAAGGTCTACGAGCCGGGCAACCCGACCAGCCATTTTAGGCCTCTGCAGGACTCGGCGCTCATTTACTCACCGCTGCTTGCCTTCCTGGCTTCGTCTTTCCTGACCGGCTTCCTCGTGGATGCTATCGCCCTCTTCGTCCTGGTGGGCATGGGCGCTCCGCGCTGGCAGCTGTGGTCGGTGCCCGCGTCATCTCGGTGCTGACGAACTTCACCGTCAACCGAATGCTCATGCACGAAGGAGGCGCACGCCCCTCCGCATCCTCTTCGCTGGTACGTTACGCCGTGCTGGCGGTGGGCATCCTCGCCGCCAACGCAGCTCTGATGGAAGCTTTGATCGGCCTGGGGGCATCCCTGCTGGTCGCCAAGATCCTGCCCGAACTGATTCTGATCCCAATTAGCTTCGCGGTTCAGCGCCGCTGGGTTTTTCTACCCACCCAGCGTCAGGAAAATACGCGAGAAAAGACTCAGGCGATCGCCGCCTCTTCCGGCTTGCGCGCGGTGAGCTACGAGCCGGCTCGCATGGAGGCTGCAAGCATTCGTGCCGGAATGCCTGCCTCCCAGGTACGCCCCTAGCGACTAGTTCACTAGGGGCTACCTACAAAACTTCTCCCACCCATCAGTCGTGAGGGTAGGTGGGAGACGCAAGCTGCAGCACCAAAGCGGCAGCGTTCTGTTCACGAAAAGCCCCCGCTGAGAAATGAACTGCCTCCCGTTTCTTGGACATCAAAAC
>NZ_KV813683.1:0-59794 GCF_001813685.1 Rothia sp. HMSC061E04 | reverse complement strand
CCAGAAGAAGATTTTCACGCACAGTCAGTTCATAACGTCCGTAGTCTTGACTCACCAAACCAACATTTGCCAACATGTTGTATTTACTCTCAGAAGAAGCACCCTTATACGTTATGCTCCCCTGGGCAATTGGTGTAATTCCAAGAATTGCATTTATTAGCGTTGTTTTTCCCGCGCCCGAGGCACCAACTACTGCAATCATTTGATTATTCATCAGCTCAAGATTAATATCTTTAAGCGCAAAAGACGACGCGCCCTCATACTGAACGGATACATCTTTGCATATAATTTTTGAAATATTTTCATGGTTAGGGTTAGAAGTTTTTATCTCAGAAGCATGGTCGTAAGTATCAGAGTCGCATACCCTTCGGAATTGCTGAACAGATAATGCTCCATTAATAATCTGACCAAATGAATATCCCACCTCTTGGGTCGCGTTAACACAGGTAATGATTCCAATCAGCGATCCGGCCACATACGATATATCGGCGCCTGAATCCACGAGGAAGTACAGGGACGCAAAAAGTAAGACAGAGCAGAGTAGCCCTGCAACTATGGAGATGATTCCTCTAACACTTTCAAGGCTCAATTCCCTACCGGCTGCCCGGCGTCGCCAGGACGCTACGCGTTGCGAGAAAAATCGGGAGGCTCTCATGAGGTGAAGTTCTTGGGCGCGACTTTGAGCCATCAGATTGTCTAGATAGTAGTTCTCTACCCGATAGTCCTCGTACATTAGGGTGTATATAGCGTAATCACGTTTAGCGAGGATTACCATTGCAATAGATAGGGGTAGTGAACACAGTGCCGCAAAAATTGCTGCCACAATGCTGACGTTCGCAATATTAAGACAGAGAAGTAACACCATTGCGAAGGCACTCACCAGTGTCATAACTGACATGGTGTGAACCTGCAATTCCTGTTTCGATATTGCCTCTCTTGCAGCACGTATATCTTCCTGTGATTTTGTGCTGCCTATATCAGACAACGGAAAAGTAGATAACCTGGTATTTAACATGCGGTGAACCCGATAGTTCATCTTTGATTTGAGGATAAGCATGTTACTTCTTACCCAGCGTTGAGCAATGATATTAATTCCGACAACAAGGGCAAGAGCAACGATATAAATCCAGGCCGCGCCACCATTTGAACCGCTCAAGGCTGATACTGTATTACCGATTAGCAAGGATTGGCTCAGAGGAATGCAGGCTATGACGGCTAGTGATAGGGCGACGCTCACCAGGGTTGTGGGACAGGTTTTCCAGGCTAGGCGGAAAGACCAGAGTACAGAAGAAAATAGATTTTTCATTCTCACCACGCTCACAAAGTCGTATTGAACTCATCTTTGAGATCTGAAACTCCTCGATGAGCGGACATCGAAACACTACCCGTACTTCATTAGTTACTCTACTCTTCAATGAAATTTAAAACACACATATTTGCGCGTTTCCAAGAATATTAAGCAGATATATCTGTGATATTTTCGGGCATTCAGGGGTCAGCCGACAGCTCTACCCGCAACGCCCCCAGCACCCTTCGTCATAGTCAGTCATATTAAGTTCATATTTCTCCCCAATGTCATGTCCAGAAATATTAGGACATCAACCGCCGCATCCCTTGCACACCCTCGGAGGCAGTGGGTAGAGTGAAAGCGTTATCTATCAAGAGCGACCGAGAGATCTGGCTCGTCGACGTCGCAGCAACCTCGCCAGTATCCCCCACCGTCACGGTGCAGGCTACGGACAAGGTGCTCCCGCCAGAACCGATAGAGAAGAATACCCTTCGGCACCCCTTGATGAGTCGTACCCGCAAACCGGTACAGCGCATCCTGCAGAAGAATTCACGCACCCTCCCGGTGCGTATCTATCGGGTGAACACGAAGGAAGGTTATGACGACAGTTCACCCGGCTCTTTCTTTTGAGCTATTCCCACCCCGCTCACACGCAAGCTGCGAGTCGCTACTCCATACCATTGCCGAGCTTGAGGGCACCAACCCCGACTACGTATCGGTCACCTACGCCGGTGACGCGAAGCGCCGCCAGAAGACCCTCGCACTACTCGACCACCTGGTGCATGAAACGTCCCTCACCCCGCTGGCTCACCTGATTTGCGCAGGCCATTCGGTGCACGAGCTGGAGCGTGCAGTCCGCCTGATTCTGGGTCTGGGTGTGCGCGGTTTCCTGGCTCTTCGCGGTGATATTCAGGAGGGTCAGGTTTCTGAACTTCCTTTCGCCCGATACCTGGTGGAGCTCATTCGCCGCGTGGAGCGTGAAGATTTCGCCCACCTGGCTGCTGGCAAGGTGTCGATTGGTGTGGCGGCATACCCGCAGAAGCACCCCGAGTCCGCATCCCTGCTGCAGGATATTGAGATTCTGCTGTCGAAGCAGCGTGCCGGCGCAGATTTCGCGATCACTCAGGTGTTCTTTGAGGATGAACGCTATAGTGCCCTGGTCGATTCGGCGCACCTGGCAGGCGTGGATATTCCGATTATTCCGGGCATCATGCCGGTAACCTCGCTGAAGCGGTTGCAAAATCTTTGCCAGATGGCGGGCATGGAAGTCCCGACGGACCTCGCCTACGCCCTAGAGACGGCGACCAGCAACGCAGAGTTGCACCGCATCGGCGTGGATTACGCGCTGAACCAGTGCCGCGCCGTGATGGATGCGGGCGCACCGGGCCTGCACTTCTTCACCTTCAACGAGCATGCCGCGGTGCTGGACGTTCTGGATCAGCTGGACCTACCCCGATACAGCAACCGTTTCTCTCAGCCGCTGAGCGAACTGGAATACGCCTAACCCAACCCGTAACGCTCCTTGTCGGATGCGTTCCCATTGTCTCCCCCACAAATATTCCGGGAGTTGTTGAGTCCTCCGTTTCACCACCCACAGTCGGGTGGTAAAACGCCGGAACTGACTCCCCTATCTATCCCCAGTAAAGGAAAAAATATTATGTCGAACACCGCATTCCCCGCCGCAACCATTGTTGGCTACCCCCGTGTGGGCCGCTTCCGTGAGCTGAAGAAGGCTCAGGAGGCTTTCTGGAAGGGCAAGGCAACCCTGCAGGAGCTGCAGGACACCGCCGCTGACGTGCAGCGCACCTACTTTGAGCGCGTGACCGCTGCGGGTCTGAAGGCTGATAACTACTCGATTCCGGCGACCTTCTCCTACTACGACCAGGTGCTTGATGTGGTTCGCCTGTTCACCCTGGTTCCCGAGCGTCTGGCTGAGGCTAAGGATGCACGCGGTCTGCTGGATCTGCCCGGCTACTTCGCACTGGCGCGCGGTACCGAGACCCTGCCTCCGCTGGAGATGACCAAGTGGTTCGACACCAACTACCACTACCTGGTGCCCGAGATTGGTGCCGGTACCGAGATTAAGTTGAACCTTGAGGCTATTGACGAGCAGCTCGAGGTAGCAAAGCAGGCTGGCGTGAAGGTTCGCCCGCAGATTGTTGGCCCGCTGACCCTGCTGCTGGGCGCTAAGGCTGAGCAGGGTTCCGCTGAGGACTTCTCCCCCGTTGACCGTCTGGATGAGTTCGTTGCCGCGTACGCTCAGGTGCTGGAGCAGCTGGCTGAGCGCGGTGTTGAGTGGGTTCAGCTGGATGAGCCGGGCCTGACCGTGGACCGTGCCGACAACGCGAAGGTTGCGCAGCTGGCCGAGCGCACCTACCGTGCCCTGGCTGCTGGCGAGAAGCGCCCGCAGATTCTGGTGACCAGCCCTTACGGTTCTCTGCGTGAGAACCTGCCGGCACTGCTGGGTACCGGTGTTGAGGCTCTGCACCTTGACCTGGTGCACGGCGTGTACTCGAAGGCTGAGCTGGAGTCTGTTTCTGCCGCTGGTGTGCACCTTGTTGCCGGCGTTGTGAACGGTCGTAACGTGTGGCGTGCCGATGTTCGTGCCGCACTGAAGACTCTGGAGGCGCTGCCCGGTGCATCCGAGGGTGCCGTGTCTGTGGCTTCCTCGACCTCCCTGCAGCACGTGCCGCACGACCTGGCTCTGGAAGACCCCGCCGAGGTTCCCGTGGACGGCCTGGCGTTCGCTGACCAGAAGGTCGCTGAGATTGCTCTGTTGGCTCGTGGCCTGGCTGAGGGTGAGGCGGCTGTTGAGCCGGAGCTGAAGGCTGCTGATGAGGCGCTGGCTCGCTTCGCCGCTGACCCGCGCAAGCACAACGACGAGATTCGTGCCCGCGCCGCAGCTGTGACTCCCGAGGACTTCGACCGCCCGACCATTGACGTTCGCCGCGCGGCTCAGGCTGACCTGAATCTGCCGAAGCTGCCGACCACCACCATCGGTTCTTTCCCGCAGACCGCTGAGATTCGCCGTCGCCGTGCGGAGGCTCGTGCGGGCAAGATTTCCGCTGAGGAGCTGAACGGCTTCCTGCGTGACGAGATTGCTTCGGTCATCACGCTGCAGGAGGAGCTGGGCCTGGACGTGCTGGTTCACGGTGAGGCTGAGCGTAACGACATGGTTCAGTACTTCGCTGAGAACTTCGACGGTTTCGCAACCACCCGCCACGGCTGGGTTCAGTCCTACGGTTCGCGTTGCACCCGCCCCTCGATCCTGTTCGGTGACGTGAAGCGTCACGGTGAGGGCCTGCGCGGTGAGGCGTTCACCGTTCCGTGGAGCTCCCACGCACAGTCGCTGAGCGACAAGCCGGTCAAGGGCATGCTCACCGGCCCCGTAACGATTCTGGCGTGGTCCTTCGTGCGTGACGACCAGCCGCGCCGCGAGACCGCTAACCAGGTGGCTCTGGCTCTTGCCGACGAGATTGCCGACTTGGAGCAGGCAGGCATCCGCATCATTCAGGTGGACGAGCCGGCTCTGCGTGAGCTGCTGCCCCTGCGCCGCGATGAGCAGCCGCAGTACCTGGACTGGTCGGTGAACTCCTTCCGCCTGGCAACCAGCGCGGTAAAGGATTCTACCCAGATTCACACCCACCTGTGCTACTCGGAGTTCAACGAGATTATCGACTCGATTAACGCTCTGAACGCTGACGTGACCAGCATTGAGGCGGCTCGTTCGCACATGGAGCTGCTGGCTGATATTCCGGAGAGCTTCGTTTCCGGTCTGGGCCCGGGCGTGTGGGACATCCACTCTCCGCGTGTTCCTTCGCAGGATGAGATTGAGTCCCTGCTGAAGGCTGCGATTGGTTACGGCACAATTGCTGACCTGTGGGTGAACCCTGACTGTGGTCTGAAGACTCGTGATTACGAGGAGACCAAGCAGTCTCTGCGTCACCTGGTGGACGCCACCAAGGCGATTCGCGCATCCCTCTAGGAGGCGCCTATTGGTTCCGCTGCCTGTTGCGGGTTAACCGGATGATGGTTTGCTCGCGGTAACCTGCGGCAGGTGGCGGCTGTTCGGCTTTGTGCCGGTATGCGTACCGACTGTATGCCGAGCTTTTGGGGATAGATAACAGGCCCGCCCGTACGGTTTTTCTTCTGCACCGTGCGGGCGGGCTTTTCTGTGCTGTTTTAGGGCACCGATTTTGTGGTGTTCAAGTGGTTTTCTTTTTGAACTTAGGGTATAAATTACTCTAAATTTAAATGTGGTCTGACCAAAACACATACTTACTCAACAAGGAAAGTATTTATATTCATTGCAGTACTTGTGGCACTGTTGCCCAATAGACAGACCTGCGTCACACAGATTTAGCACTTCCCCGTAATTCCAGGGTAAAAACAGCATTAACAGAATAATCACTCTGAATATCCGTTCATCCTAGTGAACATTCTACTGAAAACATTTCCAGCGGATTAGCATTTTTATAAGCCGCCGTTTTTAGAATTCCAGCATGACTACTACCACTTCATCAAAGAAGAAGAAGGGTTCTGCACCCCGCTGGCTCGCCATTCCGGCACCCAAGCCTCAACTGAGTGAGGCTGAAGTTAATGCAAAGTACCCGCGCATGCGTCTGCAGGTCTTCATGGGTATCTTCATCGGTTACGCGACCTTCTACCTGATTCGTAACAACGTCCCGCTGGTCACCCCGATTCTGACCAAGGAACTTGGCTTCAGCAACGCAGCAATTGGTGCACTGTCCACGGCACTGCTGCTCGCTTACGGCTTCAGCAAGTTCTTCACCGCAATGATTTCTGACCGCTCGAACGCGCGTTTGTTCCTGCCCATCGGTCTGGTGCTCTCGGGTGTTGCAAACATCCTGCTGGCAATGACCGGTTACATGGGTGAAGGCGCAGGTGCGGCAGGCTACGGTGCCGCTATCGCCTCCATCATGGCGACCATCATGGTCTTCAACGGCATCTTCCAGGGTATGGGTTGGCCTCCCTCGGGTCGTGTGCTCGTGAACTGGTTCTCCACCAGCGAGCGCGGCACGAAGGTTTCCTGGTGGAACACCGCTCACAACGTTGGTGGTGCGCTGTCCGGTCTGCTGGTTGCGTGGGGCTTCTCCATGTTCGGCAAGACCTGGGAAGTTGCCTTCTGGTTCCCGGCTGTTATCAGCTTCGTTCTGGCGTTCGTGGCGTGGCTGCTGATTCGTGACAACCCCGAGGCTGAGGGTCTGCCCACCGTTGACGTGTACCGCAACGACCCGCACAAGGTTGAGTCCACCGCTGAGGATCGTGCAGAGTCCACTTGGACCACCATCCGTAAGCACGTGCTGACCAACTCGACCATGGTGTACCTGGCTCTGGCAAACGTGTTCGTGTACACTCTGCGTTACGGCGTGCTGGTGTGGGCGCCGAAGTACCTGCACGATGTGCGCCACGCTTCCCTCGAGGGTGGTATTGCGGGCTTCTCGATTCTGGAGCTTGCCGGCATTGGTGGCACCGTCCTGTGCGGTTACGTTTCTGACCGCATGTTCAAGGGTCGCCGCTCCCCCGCGGGTATCCTGTTCCTGATTGCAACCGTTGGCGCAATTCTGCTGTACTGGCTGCCTTCTTCGGATGCGCCGCTGTGGATTGCGTACGTTGCGTTGGCTCTGATTGGTGGCCTGATTTACGGCCCGGTTATGCTGATTGGTCTGCAGGCTATTGACCTGTCCCCCTCGCATGTTGCGGGTACCGCTGCGGGCTTCACCGGCCTGTTCGGTTACGCGCTGGGTGCGACCCTGGCTTCTGCCGGTATCGGCATTATTGTTGACCACTGGGGTTGGAGCACCGCGTTCGTCTTCATGATTGTGTGCTCGGGTCTGGCGGTTCTGTTCCTCTGGCTGGTTAATGGTGCTGAGAAGCGTCTGATGGCTGAGCGTGCAGAGAAGCTGGCGGCTCAGGCATAATTGCCCGGTCTTTCGTGTAGGGAAGCCACACGTTTGCTGGTGAGTCACCATATGGTGGCTTGTCGGTAATCGTGTGGCTTCTTAGGTTAAGAACCTAGAATGGAACCATGACTACTAACTCTGGAATCACTAAAGAATGGGTGGATGAAACCGTCAAGCCGGGCGACGATTTCTTCCGCCACGTCAACGGTAAGTGGCTGGCTACCCACGAAATCCCGGCGGACCGCCCCAAGGACGGCGGCCTGTACACCCTCCGCGATAACGCAGAGAAGCACGTGCGTGAGCTGGTGGAGAAGATCGCGAAGGAGCAGCCGGAGTCCCGTATTGGCGCGCTGTACAACTCCTTCATGGATGTTGAGAAGATTGAGGCGGACGGCCTGGAGCCGCTGCTGAAGGAAATCGCCCCGATTCTGAACTCGGCAACCCCCTCCCACCTTGCTGTGACCCTGGCACTGCTGTCTCGTGCGGGTCTGCCGCAGCTGTTCGCCTGGTACACCAGCAACGACCCGAAGGACCCGAAGAATTACACGTTCTTCCTGTACCAGTCGGGTCTGGGCCTGCCGGATGAATCCTACTACCGTGAAGAGAAGCACGAGCAGGCGTGCGCGGCGTATGTTGAGCATATTGCCCGCATGTTTGAGCTGACCGGTCTGGCTGAGGGCTTCGGCCTGACCCCCGAGCAGGCGGCTCAGCTGGTGTTCACTCACGAGTCTGAGCTGGCTCGCCTGCACTGGAACGTCGTGGAGAACCGCGACGCCGAGGCGACCTACAACCCGTACCAGGCGACCGAGCTGGACGAGAAGTTCCCCGGCTTCCCGTTCTCCCAGTGGCTGCTGGCTCTTGGCGCTGACCCGGAGACCCTGGGTCAGGTTATTGTGGCTCAGCCGTCCTTCTTTGAGGGTGCGGCTAAGCTGTTCACCTCCATCCCGCTGATGAGCTGGAAGCTGTGGGCTGTGTGGACTGTTCTGCGTTCGCGTGCGCCGTTCATGTACGACGAGCTGGTTCAGGAGAGCTTCAACTTCTACGGCAAGACCCTTTCCGGTACTCAGCAGATTCGTGAACGCTGGAAGCGTGGCGTGGGCGCTGTCGAGAAGGCTCTGGGTGAGGAGATTGGCCAGGAGTACGTGGCTGTGCACTTCCCGCCTTCGCACAAGGAGAAGATGCTGGTTCTGGTCGGCAACCTCCTGGAGGCGTACCGCGAGTCTATTGAGTCGCTGGACTGGATGACTGAGGCAACCCGTCAGAAGGCGCTGGAGAAGCTGTCGAAGTTCGTCACCAAGATTGGTTACCCCGATAAGTGGCGTGACTTCTCCGCGCTGGAGCTCGTTCCCGGTGACCTGTTCGAGAACCTGCGCCGTACCGGTGCGTTTGATGCTGACTGGCTGATTGCCCGCAAGGGTCAGCCGGTGGATAAGTCGGAGTGGCTGATGACTCCGCAGACCGTGAACGCGTACTACATGCCGCCGGCGAATGAGATTGTGTTCCCGGCAGCGATTCTGCAGCCGCCGTACTTCAACCCGGAAGCTGACGATGCGGCGAACTACGGCAATATCGGCATGATTATTGGCCACGAGATTGGTCACGGTTTTGACGATCAGGGTTCCCGCTATGACGGTGACGGCAAGCTGGAGAGCTGGTGGACTGAGGAGGATTACGCGAAGTTCAAGGAGCGCACCTCCGCGCTGGTGGAGCAGTACAACGCGTACGTTCCGGTGGGTCTGGACCCGAAGTTCCATGTGAACGGTGAGCTGACTCTGGGCGAGAACATTGGCGATCTGGCTGGCATGTCGATTGCGTTGAAGGCGTACCGTCTGGCGTTGAAGAAGCAGGGCATTGAGTCGCTGGATGACGCACCGGTGATTGACGGTATGACCGGTATTCAGCGTTTCTTCTTCTCGAATGCTCGTGGCTGGTGCACGAAGTCCCGCCCGCAACATGCTGAGGTGATGATTTCGGTGGATCCGCATTCGCCGGATGAGTTCCGTGTGAACGGTGTGGTGCGCAATATTGATGAGTTCTACGAGGCGTTTGGTGTCTCTGAGGGCGATGCACTGTACCTGGCTTCGGAGGAGCGCGTGCGCATCTGGTAGCATCCCGATAAGTGTATATGTTTTATTGTGCATATAAGAAAGGCGCCCGCCTCGTGGCTTGAAAACCACGGGGCGGGCGCCTTTCTGTTGTAGAAGCTACGCGCTTCTTCGCTGAAGCTTTTAGGAAGCAGAAGCCGAAGAAGAGGAAGAAGTACGCATACCGGTCAGCTTCCACGCACCGTTCTCGTAGACACCGTGCAGGGTGCGCTCCACCTCGTCCTTACGTTCCACTTCAGAGGGAGCTTCCTCCACGCGGTCCTTGCTTGCAATGAACTCGCCGGGATCCATGGTCAGGCGAATATCCCAGTTGTAGGCGCCACCGTCACGCTCGGGCTGTGCGGAGAGCATGGTGATGACAACAGACGGGTCGTGCATCCACACCTTGCCCTGCTGCATACCTGAACCGATAGTGCCATCCTCGGGCTCAAGCATGCTCTTCAGCTCGGAGTTATCAACCGCGCATTCGCGCAGGGGTTCGGTCTTGCCGGTGCGCATGTAGTATTCCAGGGCTGCACCGAAGAACGCGATGGACTGGTACAGGCCCTCCACGCTGTTCTCGTTAGCGACGGCGGGCTTGGTCGGCACGGGGGCGTTCTTGGACGGCTCAGTGCGGGTTGCGGGCTGGTAGTCGGAAGGCTTGGAGGTGTAACCGTCAAGGGTTGCCGCGCCGGAGTAGTCGCTACGTGCAGTCTTAAATGCGGAAGCAGATGCGCTACCGGATGCAGATACAGAGCCGCTGGTTGCCTGGGACTGTGCGCCGCATGCTACCAGGAGGGTCGCGCCGCCGGTTGCTGCGAGCAGGCCGAGGGCGGATCGGCGGGTTACGTTCTTCATGGGTTCTCTCTATCTGTGGTGTGATTTCCGCACCGTGGTGCGGGTGATGCCTAGGGCATCTAACGGGAAGACGGCACTACACGGGGTGTGGTGCCGTCTTCCAGTATATGTTTTTTGGCTTGGGATTCCTTTAGCCGCCGTAATAGTAGTAGTGGCTGTAGGAGCTGCCGTAGTAGTCGCTAATGACGATGCGGGTGCGGCGGCCGTAGCGGTTGGAGTAGTAGGGGTTGCGGCGCACGGTGGGGCGGTAGGTGGTTGCCTGTGCGGGGGTGAGCAGTGCGCCGAGGGCGGTTGCTGCACCTGCGCCTGCGGCGGCGAGTGCTGCGCGGCGGGTGAGGCGTACGGTCTTCTTGGTGGCCATGATGTGCCTTTCGGGGTCGGTGTTTCTGTGAAGTGACAGGTGCGTGCACGGCATGCGGCTGTGCATTGACCATTTCTTATTGTAAGCCTCAACGTTATTGTTTTTACGTGCAGAGTACACCTTCTAGTTGAGGCTTAAACCATGCGGGCTAGTCCACGTTTTTCCAGTGTTTTTTCGACACAATTTTTGTTGAAATATTGGGCTCTCAGCACCCTGCCGGCGGGATACATCAAACTAAATAAGCACAAAAGTTCGACTTGTAGCACCCGCATAGAGAAAGCCCCCGCAGCCGAGAGTCATTCTCTCAGCCGCGGGGGCTTCACCGTATCAGCGTGTCCTCACACGGCAAGCGCTAAGAAGCGCGGCGGCGAGAACGCAACACCATCACAGTGCCGGCGCCAAGCACCAGTGCGCCACCCACAGCCACAGACACCGCACCAAAACCAGTACGCGCCAGGCCGCCCTGCTGGGAGCTCACGCCACCCGACGCGGCAGACACACCAGACTGACCCAGGGAGCCGCCACCGGTACCACCACCGGAAATACCGCCCGGGTACACGCCGCCAGCGGAACCATCAGTCGAACCCTCAGAGGAGCCCTTCGCGTTCACATCACCGGCGGCACCAGAAGCACCAGCCTGACCGGACTGCGCAACACCAGGCTGTGCGGAGCCAGGCTGGTTAGCACCAGCGGTACCGCCCGGGGTTGCCGAATCCACACGGCGCACACCACTAAAGTCATCCGACGCAGCGTTCGGGTCCTTCGGCACGGCAGTCTCAAACGAGCACGCATCCGACGCCTTCTTACCCACAGCAACCGCAAGCTGCTGCACCGGGCTGTTCACCTCAGTACCATCAGCCAGGGTCGCGGAATAGTGCACGTCAAACATGTACTGGCCGGGCTCAGAGAACACCCAGTTCGCGTGCGCGTGCGTCGCGTAATCAATGTCGATCGTGGTCTTGCCGGTCGTCGAATCCAGCAGCACATCCGCGCCGTTCAGCGACTCAGTGAACATGCCAAAGCGCGCACCCTCAGGCATAACCTTCGGAACCACGTGCAGGCGCACCGGGCCGCGCAGCTGCGAATAGTCAATGTCCTGCGTGTTGTAGCCAGGCCAAGGCAGGCCGCTCTGCTGGGTCTGCGGCAGGCCGTAGAAGGCGGTACCGACCGGGCCCATGAAGTTCAGCTTCTCATCAGCCATGCGTTCGGTACGCACACGGCGGGCGTTCTCGCTGACCGTCCACACGACCGAATCGAGCGGGCGCACGGTCGAATCAGCGTCAATGATGCCGCTGTCGTCACGCAGACCCACGGACAGCTGGCGGTCCTTCAGGGTCGCCTGAATGTCCAGGTGACCGTGCGAAATCTTGGTGCGGCCGTCAATCTGGCCGGGCACGCACTGGTTACCGGGGGTTCCGGGGGTGGACGGCTGCGCAGACGGTGCCGGGCTAGTCGGAGCAGGTGCGCTCGGGGTCGGGTTCGCGGGCGCCGGAGTCGTCGGAGCCGGAGTGGAGGGCGCCGGAGCAGGTACGCTCGGTTCTGCGGAGGCGGTCGGCACCGCAGGCACGGTCGGTACCTCGCTGGGGGACACCGACGGAACGGTGCTGGGCTCAGCGGTCGGAGCCTCGCTGGGTGCCTCGGAGGGAGCCTCGCTCGGCTCAGCAGAAGGCTCGGCAGAGGGCGCGACGGTAGGCTCAGCGCTCGGCGACGGATCCACCGGAGCAGGCTTCGGCGCATCGCTAATGGGTGCGCTATCGGGAGCCAAAGCACCGTGCGCGGTGTACTTGGTGCCCGGCTCGTAGTTCGCCGCAACCTCAGTGGTGGAGGCGGAAGCGTTCATATCCGGGTGGGTCAGCATCTTCACGCGCAGAGCCGTGCCCTTGTAGAACGACTCGTCACGGAAGGTAAAGCGCGCCACACCATCCTCGACGGAGCCCTCCAGGTCGAGATACGGGTAGACCGGGTCATCCTGGGCGTAGAAGCCGCCGCGCATGAAGCCGCGCACCTTCGGGTCCTTGAAGCGGACCTCAACGGTGCTGAAGCCGTTGCCGTTCGGGGTGACGGTCACGTCGTAGTCCATGCTGGTCGGCGTGTACTGCTGGGTGCTGAGTACGGTGTTCGCCTGATCCGGGGTTTCTTCGGGCCAGGAGCCGTTACCGTCATCGCTGTACACGCTCTCAGCCTTGCCGGGCTCGTAGGTGAGCTTGTGCGAGATCCAGCGGGACGCCTCCGCGCTATTCTCGTCGGAGGTATCCGGGGTGAAGACCGCCTGCAGCTGAGAACCCTCGCTACCGAGCATTTCAGACCAGGTGGCGGTACCGTTCACGACCGGCAGGTCGGTCAGGAAGTAGCCGTTGTTGTACAGGGTCAGGGTGCCCTTGAGGTTCTTGTTCGCGGCGGTGAAGGTGATGTCGCTGAGCTTGTCGTCGGCATCCTTGTTCTTTGCCGGGTCGGCATCCAGGCGGTGCGGTGCCACGGACAGCACGTACTTTGCGGCGTCCAGGTCACCAACGGGTGCCGCGTTGTAGCGGTCGACCGTGGGCACGGCGGTGGGGGTGCCGTCACCGAGCACGGGCTGCATGCCGCCAACCTGCCAGACCAGCTTCGACGGCTTGGAGCTAATGATGCGGCCGTCGGTGGAGCGCGCCACGGTGCGGTAGGTGACCACGTAGCGGCCGGGGCGGGTGAAGGTCGTGGTGTTGTGGGTGTGGCTACCCTTGTCGAGCAGCCAGGAGTGCCAGCCGGTGGAGCTGCTGGAGAGCATGCGGTACACGTCGGCAGGGGCGTCGTCCGGGTTGTAGCGGAAGAGCTCCATACGGCCGGGGCCCTCAACGGAGAGAATGTCGGTAGCGAACACGCCGTCACGGAAACGCTCGGTGGGCACCTTCGTGGATGCGCCCAGGCCGGCCCAGATGGGGTCCTGGTTGCCGTAGGTCAGGTGCGGTGCCATGTAGAGGGTCTGGCCGGGTTCGCCGAGGAACGCCAGGGAGGGCGATTCGCCCAGGGTCATGGTGTACTGCGACTTGCCGTCCCTGGTGCTGTAGCCCTTGCCGACCCAGTTGACGGTCTTGTCCAGTTCGTAGGTGTCTGCGCCGGTCTTGTAGGGGTTCGCCTCGTTCATGAGGACGAAGGTGCCGTTCTGCTCGTCCCAGTATGCCTTGGGGGCGTCAACGTGGCCCTTGGTGGTGACGATTTTGCCATCGTCGGGGCCTGCTGCGGCGGGCAGGGAGGGGGCAGCGCCGGCGAGCGCGAGCAGTGCTGCAGCGGAGAGGAATGCGGCTGCGCGGCGGAGGGCGGGCTTGCCTCCGGGGATGAAGAGTGCGGGGGTGTGTGTAGTGACCCGTCGTTGGGTCTGCTTCTGAGACTTCATGACAACCTTTCTCATTTTTCTATTTCCTAGGGTAGCTCTTTTGCAAATAATTGTCATTTAGAACCTAAGTGAGTATAGTGATTCTCAGAAATACGTGTGCGCCGAGGCGCGCCCAAAAACGCACACCACGTACATCCACAAAGAGAAAAACACGGCAGAGCGCACCCCGGACGCAGGGGAGAAACCGGCAACAGGCCGCCGGACCCAGCACCGGGCAAGCCCCGAAAGCACCGGGCAACGCGCCAGCCAACGAGCAGTCATCCAAGGAGCCACCATGCAAGGACGCACCAAACCCCTGAGCCTACTTAGCGCAACCACCCTCGGATGCACCCTCGCACTCGGGGCGCCCCTCGCCCTCCCCCAGGTCGGCACCTTCACCGCCGCACAGGCGCAGGAAAACCAGGCGCAGGAAAACCAGACCGGCACCCAGGCAGGCACCGAGTCGCGCGGTTACGTCAACTACGAAGGCGACTACGTCATCGCGGGCGTACACACCGAAATGCTCAACGCATTCCTCGACGGCAACCAGTTCACCCTCGCCACCCTCGCAGACACCGGCCCCGGCCAGCAGGGACGATTCAACCCCGCCCGCACCGTCTTCCACCTGCCCGACGTCGAGGACGCATACACCAAGGTCGTAGCAGGCTACGACTACATTGCTCCCGAAGGCACCGACATCTTCTACATCCCCTCCACCCGCACCCGCGGCCTGCTCTACCCCGGCCTCGGTGCGGAAGGAATCCGCCCCGGCGCGCTCAAGGACAACACCATCAACCTTGAACTCGTGCGCAGCAGCGTACCCGAAGGCGGCCGCGCCGAAGTCTTCACCGAATCCGGCCGCGACAACCCGCGCGTCTTCAGCACCAACGACAAGCTCGCACCGCACACCATCACCTCTGGCGGTCACGAGCACCTCAGCTGGGCATTCACCCGCGCAGGCATCTACCAGCTGACGTTCCGCGCCACCGCAACCCTTGCCGACGGCACCCCGGTCAGCTCCGAGGCGACCTACACCATCGCCGTGGGCACTAACGCTGAGGACGGCTTCAAGCTCCTGAACGCGCAGAACGCCGCAAAGGAAGCGACCAAGGAAGCCACGAGCGAGGCGACCACTACCCCCGAGGCGACCTCCACCGCCACCGAGAGCGCCACCAGCAGCCCCAGCGCATCTACCTCCGCAAGTGCTGAGGCGAGCGCTTCTGCTGAGGCGAGCGCATCCACCGGTATTCGCCGCGTGGATGGATCCGTGAACGGTCAGAACGCCGCGCAGGTGACCGACCCGAACAGCGCGAAGGCGGCGGCGAATGGTGAGCAGGCATCCCAGGGTGGATCCGGTGTAACCGCTATCAGCGGCACCGACAACACCAATAACGGCTCTGACAAAGGTGAAAACAAGGACGGCAACGCCACCAGCGCGAAGGGATCCAGTGTGAAGGGCTCCAACGCCCAGAACATCAGCGCCCCCAGCAACGGCGGCGGCATTACCGGCAACGGTGTGCTGTCCTCCGGTCTGCCCGGCAGCCTGAACCAGCAGTGCATCGCCACCGAGGTTCCCGCCGAAGACGCCAAGGACTCTAAGGACTCCAAGGACACTCAGAAGGACAACAAGCAGAGCAACCAGGCAGCCCAGGCACCGACCAGCATCCCCACCCTCGCCGTGGTCAACACCGCCGAGCACAGCGGCCGTGAAGAAGTCACCCACGGCCACTTCGACGTAGGCCCGATCCTCAACGGCGGCAACCTCACCAGCAGCGTGAAGGACGACCGCACCAGCCCCGCCCGCCACGTCTCCCCCGGCGCCCTCGAGTTCGTACTCAATGACGCCGCGAAGATCAACCTGCCCGCAGGCATGGAGAACATCGCCCCGGCGGGCACCCCCGTGCACATGATCGGTGCAACCCAGCAGCAGGGCGTGCCCTGGCTCGGCTGGAGCACTCAGGACCCCGAACTGCTCAAGCAGCTCGACGGCCCCGTCACCATGAGCCTCAACGGTTTTGAGGGCCCCGGCACCATGTCCACCTTCCTCTCCGGTAACTTCGGTTCCGCCGGTCAGAAGGTCTTCGATTCGCGGAGCGGTGGCTCCTTCCAGGTGCCCGCAAACACCCACCAGCACAGCAACTGGGTGTTCACCGCCGAGGGACGCTACACCGTGACCATCGGCTGGACGGCACGCCTGAAGAACGGTCAGCAGGTCAGCAGCGAATCGGTTCTGCACTTCACCGTCGGCAACCCCGATAACGCCCCGGCAAGCAACAACGCACAGGGTGCGGCAGAAACCAAGCAGGACGGCGGCAACGCCAACAGCGCTAACGGCACCAACAACGGCGGCGAGAAGAACACCGCAAAGAACCCCGTCAACGGCACCGTCGACGAAGCCACCGGCATCGTCACCAAGCCCGACGGATCCAAGGTGCGCATCGTCGGTAAGACCGCCTCCGGTGAGGATTGCGCCCTGACCAGCCAGGAACTCGCCAACGCCCAGAAGGCAGCCGCGGCAGGCAAGCTGCCGAACACCGGTGTGGTCATCGACCCGTTCATGGTCAGCACCTCCATTCTGGCGCTGGCACTCGGTGCCATGATTCTGCGTTCGGCACGCCGAAAGGGCCGCAGCGGTGACACCGCATAGCGGGCATACCGGCGCGCACACCTATAGTCGGCGTACCGCCCTCACCCTCGCCTCCCGTATTGCGGTGGGTGCGGGGGTGGGGGCTGGTGCCTTCGCATTGAGCGGATGCGCCAGCACCGTGAACGCTTCCTCCGACCGGATGCGCGTGGTCGCCACGACCCCGATCCTGGCGGATTTGGCGCAGCAGATTGCAGGCGAGCGCGCCAGCGTGCACTCCCTGGTGCCCGCCGGTGCTGACCCGCACTCGTATGAGCCGAGCCTGCGCGATATCCGCGATGTCGCCTACGCCCGCTGCGCCCTGACGAACGGTCTGCTGCTGGAGCAGCGTAAGCTCAGCAAAATGGTTGAGGCGAACCTGCCCGCAGGCGTTGTGTCCGTGGCAGTTGCGGAGAAGATTGAGCAGTACGGCGGCAAGCTGGAAGCCATTGTTGAGGATGCCTCCCTGGACTCCATCTGGCTGGGCTTGCGCGTTGAAGAGGGCGGGCAGAACGAATCTGCCCCCGCCGATTCTTCGGATGCGGGCATGCGCTTTGAGGTGCACAGCGTGCGGGCGCGCACCTCTACCGATTCGTCGAATGCGCAGTTGGCGGCGTTCATTACGCAGACCTTCGGTGCGGTGGAGATGCTGTGCGATTCGCATGCGCGCGGTGTGAACCTCACCCGTGAGGGGGACACCGCGATCCGTACCGGCGATATGGGTTCGCTGGAGCTTCCGTTGCAGGCGCATACGCACCTGTCGTGGGCGTTTAGTGATGCCGGCGAGTACGCGATTGAGCTGAGTGCCACCGCGGTCAA
Organism: Rothia sp. HMSC061E04; assembly: GCF_001813685.1. Taxonomy (NCBI): domain Bacteria; kingdom Bacillati; phylum Actinomycetota; class Actinomycetes; order Micrococcales; family Micrococcaceae; genus Rothia; species Rothia sp. HMSC061E04. Next base: position 42,488 of record NZ_KV813683.1, on the reverse strand, counting down.
TGCGCCGGAGTCGGTGCGTTCTTCGCGCGGCACCCTATACTGCGCGGTCGGTCGTGACCCGCAGGAGCTGGTGGACCGTCTGGCGAAGGAACAGAACGTTTCCGCCTCGGACATCAAGGTTCTTTCGGCAGGTCACGCCGATATTACGGCACGCACCGGCGACGGTAGGCTCGTGCTTCGCGCGGATTCCTCCCAGGGTGCCGTAGAGTACGAGCTGAAACGCACCGTGGTGGCGGTCCCCTCCCGCACTCTGCAGGAGGTGCCCGCCGGCGGTAGCTACCGTTTCCTGCGTTCGGGTGCTTCGGAGCATCGCGGTCAGGTGTATCTGCTGGCGCAGGCCGTTCTGGGCAAGCACGTGCACGGCGAAATCGACCCGCACATTTGGCATTCGGTGCCGAACACGAAAGCAAGCGTGCAGGTCATTCGTGACGCGCTCATCTCCGCCGATCCGGCGGGTTCGAGCGAGTATGCGGCCCGCACCGAGCAGGTGATGAAGGATCTTGATGCCCTGGACGCTCAGCTGCGTCAGGTGTACGGATCCCTGCCGGAGTCGGCACGCAACCTGGTCACCACGCACGACGGCTACCGCTACCTGGCGAGCACCTACGGGTTGCACATTGCCGGTTTCGTGAGTGCCAGCGCCAGCGGCGAGCCGAGTATTCAGCAGCGTCAGCGCCTGCGTCGCACGGTCGAGGATTTGAAGGTTCCAGCGATTTATCTGGATAAGTCCACGGCGATGCGTTCACCGGTTCTCACGGAGCTGGCTCGGGAGGCTGAGGTTCGTACCGGGGTGCTCTATTCGGACACTCTGGATGCGCAGGCTCCTCACTACGCGCAGATGATGTTGGCGAATGCTCACACGATTGCGCTGTGCTCAGGGAATGGCTCTGGGCACAGCTCTAACGGCGATTCTGGCGATAGTTCTTCGGGCGCTAGCTGCTCGGAGACGAGCACCTCGTAACCCGGTTTTTAAGCTCCCCACAAGCTCATATACCAGTATCAGCATATAGATAATCTTTCACACACCGTTTCGGTCATGATTCAAGGAAGTCCTCATGATGAACTCAACCACCCGCCTCTCCCGTAGCCTGCCCACCCTGGCTCTGGGCGCCAGTCTCATGCTCGCACCCCTGGGTGTCGCACACGCGGAGACCACCCCGGCAACCGCTGAGGCAACCACCGAGAGCGCCTCGGCTCAGCCGAGCGACAGCAACCTCAGCCGCGGCGAGCGCGCCCTCACCCAGACCCTGTCGGCGGAGCAGCCGGTCGCATCCGGCCGCACCGAAATTTCTGCCGGTCACGTGGATATGGGTCCTCGTTTCAACAACGGTAAGTTTGAGCTCATGCTCCACGACGACCACGGTGAAACCCCGGTCTGGCGCAGCCTGGACGAGGTCATCTACCGCGGTAGCGACCAGGCGATCCTTGAGGTGCCGAACGACCCGCGCTACTCCTTCGTGGGTGCGCCCGCCGGCTCGAAGGTGTACGTGATTCCGCAGACCGAAACTAAGGGCGTTATCTGGCCGGGTTGGAACACTCAGGATCCGCAGCTGGTGTCCAAGCTGAACCGCGGCGTGAACCTGACCCTGGAGCAGGTGAGCGGCCCCGGCACGTTCAGCCTGTACCTGGAGAACGGTAACTTCTCGGCACCGCAGGTGCTGTGGTCCTCGACCAAGAGTGAGCCGCAGAAGCTGTGGGTGGAGAAGAACACTCACACCCACGCAAACTGGGTGTTCACCGCCCCCGGCGAGTACCTGCTGAAGGTTACCGCGAGCGCTGAGCTGTCTGACGGTTCGACCGTGTCCGATACCCGCTACCTGAAGTTTGCGGTGGGTGACTCTGCGAGCGCTGATGCCCTGTACGCGATGGAGGCGCAGGCGCGCGGTTCGGGCTCGGCTTCTTCTGCATCCTCCGGCACTTCGTCTAACTCTGCTTCCCAGTCTGCCGGTACTCAGGCGTCCGGTTCTTCGTCTGCCGCCGCGGCGAGCGACCAGAGCGGTTACAAGGCAGAGTTCACTATCCCCTGGGGTGCTATTGCCGCAGGCGTGGCAGCTGTGATCGCCGTAGGCGCGTTCCTTTCGTTCCGTCGCCGCTCCTCCGCGCAGCGTGAGGCGCTGGATGAAGTGCGCGGTGACCGTTCGTGAGCGCGTCGGTAACAGCGGGTACTGAGCCCGTTCTTGAGATTTCAAACCTGTACGCCGGCTACGCGCGCCGTTCCATCCTCAAGGATCTGTCCCTGACCCTGGAGCGCGGCGAGTTTGCGGGTCTGATTGGCGCTAATGGTGCCGGTAAGACCACGCTACTGCGCACCATTTTGGGTCTGATTCGCCCGGCGTCCGGTCAGGTTCGGGTGCTGGGTGAGTCGCCGCGTGTGGCGCGTGCGCATATTGGTTATGTGCCGCAGAAGCACCAGTTCCAGTGGGATTTTCCGCTGACCGTTAAGGACACGGTGATGACCGGTCGCGTGCGTGAGATTGGGTTCTTCCGCCGCCCGGCGAAGAAGGATTGGGTGCAGGTTTTTTCGGCGATGGAACGCACCGATGTTCTGCACCTGCAGGACGCTTCCATTGCGGAGCTTTCCGGTGGTCAGCGTCAGAGGGTTCTTTTGGCGCGCGCTTTGGCGGCGAACCCCTCCCTGTTGCTGCTGGATGAGCCGTTTACGGGCGTGGACGCGCCGACTCAGACCACTCTGACCCGCCTGTACCGTGAGTTGGCGGGCGAGGGCATCACGATTCTGATGTCTACGCATGACATGCTGGCGGCGCGTGAGTCCTGCTCGCGTCTGTGCGGTGTGCGCGGCAATATTCACCTGGATGGTCCGGCGGACTCCTTTAGCCTGGAGCAGCTGCACACGTGGTTGCACGGTCACGATATTGAGGAGGCGCAGGGTCACGCCCGCACGGGCTTCACCTGTGCCGGTGGTGCGTTGGATGAGTACGGCCACGAGCTGCCGGACTCCTGCGCTTCGACTGTTTCTGCTTCCCCCGCCCATACTGCTTCTACCGGGGGTGCCCGTTGATTACTCCTATCGATTTTCTTGCCGACCTGTTCAACCCGTCTCTGGCGTTCCTTCCGCGCGCCCTGGCGGCGGTGCTGCTCGCATCGGTGGTTACCGGTGTGGTGGGCTGCCACGTGCTGATGCGCGGCATGGTCTTCATTGGCGATGCGGTAGCGCACTCGGTGTTCCCGGGTCTTGCGGTGGCGTTCGTGCTGGGTGGCAACCTGGTGATGGGCGGTCTGACCGCGGGCGTGGTGACGGCTATTCTGGTCGCTATTTTTAGCCAGAATCAGCGGCTACGCGAGGATTCCGTGATCGGTATTTTCTTCGCGGCGTCTTTTGCGTTGGGTATTGTGATTATTTCATTGGCACCGGGCTATTCGGGGTCGGTGCAGGATTTCTTGTTCGGCTCGATTGTGGGTGTTTCGAATGAGGACATTACCCAGGCTGCGATTATGGGTGCCGTTATTCTGCTGGTGTTGTGGCTGTTCCACCGCCAGATTGTGACGGTCAGCCTGGACCGTGAGAGTGCCCGCGCGATGGGCCTGCCGGTGCTTGCCTTGGATATTGTGCTGTACGTTCTGGTGACCATTTCTGTGGTGCTGGGTCTGCAGACGCTCGGTAATGTGCTGGTGCTGGCGCTTCTGGTGATTCCGGCGTCGGCAGCCCGCCTGGCGTGCCGCCGACTGGGGTCGATGATGGTGTTCTCGCCGGTGTTTGGCGGTATCTGCTCGATTGTTGGCCTGTACCTGTCCTGGGCATTTAACCTGCCGACGGGTGGCACGATTGTGCTGTCGATGGTGGCGGCTTTTGTGCTGGTGTGGGCGGTGACGGCGGTTCGTTCGCGAGCGCGTGCCCAGCTGAAGAATTAAACCCAGCTCAACCTCGACTCAATCCAACTTTCCTCGATTAAACGCACGAGGCGCATCCCTGTTTGAGGGGTGCGCCTCGTGCGTTTTTTACAGGTCTTAAATACCCAAAGTGAATCATGTTCATGTTTAAAGAACCAAAAGATACACTCCGCGTAATAAAAGCACATAATTCAACATGTCGGGTTTAATGAAAATACAACCTATCAAATATTTCTTATGGGTTGATACATGTAGTGATAAAACAGTCACTGCACCCTCATTAGAGCTTCAAAGAAGGAGTTATCATGAAGGCATATGTATACCACGGCCCCGACCAGAAGGGCGCCTGGGAGGAAGTCCCGAACCCCACCATTCTTGAGCCCACGGACGTTATCGCCCGTGTCGACACCACCACCATTTGCGGTACTGACCTGCACATCCTGAAGGGCGACTGCCCCGAGGTGGACCACGGACGTATCCTCGGCCACGAGGCTGTCGGTACCATTACCGAGATTGGCTCCGCGGTGACTGACCTGAAGGTCGGCGACCGCATCATCATCCCCGCCGTGACCAGCTGCGGTAAGTGCTCCTACTGTAAGGCAAACCAGCCTTCGCACTGCCAGACCGTTGGTGGTGTCGGCTGGATTTTCGGTTACATGATTGACGGCACCCAGGCTGAGTACGTGCGTGTTCCCTACGCTGAGACTTCGGTTCACCTGGTTCCGGAGGGTCTGACCGATGAGGACGTCCTCTTCCTCACCGACGCTCTGCCCACCGGTTTCGAGATCGGTATTCTGAACGGTCACACCAAGCCCGGCGACACCGTCGCTGTCGTGGGTGCAGGCCCCGTGGGTCTGGGCGCTATCATGACCGCTAACCTCTGCGGTGCCGGCCGCGTCATCACCGTCGACTTCGACGACAACCGCATGAACAAGGCACTGGAGCTGGGCGCCACCGACAAGGTCAACGCGGGAGACCCGGACTTTATCGAGAAGATTAAGGCTCTCTCCCCCGACGGCCTGGGCGTGGATGTGGCAATTGAGGCTGTGGGCGTTCCGCAGACCTTCGAGACCTGCACCAAGATTGTTCGCCCCTATGGCAACATCGCGAACGCCGGCGTGCACGGCAAGCCCGTTGAGCTGCCCCTGAACACCATGTGGATTTCGAACGTTCGCATCAACATGGGTCTGGTCAACTGCAACACCGTCGGTAACCTGCTGAACATGGTCCGCTCCGGCCGCCTGAACGCTAAGGCGATGGCAACCCACCGCTTCACGTTCGACCAGTTCGAGGAAGCCTACGACCTGTTCACCCACGCTGCTGAGCACAACGTGGTGAAGGTTGTTATCTCCCGTAACCCCGAGGTTGCGGCATAGACTGCGGTAGGCTCATATACCGCTCATACTGAAACCCCGAACGTTTGTGAGGGATTTCGGTGGGATGTATTCATGACACTGCGAACATCCCTAGGATTCGCCTCCGGGTGGGAGTGGGTAGGTCCCACCCGGAGCGCGAATCGTCCTCCCCTACCCCGAGATGCAGTTATTTTCTGAAGAGACTAGATTGTCTGAAAATTCAAGAGATGCGTCAGCTCGGGGTTTTCTGTTCCCTCAACCCGTTCTTTGGGCAACCCGTTCTTTGGTGGGTTTAGGGGCGGTTCCTCAAGCATGATGCACCCTCCACCGGGCGCTCTGCCGACCCGCTGTAGCGGGTTCTTCTGCCAGGCAACCTCTACTGGTGGAGGGGCGCATCATTTGGCTCTTCTTGGTCGGGCGGTACCTCCGATTCTGCTCCTCCTTGAAGGGAAAGGAAAAGGGTCGCACGCTTACGATTCAATGGCGATTCGTAGGCTGCGACCCTTTCTCATGCCCGGATTTTCTGTGCCCCAGGGATTTTCTATGCTCCGGGGATTTTCCGTGTTCCGGGTGGGCTATTTAGTTTTTGGGTTTCTCGCTGGCGGCTTTATCATCGCCGCTCTTCTCATTACTAGCGGCGTTCTGCGTGATGGGGTTGAACGCCTCCGTGGGGTCGTCTGCCCCAGATGCGGCAGAAGATTCGGTGGCGCTTCCGGTGACGGGCTCGGTGGGTGCATCAGCTAGATCCCCGGCAGGCACGTCAGCAGGATGATTGGCAGGTGTGTCAACAGCAACCTCCGCAACGATGGGCTCCTCCGAAACAGGTTCCTCCGGGACCTTCTGCGCATCCTCCTGCTGATCCTGAGCCGGAGTCTCTACGGGCTGCCCAGAAACACCCTGCTCAGTAGCTACCGGCTCACCGTGCGCGGAATCCTTCTGCTTATCCTTGTGCGCGTCCCTATGTTCAAGCGTGTAGATGATGCGCGGTTCCAGGCGCTCAAAACCGATCTTGGAGCGCACCCAGTTCACGAAGCGGTCGATTCGGTCCTCCGGGTCCTCCGCCTCGCGAGTCTTCACCACGCGGTAGTTGTGTGGCAGCATCACGCTATCGCTGAGCACGCGCGGGTACTCGTCAATCTCCTGAATACCCGCCATGTACATATTTTCGCGGAACTGGTGCGCGAACTCCTGCTGACCCAAGAACAGCTGGTCGGCGTAGGTTTTAGCCGCCAGGCGCTCACTGTAGGCGTGCTTTGAATCGCGGGCACCCTTCTTGGAGCCGTAAATATCCCAGAAGTAGAAGTACACGTTGTTCGCGATAATCGCGGATATAATGCGGTTCTGCAGATATACAAGGGAACCCACCGCACCGGCACCCACCAGCAGTAGAACCACTGCGATGGGCGGCAGGCTGTAGCTGCTCCAGTCCACCGGCTGGCCGGTGAAGATACGCACCAGGTAGGCAATGGTTGCAACAATAATCGGCACGCCAATGAACACCACGGCGAGCGGCACCCAAATGTACAGCAGGCCGCGCAGAATCAGGCGGTAGTAGAACACCGAGTCGCCAATGGGGATGGGCGTGGGTTTCACGGAGGAGTGCGCACGCTTCATGAGCAGGCTGAAGATGCGGTTGCTGTCGATGCCAACTTTACGCAGCTTCGATTCGAGGGACGCACGTTTGAGGAAGACCCGGTAGTTTTCGAGGACGACACGCTGGTCGGAGGTGAGCTTCTCGGGGTCGGGTAGGGCGTTGAGGTCCAAGCCGGCTTCGGTGAGGAGCTTGCTCCACAGTTCCAGTCGCGCCAGTTCGGAGGGTTTTGCCGCCGCCTGCGCCTGGTAGTTCTTGTAGGAGATGAAGATAGTACTGGCACCAATCAGCAGTGTGATGAAGGGTGCTATCCAGTCTTTGAGTCCCATGGTGGCGTTCCTCCTTGATTGTGTGGAGCCGCTGGTTCCTCGGTCTTTTCAGCGCGTCTTTTCAGGATGTCTTTTTGGGGCGTCCTTTGCGGGCGCGAGCCCACTGTGTTTACCGTACCACCGGCACCTGTGCTGAACCTTTAAATGCGCAGGTGGGTGCGTAAAAATAGCCCCGCCTCCCGGCGCTCAAGAGCAACGGGAGACGGAGCTTATCTATGAGGTTTAGTGCGCGGAATTAGTGGTCAGCGGGCTTCATTTCGCGCGGTGCCTTGCGAATCATCAGGTAGCTGATGACTGCCATAAGAACCATCAGTACGGCGCTGAATGCGGAGCTCAGCACCACGCCGGAGTCGAAGGCAGCGAATGCGGAGGAGAGCAGCTGGTTCGCCTGCTCGCCACCCACCTGGCTTGCGACCGTCACGGCACCGCCGAGGGTTTCGTGGGCGTGGTCGGCGAGAGTCTCATCCAGGCCGTCGGGTACAACCACATTTGCGCGGTAGACGGCGGTGAGCATGCCACCAATGATGACGGTGCCGAGCACCGCACCTGTCTCGTAGGAGGTCTCCGAGATCGCGGATGCCGCACCAGCCTTACGCGGCGGCACGCTGGAGAGCATCAGGTCGTTCGAAATGGTCTGCGCAATACCGATGCCGGTACCGAGCACAATGAAGATCAGGATAATCACCAAGTCGTTGTGCGCACCCAGGAAGGCGAGCACCGCGAACGCGGCAGCGTTGAGCGCCAGGCCAAAGGACACCACCTGCGCCGGGTGGAAGTACACTGCCACGCGCGCAATCACCAGACCGGCGATAATGGCCGCCAGGGTGCCGGGGATCAGCAGCATACCGGCGTACATGGGCGGCAGGCCGGAGACCAGCTGCAGGTGCTGGGAGGCGAAGTAGATGGAGCCAACGTACACCATCATCGAGATGAGGTTTGCGGTAATCGCACCGGTGAACACGGTGTTGCGGAAGAGGCGCACATCCAGCATGGGCTGAATATCGTTCTTCTCGCGGTTGAGCTGACGCAGCACAAACAGAACGATGAAGCACAGGCCAGCCAGGATGGTGCTAATAGCCACTGCATCGAAACCGGTTTCGGAGGTGTGAGTCAGGCCGAAGGTAATGCCGGTCATGCCGGTCATAATCAGCAGGATGCTCAGCGGATCCACCGGGCTGGGATTCGGATCCTTAGACTCGGGCACCATGATCGGGGCAAGAATCAGCAGAGGAATCAGAATCGGCACAGCAAGCAGGAACACCGAACCCCAGTCGAAGTGCTCCAGCAGGAAGCCACCCACGATCGGGCCCAGCGCCGCACCGGCGGAGAAGCCCGAAGCCCACACGGCAATAGCGATGCGGCGCTCGGTCGCATCCACAAAGATATTGCGGATAATCGACAGGGTCGCCGGCATGAGCATCGCACCGAAAATACCGAGCAGGGCACGGGCAATCACGAGCATCAGTGCGGAGGGTGCGAACGCCGCGAGCGCAGAAATCGCAGCGAAGCCGGTCGAACCGATGAGCAGCAGCTTACGGCGGCCGATGCGGTCACCGATAGCGCCCATGGGCACGAGCAGGGCGGAGAGCACCAGCGAGTAGGCATCAACGATCCACAGCTGCTCCGCGGAGGAGGGGCTCAGCGCCTTAGCGATTGCGGGCACCGCGAAGGCGAGCACCGTGTTGTCGATGGAGACCAGGAGCACCGGGAGCATGAGCACGCCGAGTGCCGCCCAGCGCTTGGTCTTCTGGTCGGGGGCGTGAATGGGCAGAGCCGTGGTGTGCGGATTGTGATTCGTCATGGGTTGTTTTCCTGCGTCTATGGGATTTCGGCTGATGCGGCGGACGCGGCGGCATCGGCCCGGCCTATCTTTTGGACTAGGGCTTTTAGTGAGGTTTCGGGGCTTACCCGGAGGTTTTAGGGTGCCGGGCGGGTCCACAAACGAAGATTAACTATACCAACTGGACGGTATAGTTTCAAGCGGTTAGACTGGTACCCATGACCACACCCAACCACCGCAAACAGCACGCCAACAACTCCCGCGAACACATCCTCGACACCTACGTCGACCTGCTGATTCGCTCGGGAGAACGCGCCGCAACCCTCGACGCCGTCGCCACCGCCGCCAAGGTCTCCAAGGGCGGGCTACTCTACCACTTCGCCTCCAAGAAGGCGCTACTTGAGGCGCTCGCAGAACGCACCCTCACCCTGGCTAAAGAGGACTTCGCGGCGATGGAGCAGGCACCTGAGGGGGCAAGCGCCTACTACATCAATTCCTCCACGCCAGATAACTCCCCCTTCGACCGCGCCCTCATTGCTCTCAGCCGCCTGGCACAGAGCAATAACGAGCTTGCCCAGCAGACCATGAGCCGCGTACAGGATGGCTGGCATGCGCTCGTCCTCGCTGAGCTGGGCGATGAACAGATTGCCCGCACCGTGCTGCTTTTGGGTGACGGCATGTACTACAACGCGGCGTTCGGAGGCGACTCCGCCAGCCCGCAGAGGGCCGCAGCCATCGCGGCAGACCGAGCGGCACTCGAACGCGCCCTGCAGGTACTCAAGGCGGCGACTCGTTAAACCACAAAAACCACCCGATACAGCGCTTAAAGCCACAAGCTAAAACCGCCGCCTCAGACCGTATTCTTCAGCGCCGGCGAGCACCCAGGACTTAAACTGGAAGAGTACGTAACCGCTCTTCAACCAAGGAGTTCCAATGATTTTCATTGCTGTCAAGTTCCCCGTCAAGCCCGAATACGCTGACCAGTGGATCGAGAAGACCCGCGCTTTCACCGAGGCAACCCGCGCCGAGGAAGGCAACAAGTTCTTCGAGTGGTCCCGCAGTGTTGAGGACCCGAACGAGTTCGTTCTGCTCGAGGCTTTCAACGACGATGCAGCTGGCCCGCACGTGAACTCTGACCACTTCCAGCAGGCTATGAAGGACATGCGTCCGCTGCTGACTGCAACCCCGAAGATTATTTCTCGCCTGGTTGACGGCGACGGCTGGGACGCTATGGGCGAGCTGCAGATCGACTAGTCTGCACCCCTGATATGCACCTAAAACTGCATAGTTAGATGTTGCATAAGTAGACGCTAAAGCGCCTCTCCTGCCTGTTCTATTGGACAGGCAGGAGGGGTGCTTTGGCGTGTCCGGTACCTGAACTTTTCCCCTTGACACGACGCGGATGGTACCGGTTTTCGGGTCAGCGGGTGCCTTGCGTGCATTTTTACCCTATTAACCCCTTAAAATGGGTAGAGTATGCACACCTATCGATACCCATTCGCACAGGAGGTCTGAATGAGCATCGCATCCCAGCCTCTTCCCGGCGCAGTCGCCGTTGAAGAGCACAACGACGTGGACCACACCTCTGTATCCCTCGCCGTCTCGACCGTTATTCTGGCACTGCGCCCCAAGGACAACGAAACCCACCCGACCCTGTGGCTGCCGCTGGTTCGCCGCCTCCGCGAGCCCTATAAGGGCCAGTGGGCACTTCCTGGCGGTCCGCTTAACCCGAATCTTTCCCTCGAAGAGGCAGCGGCTTCGACCCTGAAGCGTGCAACCAATCTGCAGCCCGGCTACCTGGAGCAGCTCTACGCATTCGGTGACGTTCTGCGCACCCCCGAGGCGCGTGCCGCCCGCGTTGTGGGCGAGCCCGAACCGGCACCCGGTACTGATCACGAGCGCGTGGTTTCCGTGGTGTACTGGGCGTCGATTCCCGCCACCGAGGTCGCGAACACTCGCGTGCACGAGAACATCCGCTGGTTCCCGGTGGATGAGCTGCCCGAGCTCGCCTTCGACCACAACGAAATCATTGAGTACGCGCTCTACCGCCTGCAGAACAAGGTCGAGTACTCGCGTATTGCGCACTCTTTCTTGGGTGAAGAGTTCACCCTGGCGCAGCTGCGTGAGGTGTACGAGGCGATTCTGGGTCGCACCCTGGATCCGGCGAACTTCCGCCGCCAGATTGCAGCATCGAAGTCGATTATTGACACCGGCCGCCGCGTGGAGGGCACCCGTCACCGCCCGCCGCGCCTGTACCGTTACAACGACGCTCAGGCATATGCGGATGCGGGCCCGCTGGGCATGTACCGTGAGCGCCACGAGGCGTAATAGCCTTTCGCGCGTTGTACGCGCGCAGATTTAATGCCTAAAAGGAGGGGTGGCACCGAATGGTGTCGCCCTTCTTTTTGCGTTGTCTAGGGGATATCGGCACTTGTCAGGAGGTTTTGTGGGAGGGTGTTTGACTCAGCACCCGCACGCTCCCTATACTGGAGTCCTCAGCTCGCTTTTACCGCCACCTCGTTGCAGAAGTAGCCGACGGAGCTGAACGTATCATTTGACCGAAGCCACCCAAGGCGCGACCGGGGTGCCCTTCGGAATCTAGGAGGCATCAAAGAAATGACCCACCGAGCATAAGCCCGGACTCAGAAGAATTTTTCGCGCGCTCACGCAGCAGCTCTACGGACACGTTTCTACGTGTTCCAATCAGCGCGCACGCACCCGGGCACAGGTACATCCACCGTTACGCTCGGGTTTTTTCATGCCTTCACGCCTTCATGTGCGTTGGCAGGAATCCGAGCACCCATTCGAAGGAACTCGGCCCATGCCACACCACATTACACTCAACCATATTTCGTATGCGCATCCGGGTGAGCCCCCACTTTTCACCGACCTTTCCGCGGTATTTTCTGCGCCACTCACCGGACTTATCGGCGATAACGGCGCCGGAAAAACCACCCTCTTCAGACTTATTCTTGGCGACATAAACCCTAGTCAAGGCATAATCAGCACCCCACAGCGCATAGCGTACCTACCGCAAGATTTAGGGTTGAGTGGGCATCAGCATCTTGCCGATATTTTTGGAATTACAAAAATACTGCAGGCGCTTGATGTGCTGGAATCGGGCGACTATTCCCCCAGCCTTTACGACACCATAGGCGACGCCTGGGATATTGAAGAACGCACCCTCGCAGCCCTTGCCGAACATGGTTTTGGTCCTGCCCTCACTACGACCGATACACAGGCCCGTCGCAACCTTCTGATGCGTCCCCTTAGCACCTTTTCAGGTGGTCAGACGGTCACAGCCGCACTCACCGCGCTTCTGTATTCAGACCCAGAGTTCATTCTGCTGGATGAGCCCACAAATAATCTGGATTCTTCGGCGAAGAATCGGCTTTATACGGCTCTTGAAACCCTCACCTGCCCGGCGCTCATTATTAGCCACGACCGCGACCTACTGGAGCGCGTAAACGTGATTGCCGAGCTTCACGCCGACCGGCAGGGGGTGGCGCATCTGCGCCTTTTCGAGGGTAACTACAGCACCTACCGGCAGGCGCTGGAGACCGAGCAGCAGGCGGCTCAGCGTCGCGTGACCGAGGCGAAGAATGAGGCGCGTAAGGCTGTGCGTGAGCGCACCGAGAACCAGATTAAGCTCGATCGCAACGCCCGCCGAGGCCGCGAATTTGAACGGTCAAAGCGGAAACCTGGCATGGCTATGGGCCTGGATAAAAACAGTTCAGAGCGCTCTGCCGGGAAACTTCACACAGCCCACGAAAGCATGGTGGCGGATGCACGTGCAGCAGTTGGAGAAGCCCAAAAGAACCTGCGCGTGCAGGAGCGTATCTATCTGGAACTTGCTCAGGATGCGCTCCCATTGGGGCGGAAGGTACTGGAATTACATCGGGTGAAGAACGACTCTTGCGCATCTACACCGCAGAGCGCCGACCTTAAGAAGGCATACACCCAAAACACCGTTTCACGTGAAACACAACCATATAAAGTTGATTATCTGTTTCAAATCCAAGATTTTCCCGAGGTTCTTATCCTGACCGGACCCGAACACCTGCACATCACGGGAGCAAACGGCAGTGGCAAGACTGTGCTTCTCAATGCGATAGCGCACGCAAATGACCCTGATTACCGTTCCCCAGTGCCGCCTGCATACCAAGTGCTCTACCGTCTGGATAACACCGCATACCTGCCGCAGCGCATCATCCTCGACCCGGAGCTCACCCTTCTTGAAACCGTACAGAGGGCGAATCCCGGTGCGAGCGAACAGCATCTGCGTGACCAGCTGGCGCGCCTACTTTTCCGCCGCGAGAGCGTGCACCATAAGACCGGTGAGCTCTCCGGTGGTGAGCGTTTCCGTGCCGCGGTGGCGCAGGTGCTTCTGGCAGATCCGGTGCCGCAGCTACTCATGATGGATGAGCCGACGAATAACCTCGATATTTCTTCTGTGGATTGGCTGGTGCAGGCAGTCGAAGCCTATACCGGTGCACTCATCGTGGTGAGCCATGATGAGGATTTCTGCCGCCGCATCCGCATTGACCGCACGCTGGCTCTCTAGGGTTCCGCCTAAGGTTCCGAACCCAACCCCGCGGGTGCTACCCGGGGCTTAACGAACGGGTGCCCGGCACCTCCGAATATGGAGGCGCCGGGCACCCGTTTCAGTTATCTCACCGCGGCTACTTCACCGCGCCGACAAAAACCTAGATTAGAGGACCAGGCCCTTGGTCTGGGACACTGCGCGCTCGAAGCGAGCCTGAACGTCAGCCCAGTTTACAATGTTCCAGAATGCCTTGACGTAGTCACCCTTGACGTTCTGGTAGTCCAGGTAGAATGCGTGCTCCCACATATCCAGCTGCAGAACGGGGATCAGTGCAACGGAGATGTTGCCCTGCTGGTCGTAAAGCTGCTCGATGATGAGGCGCTTGCCAACGGTGTCCCATGCGAGGATTGCCCAGCCGGAGCCCTGAATGGTCAGTGCAACGTTGGTGAAGTGCTCACGGAACTTGTCGAAGGAGCCGAAGAACTCGTCGATTGCTGCTGCCAGCTCGCCGGTGGGCTTGTCGCCACCCTCGGGGGACAGGTTGTTCCAGAAGATGGAGTGGTTGGTGTGGCCACCCAGGTTGAACGCCAGGTCCTTGGAGAGCTTGGAGACATTGCCGTATGCACCGTTCTCGCGTGCCTCTTCGAGCTGCTCAAGAGCTGCGTTAGCGCCTGCAACGTATGCTGCGTGGTGCTTGTCGTGGTGCAGCTCCACGATCTTTGCGGAGATGTGGGGCTCGAGCGCCGCGTAGTCGTAGGGGAGCTCGGGGAGGGTGTACTTTTCAGCCATGATGATGCCTTTCATTAGAAAACTTGGCTTGTATTAAAGATTACCAGCGTAGCGTTTACTTTACTTTTCACGAGTTGGGGAGCGTCACATGTATGTAAGACCTCGCTCGAGCCTGTGGATTTTAGGCTGAAACTTTTCCCCACACCTGTGGATAACCCTATATATCAACAGGATTTTCAGAGCCGGCACCCTATTCTGCCTTGAAATACCGGGGTATGCACTCATGTGAATAACAGTGCTGTAAGTTCTCCACACTGTGGATAACTACTGTGGATAACAGCTCTTTTTGGGGATGCGCGGGGGATAAACTGCAGAATTTTCACCCTCATTCGGGGCGTTTTTCCTTCTACTAGCCAAAATATTGAACACTGAAAGGTGCGTTGATCGGTCTTCCATACCTCTTTATGCCGGAGGCGGTGGATTAAGTGCACAGGGTTATCCACAGGTGTGGAAATTTTCGGGTTCCGCGGGTTTAAAGGTGAAAAGGTCTTCTGTTTAAGAACTTACCCTCGGTTTTAATGACTGTGAAAGCCTGTAATTACAAGATTTTTTTGACTGAACCCCTCTTTTTGTCTCGCATTGCCACCATCGCCAGCTTCGCCAAATCACATGCGTGTAAGTTCTCCACACTGTGGATAACCATTGTGGATAACCCCTGTGGGTAACATCCCTGGCGCGATACGGCACAGTAACACCACAGCTGCAAGGTGCGCAGTGCAGGTACGCAGACCCCTCAACTCATGCTTCTCCCCTAGTCCATAGGGGTGCTCTTACTAATCCCTATGAAGGCAAAGAAAAAAGAGCACCCGACCATTGGATGCTCTTAGAGTGAGTTGATAGAAATTTGAGTTAAAAAGATACGGTACGGAATGCAGCCCAACCACGAACTGCACCCGCACCGCACATCCGTCGGTAGAAATACGAGTTACTCGTACACCGACGACAATCACCGATAAATAGAGAGTCGAACCTATCGAAGCGAGCTTCCGGTCTCGCCTCGGAGGCTTCCTTCGACCCCGTTATATAATTAGTGTACACGGTTTCATTACGGTTGCAAAGCCAAAACCGAGATTTTTTTAAAATTTTTGTTATCGTTTCGTTATTTTTCGACCTTGGAACACTCTTTGCCAACCCAAGAATTTTCTTCCATCACCCAAAAAACCTTGATATTCCGCGGAAGTTAGCATTATGCACGGAAGTGCTTCTTGGTACGGTCTTGTCTATACTTGTACTGGAAATCTTTTTGAATATGTCGCTTTTCACTTGCTTACCCCGGGTATTTGCAGTCACTGCGTACAAAAAGATACCCCTGGCACCCCTCAAAAAATTAGCACCAAAGTGTCAAGCATTACTTGACCGTACCAATTTAGGGTTACCGGGCAAGACCTTTCGCTACAATGGGTGCCAACACACCACACCTCCCCTTAATAAGGGAGCTCCATATCCGATAAAAGAGGAACCAATCCCGTGCCCATACCAACCACGTCTGCGCAGCGGTCTGACAATACCGCACACAACGAATCCATCCAGTGGCTCTCCCAGCAAGAGCGAGAAGGGTGGCTCTTTATTAGCTCCATCATCTTCAGCCTCACCCGCAAGATGGAAAACCAGCTACAGACCGAGGCTGGCATCAGCTTCGTTGAATACATGGTGCTCGCAATGCTTTCCGAGTCCAAGGATCATTCCCTCACCATGACCGAGCTGGCAATCACTACGAACACTCTTCCTGCACGCCTCTCACGAGTTGTAGCGCGCCTGGAGAAGGATGGATACGTCCGCCGCTCCCTCAGTGCTGAAGACCGACGTGTGAGCATCTGCCACCTGCTCCCGGCAGGCGAGCAGAAGATCCATGAAGTCGCCCCCAGCCACGTTGGCGAAGTACGCCGCCAGATTTTCGATCACCTCACCCCCGAACAGGTTGAGCAGCTTGCCGAGATCGGTAAGGCTGTTCTGGGTGATACTCCTTCAAACGTCATCTCGATTGATGCACTGCAGCGTGGGGAATACCCCGCACACTAACCTCCTCCATCCCACAGAGGGATGAGAGTTGAGAGAACCAGAGATAAGGCACATTCCCCACCGGGAACGTGCCTTATCTCTTTAAGGGCACGCGCAGATTTTAGGGCGCGCGCAGAACAACCTTTACGGAGGCGGTTGGGGGCGTATCGGGGTTCTGGCCACATCAGTTTCGCCGCATTTTCGAGAGATTTTTAAGATTTTTTTGCGCCCTCTAGCCCCGTGCGCAGGCACCCAACATGGCATCTCTATGTTTACTTTGAGCCGTAGGTTTGTGGTTTTTAAACCCGCTGTCTGTCCCTATTAAACCGCGAAATCTCAAGGAAACACACCCAATACCACACAACCCAAAGAAAGTATTCAGGACATCCACACTAAGGGTTGTGGTGACAATATGTCAGGGGTACCTTATCTGATTCACCGATTAGCCTTTTCTCTCTGTACATGACGCACCCCACCCCTTACGATAAATATCAACAGGTTGCACCGCGCCATCCCGGCGCCCAAAAGCAACCACCATATAAGGAGAAACCATATGTCTAAGTCTTTCTACGACCTTCTGAACGAGCAGATCGGCCACGAGTTCGCCGCATCCCACCAGTACCTGTCCATGGCTATCTGGCTCGACGGTGAGGACCTGCCCCAGCTGGCTAAGTTCTTCTACCAGCAGTCCCTCGAAGAGCGCGAGCACGCACTCATGATGGTTCAGTACAAGCTGGACCGCGGCCACAAGGTCGAGATCCCCTCTGTTCCCGCTGTCAAGAACGACTTCGAGAACGTTCAGGAAATCGTTGACATGTCCCTGGCACAGGAGAAGGCTGTCACCGGTCAGATCGAGGCCCTGTTCTCCGCAGCACGCGCTGAGAACTACGCACTGGGCGAGCAGTTCATCCTCTGGTTCCTGAAGGAACAGGTTGAGGAAGTTGCCACCATGGAGACCCTGGTGACCATCGTGAAGCGCGCAAACGGCAACCTCTTCGACCTGGAGAACTACGTTGCACGCGAGCTGGCACACGACCACGGCCAGGAGTCCGGCGCACCCGCAATCGCTGGTTCCTAATCTTGCGTTCGCACGACTAGAGCACTAGTCGAACACGCAGAATATCTGCAAAATATTAAACGTTCCGCCCTCCCCACGTGCAGTGGGGAGGGCGGAACGTTTATGTATATACGCCATGAAAGCACACCGCGGTGCACCGTCCAGGAGCTAAAAGCCGCCAGCGGGTACTCGAATACTCATACAGTGCAGAGTAAACTTAAAAGCCTTAGATGCCGCATAATATCACGGCAGAAAGAGGAGAGAATGACTCACACCAACCCAGATACCCTCAGCCGCGGCTCATATAGCAACTCACGCCGCGTAGCCGACATTCTGCGTGCAGAATCAGTCGGCGGTACCGTACTTCTGATTGCGACGGTACTGGCAGTAGTACTCGCCAACACCCCCGCCTCCACCTTCTACTTTGGTCTGCGAGACACCGTGGTCGGCCCGGTCATCCCCGGCTTCAACCACCTGCAGATGAGCATCGGAACCTGGGCAGCAGACGGTCTGCTCGTCGTTTTCTTCTTCCTCACCGGCCTGGAGCTGAAGAAGGAATTCGTGATTGGTGACCTCAAGTCGCCCTCCACCGCGATTGTGCCGATTGCGGCCGCTTTCGGTGGCGTGGCGGTGCCCGCGATTATCTACACGGCGCTGAACTTCACCAGCCCCACCGCTCTGCACGGCTGGGCAATCCCTACCGCAACCGATATTGCGTTCGCGGTGTCTGTTCTCGCCGCCGTGGGTACTTTCCTCCCCTCGGCGATGCGTGTCTTCCTGCTGACCCTGGCAGTGGTCGATGACCTGATTGCGATCTGCATTATCGCGATTTTCTACACCAATAACTTCCACGGCGAGTACCTGCTCTTCGCGCTCATTCCCCTCGCTCTTTTCGCGTTCATTGCCTACCGCGGTGAGACCATGCTGCATCTGAAGCCTCTCGCCGCATGGATTCTGCTGCTGCCTCTGGGTATTATCACCTGGGCGCTCTTCCTTGAGTCCGGTATTCACGCAACCATTTCTGGTGTGGTTCTGGGCTTCCTGGTGCCCGTGAAGATGTCCGCTCGCTCTGAGGCGGCGCAGGCTGAACACGGTCTTGCGGAGGCGCTGGAGCACCGCTTCCGTCCCCTCTCTACCGGCATCTGCGTGCCAATCTTCGCGTTCTTCAGCGCGGGTGTGGCTGTGGGCGGCTTTGAAGGCCTCGGACGCGCCCTCACCGACTCGGTGGCGGTCGGCATTATGGTCGCACTGGTTGCCGGTAAGACCTTTGGTATTTTCGGCACCACCTGGCTTGTGACTCGCTTCAAGAACGCTAACCTCGATCCGGACGTTGCATGGATTGACGTGGTCGGTCTGGCTGCAACCGGTGGTATCGGTTTCACCGTGTCCCTGCTGGTGGCTGAGTTGTCCTTCCCGCACGGCTCTCCGCACACTGAGGACGCAAAGATTGCGATTCTCGTCGGCTCTGTTCTGGCTGCCATTGTGGGCGCGGCTATCCTGTCTCGCCGTAACAAGCACTACCGTGCCCTGGCTGAGAAGGAAAGCGTGGACGCTGACGACAACGGCATCCCCGACATCTTCGAGGGCACCTACCGTGACCCGAAGACCGAAGCCTAGTAAGAACTTCTAAGGTCTAGCACCTTCCCTACACCCCAATCCCCGCTGATAATGATGTCTCACCGCACTACCTCACGTCGCCATACAGCACGAGCAGGGCAGGCGCCCGCGCCTCCCTCAATGTATGCAGAGATATCAGCACGCGTGGTGATTGGGGTGTATTCTTTTGCCGCGCTACTGACCACGTTCGCGTGGATTATCTCTCCTCTGCGGCACGGTCGCGGCTTCACTTGGTGGAAAGTCACCGCTGACCTGCTGAATATTCCCTCCACGCACACGCTACCCAGCGCCATTACGATGATTGTGCTTGTGTCCGGGCTGATTGTGCGCAAGCGTGCCGCCCTCATTGCAGCCATCGTTTTTCAGGTGCTTGGCGCGCTGATTGCGACCCATAGCGCCTTCACGCTGGTGTTCCCCGCGGGGATTATGCCGAAAGACCGTATTTTCTCCTCGACGGTCGATACGCTCTCCATTGTGTTTGCGTGCGCGCTAGTGCCTTTCCTTTTCTCGATTCGTTCGGCGTTCCCAGCACGCATTGGTCGCCTCTCGTGGGCGGGTGCGGCTGCTACGGCAGCTGGCGGTATTCTGCTGACCACTTTGGTGCTCTGGTATCTCTGCCGTATTGGTGTGTGGGAGCCGTTGCGTTCGGTGACCCCGTGGGAGTTGCTGATGCACGGCATGGGTATTGAACGTACCCATCCTGGTGTTTGGTCTGCTGATGTGATGGCTTTCTTGGCGTCTTTTGGTTACGGTGCCTCGCTGGTTGCGGCACTGTACCTATTGGCGCGCGGTTACCGTGCCCCGGATGCATGGACCGGCGAGAAGGAGCTAAAGATCCGCGCCCTGCTGCAGCAGTACGGTGCCAATGACTCGCTATCCTATTTTGCGACGCGCCGCGATAAGCAGGTGATTTTCTCTCCGGATCAGAGGGCGGCGATTACGTACCGTTCGGTGGGTTCGGTGTGTTTGGCGTCGAGCGACCCGGTGGGTGACCCTGATTCGTGGGATGCCGCGATTGAGCAGTGGATGCTGCAGGCGCGTAGCTATGGTTGGGTTCCTGCGGCGCTGAGCGTGAGTGAGGCGGGTGCGCGCGCCTATAACCGTGCGGGCCTGTCGATTATTCAGATGGGTGAGGAGGCAGTCCTTGAGGCGGACCGTTTCACGCTCAATGACACGTCGATGCTACCGGTGCGTCAGGCGGTTCAGCGTGTGCGTCGCGGCGGGTACACGGCGCAGATGCGTCGCTTTGCGGAGCTGGATGAGCAGCAGTGTCAGCAGGTTGCGGAGAATATTTCGGCGTGGCGTCATGGGCGTGTGGAGCGCGGCTTCTCGATGGCGCTGAATCGTGTGAATGATTCGGCGGATTCTTCGTCTGTTCTGGTGTCGGCTCATGATGAGGCTGGTCAGATGGTGGCTCTGCTGTCTTTCGTCCCGTGGGGTCCTACGGGGCTATCGCTGGATGTTATGCGCCGCTCCCCTGAGGCGCCTAATGGTGTGGTGGAGTTTATGGTGGCGTCGCTGATGGAGCAGGCGGCGTCTTTGGGTGTGCGGCGGGTGTCGCTGAATTTTGCGATGTTTGGCCATATTTTTGAGGCTGCTGATCAGGTGGGTGCGTCGGCGTGGAACCGTTTTGCTTCCCGCTCTTTGGGTGTGCTGGATCGTTTTCTGCAGTTGCGCCGCCTGTATCGTTTCAATCTGAAGTTTGCCCCGCTGTGGGTTCCTCGTTTTTTGGCGACGGAGCCGACGTTGGCGATGGCGAATGTTTTGGTTGCGGCGGGTATGGCGGAGGGGTTTTTGCCGAATCTGTCGGCGCGCCGTTTGCAGGATCAGGAGCAGGTTCTTTCTGCAGATGAGCTGGAGGCTCTTCACCAGATGCAGCTCGCTACTGTGGAAGAGCTTCCTGAGGTGTCGCGTAGCGATCAGACTCAGCACCGTCTGCGCCATTTGGAGGCGCTGCGTGTGGCGGGCATGGAGCCGTATCCGCTGGGTGGTTCTTTGGGCAGTACCAGTGCTCTTGTACTGGGCGTGAAGGATGCCCTGCGTATATTCTCTTCTGAAAATATTCCAGATTCGGAATTCATGGTTTCGGGGCGTATTCGCGCGCTTCGCAAGCACGGTGGAGTCCTCTTTGTGACCCTCATTGAAGAGGGTAAGACCCTGCAGGTTGTCATGGAACGCAGCCTGGTGGGCGAGCGCCCACTGAGCCTTGCCTCCCGCAACCTGGACACCGGTGACATCATCACCGTGCAGGGCACCTACGGGGTGAGCCGTAACGGCACCCAATCGCTGATTGCCGCCTCCTGGCACATGGCGTCGAAGAGCCTGCACCCCATCCCCTTCGACTCCTTTACTGATCCGGAGGCGCGTCTGCGTCGCCGTTCCACGGACCTGTTGGTGCATCCGGATCAGATGCAGAATCTGCGTCTGCGTACCGCGGTCATTAAGGCGCTGCGTGCCCGGCTGGATGCGGAGGGTTTCCTTGAGGTGGAGACCCCGATTCTGCATACGGTGCACGGTGGTGCGAGCGCGCGCCCGTTCCGCACGTATATCAATGCGTACGGTGAGGATTTGACTCTGCGTATTGCGCCGGAGCTGTACCTGAAGCGTCTGGTGGTGGGCGGTAGCGGTCCGGTGTATGAGCTGGGTCGTGATTTCCGTAATGAGGGTGCTGATGCGACCCATAATCCGGAGTTTACGGTGCTTGAGGCGTATCGTCCGTATGCGGATTATGTGCAGATGCGTGAGTTGACGGAGCGTCTGATTAAGGATGCCGCACAGTCGGTGTTTGGTTCAGTGTCTTTGCCGTTGGGTCATAAGGCTTCGAGCGAGCGCACGGTATCTGATGTGTCGGATCCGTGGCGTGTGGTGTCGGTGTGTGATGCCCTGTCGGAGGCGCTGGGTCGCCGCGTGGATGTGCAGACGGATTTTGAGGAGTTGCTGGCTTTGGCGCAGCAGCACGGTGTGCGTGTTCATGAGGGTATGGGTCCGGGTGCCGTCGTTGAGGAGCTGTATGGTGAGCTGGTTGAGGCGCATACGGTGGAGCCGACGTTCTATACGGATTTCCCTGCCGAGACGAGTCCGCTTGCGGCGCCGCATCGTAGTGTTCCGGGTTTGGCGGAGCGTTGGGATTTGGTGATTAACGGCATGGAGATTGGCTGTGCTTATTCTGAGCTGGCGGACCCGCTGGTGCAGCGTGAGCGTCTGACGGAGCAGTCGTTGAAGGCGGCTTCGGGTGATCTGGAGGCGATGGAGGTGGATGAGGATTTCCTCTACGCCTTGGAGACGGGTATGCCGCCGACGGGTGGTTTGGGCCTGGGTGTGGATCGTCTGGTGATGCTGTTGGCTCAGACTCAGATTCGTGGGGTGTTGTCGTTCCCGTTTGTGAAGCCTGAGCGTTCGTAGCCCGACTGATACCCCCGCTTCTTCGTTATGCCCGGTGCGAGGTTTTGTGCCTTGTGCCGGGCTTTTTGTGCCCGCCCTGCCGGTGCCGTCAACACCTCCACGGAGTCTATATTTACTCTGCCCATATATTAAGTATTCGTTACATTTTGGCTTGGGCCCCTTTTTTAAGTTGCCGAGCGGGTGGCGTAGCCGACACAATGAGGTGACTAATCATGCGGAGCGTATGTGCCTCCGTTACGCGGCTTTGAGTCCGCGCCACCCAGCAATGTAGCCCACACGTTGTCCGTCTTTCGGATTTGAGCGTGCGGGCTTTTTGCTTTCAAGATTGGAGTGTCGAGTGGATTTTCTTCTGAATATCATCGGGGACATTAATACGCAGACTGCGGAACTGACTTCCTCCGTGGATGCCGTGCAGAACTGGATGTGGAGTAATTTCCTCTACTACGCTCTGATTGCGGCTGGTTTGTACATTACGATCCGTACTCGCGGTGTGCAGTGGCGTTCCATTAAGGAAATGGTCCGTGTCCTGGGTGACCCGGTTGCTCGTGAGGCTGACGGTAAGAAGAGTATTTCTTCGTTCCGTGCGTTTACTGTTTCGGCGGCTTCTCGTGTGGGTACCGGTACTGTTGCGGGTGTTGCTTTGGCTATTGCTATGGGCGGCCCGGGGGCTGTGTTCTGGATGTGGGTTATTGCTGCTGTTGGTGCGGCTTCTGCTTTTGCGGAGTCCCTTCTGGGTCAGCTGTATAAGGAGCGCGGTAAGGATTCCTATATTGGTGGTCCGGCGTACTACATGAAGCGCGGTCTGAATGCTCCGTGGATGGGTTACATCTTCGTGGCGTTCATTGTGGTCACTTATGCGTTTGTGTTTGTGGCGGTTCAGACGAATGCTGTGGTGGATGCTGCGGCGAACTCGTTCAGCATTGATGTTTCGGGTACTAACTCGATGGGCTTCCGCATCACTATTGGTCTGATTATGGTGGCGCTGACTGCGGCTATTATTTTCGGTGGTATTCGCGCGATTTCTTCGGTGACTGAGTGGCTGGTTCCGATTATGGCGGTGCTGTATCTACTGTTGGGCCTGCTGGTTGTTCTGCTGAACATTACCGAGGTTCCGAATATGCTGCTGATGATTTTCCAGGGTGCTTTTGGCATCAAGGAGTTTGTGACCGGCGGTACCATGGGTGCCGTGATTTGGGGTATGAAGCGTGGCCTGCTGACTAATGAGGCGGGTATGGGTACTGCTCCGAACGCTGGTGCGACCGCTACTATTTCTCACCCGGCTAAGCAGGGTTACGTGCAGACTTTGGGTGTTTACTTTGACACCATGATGGCGTGTACTGTGACTGCGTTTATTGTTCTGCTGTCGAACCCGACTTATGGTGATCGTTCTCGTGGTGCGTCGCTGACTCAGTCGGCGTTGGCTATGCAGCTGGGCGATTGGGCGGTTCACTTCCTGACTATAGCGATTTTCATGTTTGCGTTCTCGACTGTGATTGGTAACTACTACTACGGCGAGTCGAATATGCGTTTCGTGACTGAGCGTAAGCTGCCGATGAATATTTTCCGTGCATTGGTTCTGGTATTCGTGTTCTTCGGTGCGATTTCCTCGCTGGATCTGGTGTGGACTACTGCGGATATGTTGAATGCCGGCATGGTGATTGTGAACTTGACGGCGGTTCTATTGATGACTCCGCAGGTTGTTGCGGTGTTGAAGAACTATGAGGCTCAGCGTAAGGCTGGTTTGGAGCCGATTTTCAAGGCTTCGGATATGCCTGAGTTGAAGAATCTTGCGGCATGGGATGGCACTGATGAGGTGACTACCCGTGAGTTCTGGGCTGAGTATGATGCAAAGGCTGCTGAGCGTCGTGCTGCGAAGAAGGCTAACCGCTAGTTTGTGAGCTACACGCAGGTTTCTGCGTAAGGCTTTGTGGAGGGTCCGTCCTGCTGTGCGCGGGGCGGGCCCTTTTTGCGTACCTGAGGTGAATGGTGGAGGGTGTCCTTGCTACGGTAGGCTCTGAACGCCTCCTCGGACTATTCTGAGGGTCTGTAAGCTCCTAATGCGGGCTCCTAATGGGTCTGTATGCTTAGGAAGGATATTAGGAGGGTTTATGGATTGGCGTGCCGTACTGGAGCTGGTGGTCACGGTCGTGTTTCTGGCTGGTATTGCGTTGGCGCTATTGTGCTTGGTGACGATTCATCGGAACCCGCATTTTTCGGAGGTGCAGAAGCTGAAGTGGCTTCTGCTGGTGTTGTGCCTGCCGTATGTGGGTCCGGTGACATGGTTGTTGCGTGCGCGTTTGGAGCGTATTGACCGGGAGCGTGCTGAACAGGAGCGTATGGCGCGGGGTTCCGCGGCTGCTTCCGATGCGGCTGCTTCCGGTGGAGCGTCTGATAGTGCCCCCGATAGCACCTCCGATAGTGCTTCGGAGTCTCTTTCTAACACCCCTACCACCACTAAGTAGCGAAGGTCACACTCTCCCAATTGGACAGCACCGCGCGCAGTCCGTATAGTTTTATGTGTTGCCTGCGGTGACACACCGTAAGACACATGCGCGAGTGGCGGAATAGGCAGACGCGCACGGTTCAGGTCCGTGTGCCCGTGAGGGCGTGGGGGTTCAACTCCCCCCTCGCGCACCAACGATCCCCGGTTCGAAAGAACCGGGGATTTTTTCATATCCATAACCAATTCCCCGCTAAATGACGGGGTTCCAGAGCGATGGGCAAGTGCATCACCTAAAATAGAATCGGGTGTGCTCATTCACAGGGCACACAGCTAACGCACAGACACGCTCGTTAAACTGAGCCTTTCGGATAAAGACCGTTTGTGCGGTCTGTTGCTCGGAATGGTCGTTGAGAAGGAGGCGGCATGAAGTTTTTCGACAAGCTGGGCAAGCTGGAGCAAGGCATCGGTCGCACTGTCGGCCTTTCCAAGGGCTTCGGCACCTTTGCGAAGGCGGATGTCGCTAACCGCGTCCGCATCATGATGGATGACGAGTCCTATGTGGACGGCAGTGGCCGCACTATGGCTCCTAATGTCTATACTCTCCGTTTCGCACCGGTTGATTTCCCTCGCGTGCGCGAGTGGGGCAACCCGTTCGCTGTTGAGCTGTGCGATTTGGCGATTTCGCACGCCCGCGCGCAGGGTTACACCCTGATTGGTGCGGTTCGCGTGACGTTCAACGTTCTTGATTCTCTCTCTGAGGGCGAGTTTGAGGTTGTTGCAACCTTCGAGCCGTTCTCTGTGCCGGAGGCTCCCGCGTCCTCGTCTCTGCGCGGCGCTGCTAACTACGCGCCGGTGCGTCCGCCGCGTGAGTCTTCTTTGCCGACCCGCATTACGAAGCCGCCTGCCCAGCCGGCTCAGCCTGCACCCAGCCCTGCGCCTCAGCAGGCTCCTGTGGGTCGCCCGGGCATGCCAGTACCGCCTCCTGCGGCGGGTGCTCCCCGTTTCTTCTTGGAGATTGAGGGTCGCATGCACCCGGTGAACCACCTGCCGTTTGTGCTGGGCCGCGGTTCTGATGCTGATTTTCGTCTGGACGATAAGGGTGTTTCTCGCCGTCACCTGCAGCTTTCGATGCAGGGTGGTGCGGTGGTCGCCTCCGATATGGGTTCTACCAACGGCACGTTGATTAATGGTGCGCCTCTGCGTGCGCCGGTGGTGCTGGCGAACGGTTCTCTGCTTCGCATGGGTAATACCCGCATCATCTTCCATAGTTCGACCGGAGGTGTCCGTTAATGGCGTCTGAATTGACCGTTACTATCCTTCGTTACGCTTTTCTGGCTCTGATTTGGTTCTTTGTTTTCCTGGTGGTTTCGGCGGCTCGCCGTGACCTTGGTTTGGGTAAGAACTATCGTGCGGCACCGGTTGATGCGGTTCCGGAGGCTACCCATATTGCGCCTCCGCCGACTCGTCCTTCACAGCTTGTGATTACTGCGGGGGCGCAGGCTGGCGCGATGATGCAGTTGGGGGACCACCCGATTACTATTGGCCGCGCTAATGACATTGAGGTGTCCCTGCAGGATGATTACGCCTCGGGCCGCCATGCGCGTCTGTTCCCTCAGGGTTCCCGCTGGTTCCTGGAGGATTTGAATTCTACTAATGGCACGTTCGTCAATGGCGAGCGTCTGACTCGTGCGACCCCGATTGAGCCCGGTGATGATTTCCGCGTTGGCGGTACCACCATGCAGTTGAGGGGCTAGTGTATGAAGATCGCTTTTCGTTTTGAGGCCCGCTCTGATACGGGTCTGAAACGCTCGAAGAATGATGACTCCGGCTACGGTGGTCGTTTCCTTGCTGTCGTTGCTGATGGCATGGGCGGTCACGTGGGCGGCGATGTTGCGTCGGCTACGACGGTTTTGAATTTGACCCCGCTTGACCACCCTGACTTTGAGGATGGTACCGGTAGCGTTTATCTGGCTGATGAGATTCAGAGCGCGAACCTGATCATTAATGAGCTGGCCGCTAATGACCCTCAGCTGGCGGGTATGGGTACGACCTGTACTGCCTTGCTGATTGATGGTGATTGCATTGAGTTCGCCCATATTGGTGATTCGCGGGCATATCGTCTGCGTCCGGGCGCTGATGGTGAGTTTGAGCAGATTTCTACTGACCATACGTTTGTGCAGCGCTTGCTCAATGAGGGTCGTATTACCCCGCAGGAGGCAGAGAACCACCCGCATAAGAACGTGATTATGCGCGTTCTGGGTGATGTTGATGCCTCCCCCGAGCTGGAGTTGAAGACTCTGGACGCTGTTCCCGGCGAGCGCTGGGTGCTCTCTTCGGACGGTTTGGATGCTGTGGTGTCCCTGTCGGAGATTGAGCAGGTGATGCGTTCTACCGATGACCTGTCTGAGATCGCTGACACTCTGATTGCGATGACCTTGGAGCGCGGCGCGCCGGATAACGTGACGGCTGTGTCCTTGCAGGTGATTGACCGTGAGGTTCTGCCGGTGGATGAGCCGGTGGGTCCTTCGAGCCTGCCTGAGTCTGCCCTACCTGATTCGATTGTGGCGGAGCAGGAGGTCAGCACGAACACTCAGAAGCTTCCCGAGGTTGCTGCCACCGCTGAGGCTGCTGAGGCTATTTTGGGCGCGCACCATGATGAGGATTCTGAGGAGCGTTATCGTCGGTCGTTGCGCCGTTTCCGTCGTGCTCGTGACTTCTCTGGAACCCTGTTGCACAGTGGTTCTGGGGCGGTGCGTCACCATATCGGTACGTACGATAACGCCGTGGATGCGGCTCTTACGAATGCTGCGATTTTGCGTAGCGAATTGGGTTCCCGCCCGCATCAGCTGGTTGGTGCCGCTTCGGTGGCTACTGAGACCGGCATGATTCCGGCGGTTACTTCTCGTACCCTAGAGCATCGTGCGACGGTGGCTCAGCGTGTGCCTTTGAAGGTGGAGTCTGATGAGGCGACCCTGCCGGCTGAGCTGGAGGAGCTGATCGCTGAGGATACTGTTGAGCGTTCGCGCCCGCGGTCGTGGTCGATTCGCCTGTTCATTACTCTGCTGGTTGCGGCTATTTTGACGCTGGTTGCGTGGACTGGTCTGCGCTATGTGGAGCGTAGCTACTATGTGGGTGAGAGTGACGGCACGGTTGCAGTGTACAACGGTATTCCGCATGCGTTGGGTCCGATTCGCCTTTCTTACGTGGTGGAGAATACCGATATTCAGACGAGTGAGCTGAGCGATCATACTCGTTCTTTGTTGCGTAATGCGATTACGGCGAAGGACCTAGAGGACGCGCATCAGATTGTGTCTCGTTTGAAGACTCAGGCGGATCAGTCTCGTGAGAAGGCGGAGCAGGCCGCTGCGTCTGCTTCCGCGTCTGCCTCGGCTTCTGCTTCCCCGAGCTCTGAGACGCCCAGTGAGGCTCCGAACTCTGGGGCACCGGGCTCTGATTCGGCGTCCCCGGCTCCTGAGCTGGCTACGGTTTCCTCCGCGCCTATTGCAGAGAGCGGTGAGAACAATGGCTAAGTTCTTCTCGTTCCGCCGTGAGTCGGATGCGCCTCGTGCACGCCGTTTTACGGAGCTTTTCCTGCTGGTTTTGGCGGTGGGTATCAGTTCCTTCGGCATGTACTTGATTAATCCGGAGCACGCTTTTGATACGTCGAAGAGCCAGTGGCTACCGTGCACGGTGGTGCTGGGTGCCGGTGCTCTTCTGATTCACCTGGTCATGCAGTTCCGCGCCCGTTACGCTGATCCGTTTATTCTGCCGCTGGTGGTGGCTCTGAACGGTATTGGTTTGACCATGATTTATCGTCTGGATCCGCAAATTGCGGCTCCGGTGGGTGATGGTCAACTGATGTGGACCGGCGTGTCTATGGTGCTGTGCGCGATTATCGTGTTTGTGCTCAGGGATTACCGTCTGCTGCGTAAGGTCACGTACACCTCCCTGGTGCTGTCGATGATTCTGCTCATCATGCCGCTGGTTCCGGGTCTGGGTATGGAGCTCAATGGTGCTCGTATTTGGATTCATATCGGTAACCGCACATTCCAGCCGGGTGAGGTCGCGAAGATTACTTTGGCGATCTTCTTCGCCGGCTATTTGGCGACGCACCGTGACCTGATTCTGGTGGCTGGCCGCCGCATCGGTCCTATCAACCTGCCGCGTCTGCGTGATTTGGCGCCGGTGTTCTTGGCGTGGATTGTGAGCCTGGGTGTTCTGGTGTTCCAGAAGGACCTTGGTTCAGCAATTATGTTCTTTGGCCTGTTCATGGCGATGCTGTACCTTTCGACAGGCAGGGTTTCTTGGCTGGTAGTTGCGGGTGTCGGAATAGCTGTGGGTGGCTATTTTGCGTACCACTATGTCTCGCACGTGCACGCCCGTATTTATGCGTGGGTGCATGCATTTGAACCTGAGGTTTACCAGGCGTCTCCTGGTGGTTCGGGTCAGATTCTGCAGGGCGTTTTTGGTCTGGCTTACGGCGGTCTTTTTGGCCGCGGTTGGGGTCAGGGCCGCGCAAACCTCGTCCCGTACGCTAACTCGGATATGATCATTTCCTCCCTGGGTGAGGAGCTGGGCCTGGTGGGTCTGGGTGCCATCCTGATGATGTTCATGCTCCTGGTTTCGCGCGGTTACCGTGCGGCGTTGGGTACTCGTGATGGTTTCGGCAAGCTGTTGGCTGCCGGTCTGTCTACGGTCATGGTTCTGCAGCTGTTCGTGGTGATTGGCGGTGTGACTCGCCTGATTCCGCTGACTGGTCTGACGACTCCTTTCATGTCTGCCGGTGGCTCCTCGTTGGTGGCTAACTGGATTATTGTGGCGCTGTGGTTGTCTATTTCTCATAGTGCCCGCGCACCTCACCTGGTGGCTGGTTATGATGCTCCTCAGGGTATTGACCATGCGGACACTAGCTACGAGCCGGAGGGTGCTACTAGCGTTCTGGCGCGTATTACGGCTAAGGATTCTGGAGGTGAGAAGAATGGATAGGGCTATTCGCCGCATGTGGATGTCTGCCGCGTGCGTGTTTGTCCTGCTGATAGGCACCCTCAGCTATATTCAGTTCTTCGATTCGAAGACTCTGATGAATAATCAGTGGAATTCCCGAGCTCTCTACGATAATTACGGTTCGGCACGTGGCTCAATCGTGGTTGACGGTACGGAGATCGCTTCGTCGGTGAAGTCTGATGATGAGTACAACTACCAGCGTGTGTATAACCACCCGCTCAAGTACGCGGCTCTGACGGGTTACTTCTCCACGATTTATGGTGCGACCGGTTTGGAAGCTGCTATGGATAAGGAGCTTGCCGGCACGAGTGATAGCCAGTTCTACGACCGTGTGGCGCAGCTGTTCAGTGGTTCTTCTGCGCAGGGCGCTAGCGTGGATCTAACGATTAATTCGAAGCTTCAGGATATTGCGTATAGCGCTCTGCAGGGCCGTAAGGGCGCTGTGGTGGCGATGAACCCGAAGACCGGTGAGATTCTGGCGATGGCTTCTTCGCCGTCCTATGATCCGAATCTTCTGTCGGCTCATACGAGCTCTTCGGTTTTGGCGAATTATCAGGCGCTGACTTCTGATGAGGACAGCCCCCTGTTCAACCGTGCGATTGCGGGTAACACCTATTCGCCGGGTTCGACGTTCAAGATTATTGATGCGGTGGCGGCGCTGGAGTCCGGCAAGTACAACGCATCTTCGGTCATTGCGAACCCCGCACAGTTGCCGCTGCCGGGCACGAACATTAGCCTGCCGAACTATACGGGCGGTCAGTGTGGAACCCGCACTCAGGCGACGATTGAGTGGGCTTTGGCTCAGTCCTGTAATACGCCTTTTGCGCAGATTGCGATGGATTTGGGTCAGGAGCGTATCGCGAAAACTGCAGAGAATTTTGGTTACGGCCAGGATTTGAAGATTCCGTTGAGGGTTTCTAAGTCTTCTTTCCCGTCAAATCTGACGCAGAGCCAGTTGGCCCAGTCGGCGATTGGTCAGTATGACGTGAAGACCACTCCGCTGCAGGTGGCTATGATGTCTGCGGCGATTGCGAATGGCGGTGTGCAGATGAAGCCGAATCTGATTCGTTCGGTGAAGACCAGCAACCTGAGCACTTTGCAGGAGTTCTCTCCTGAGAAGCTGCGTACGTCCACTAGTCCTGAAATTGCTAACCAGGTCAAGCAGTGGATGGTCAATTCGGTTGATAATGGTATTGCACGCAACGCTGGTGTCCCCGGTGTGAAGGTGGCGGGTAAGACCGGTACCGCGGAGACGACGGCAGGTTTGAATAATTCTTGGTTTACCGGTTTTGCTCCGGCTGATGATCCTCAGATTGCGATTGCTGTGGTTTATGAGGATATTGACGTGGCAACCGGTGCCCAGTTGGCAACCAGTACTAGTAAGCAACTCTTTGAGGCGGTGTTGAACAAGTGAGGCCTGCGGCTGATATCACTTTGGGCGGGCGCTACACCCTAACCGAACGTA
This sequence comes from Rothia sp. HMSC061E04, assembly GCF_001813685.1. NCBI lineage: Bacteria > Bacillati > Actinomycetota > Actinomycetes > Micrococcales > Micrococcaceae > Rothia > Rothia sp. HMSC061E04. The sequence goes on along the minus strand of NZ_KV813683.1, from coordinate 11,263 downwards.
TCGCGATTGGCGGTATGGGCGAGGTGTGGAAAGCTCGCGATAAGGTGCTTGGACGCATCGTTGCGGTCAAGATCCTCAAGGAGGAGTACACCGGTGACCCGGGTTTCTTGGAGCGTTTCCGCGCTGAGGCCCGCAATACGGCGCTGTTGAACCACCCCGGCGTGGCGAATGTTTTCGACTACGGCGAGGAGGACAACTCCGCGTATCTGGTCATGGAGCTGGTCCCGGGTAATCCGCTCTCTAGCATCATTGAGCACGAGACTACCCTGCCGCCGGACCGTGTTCTGAACTTCATTGCTCAGACTGCTCGCGCGTTGGCTGCGGCTCATTCGCAGGGTCTGGTGCACCGTGACGTGAAGCCGGGTAACCTTATCATCACCCCGGATGATCGCGTGAAGGTGACTGATTTCGGTATTGCTCGTCTGGCTAATCAGGTGCCGTTGACGGCTACCGGCCAGGTGATGGGCACCGCCCAGTATTTGGCGCCGGAGCAGGCAACCGGTCAGGCTGCTACCGCATCTTCGGATATGTACTCTTTGGGCATTATTGGTTATGAGTGCCTGGTGGGTCGTCGTCCGTTTACGGGTGAGTCGCAGATTGCGATTGCTTTGGCTCAGGTGAATGATCCGCCGCCGCCGCTTCCGGAAACTATTCCGGCTGCTGCTCGTGCGCTCATCATGTGCTTGTTGGCGAAGGACCCGGCTCAGCGTCCTAAGGATGCGACCGCTCTGGCGTCTGCGGTGGATGCGATTCGTCGCCGCGATCTGAAGGCAGCGGTGAAGGCTGTTCCTCCGCTGGCGCAGTTCTTGGCTGAGGAGAATGCTGACGACTCTACTGTCGCTATGACTGCGATGGATGTGGCGGCGGAGCCGATTAGCGCTTCTGCTACTCCGCGTTTTGGTTCTGGTGGTCGTTTTTCGCCGGAGCCGACGACGGCACCTATTCCTCGTACGAGTGAGCAGACCATGCGTCCGGCTTCGGGTCGTGTGAAGGCTGCTGTTGCCCCTCCGGCTAAGCGTGGACCGAACGTGTGGATGTGGGTTGCGCTGCTGTTGGCGATTGTGCTGATTGCTGGTGGTATTTGGACGGTCCTCTCCTCCAATAATGGTGGCGGTTCGACTGATTCGGTTCCGAGCGCTTCTTCGTCTGTTGTTCCGACGAACACGGGTACCGTTTCGACGGTGGAGCCGACTGAGTCTGCTTCTGCCCGTGCCGCAAAGCTGAAGGTGACCATCAACGCGATTAACTATGAGGGTCGCGAGCTGCAGGATGCAGTGAACGAGCTGAAGAACCTTGGTCTGTCCCCCAAGACTGAGGGTGTTGAGTCTACTCAGCCGGAGAACACGGTGATTTCGGTTTCTCCGACGGGTACTTTGGAGCAGGGTAATAGCGTGACTGTTCGCTATTCAACCGGTCCGAAGTCGGTGACTCTGCCGTCGAACCTTGAGGGTAAGAACGTTGATGAGGCGTCGAAGGCTGTTGCCGCTCTGGGTGTGAATGTTTCTCTGCATTATGAGAATTCGGACACGGCGGCCCCCGGTACGGTGCTTCGTACTACCCCCTCATCTGGCACCAAGGTCACGGTTGGTAGTAATGTAGACATGTATGTGGCCTCTTCCAGTTCGGGTAGGGGTTCGAGTGCGAGCGCTTCTGCTGCACCGTCTGCGTCGGCTTCTGCTTCCGCTTCCGCGTCGGCGCGTTAGCCCCTACATTTTGATTTAGTTTTAGTGATCCAGGAGAACTTATGGACCTGTCGGTTCCCGACACGGTTGATAACCGTTACAAGGTACTCGAGGTAATCGGTACCGGTGCGATGGCAACCGTTTATGCTGCCGAGGATACTCGCCTCGGCCGCAAGGTTGCGCTTAAGATTCTGCGCCCGGAGCAGGCCCAGGACGATACGTTCCGCGCACGCTTTAAGCGTGAGGCGGAGGCTGTGGCGTCTCTGAACAATCCTGCGATTGTTGCTGTCTATGACACCGGTTCGTATAACCCTTCGCAGGATGGTGGGGAGTCTGCTTCTTCGGAAGAGGGCACCGCTATTCCTTATATCGTGATGGAGTACGTGGAGGGTCATACTCTGCGTTCCATCCTATCCCGTGGCGGTCATCTGCCGGTCCGTGATGCTTTGGGTTATTCCGAGCAGCTGCTGGGTGCTTTGCAATACAGCCACTCGATGGGCATCATTCACCGCGATATTAAGCCGGCGAATATTATGGTGCTGGAGCGTACCAGCGAGGATATCGCTAAGGGTCAGCCGGGCCAGATTAAGGTCATGGATTTCGGTATTTCCCGTGCCATTGAGGAAGCTGGCGAGGCGCTGACCAAGGCTAACGTGGTGATGGGTAGCGCACGCTACATGTCCCCTGAGCAGGTGAGCGGCAAGGATGTTGACGCCCGTAGCGATCTGTACTCTGCTGCTTGCGTGATTTACGAGATGATTGCTGGTCGTTCTCCGTTTGACGCTGAGTCGAATGTTGATCTGGCGGCTAAGCATCTTTCGGATGCCCCTGAGCCTCCGAGCAAGTTCACCCCGCTTGAGGTTCCTGCTGGTCTGGATACTGTGATTCTGAAGGGTCTGGCGAAGAACCCGGATGAGCGTTATCAGAGTGCTGCTGAGTTCGCTCAGGCTCTGGCGTCGGTTGTTCGCCCGGGTGAAGAGACCGTGGTTCAGGATGCAGCGATGACTACTGCTTTTGTTCCTTCGGCGACTACTGCTTCCCTGGGTGAGGATTACGCCCCGTACACCACCTCGATTACTGAGGCTTCGGTGGAAGACGGCGGCCTCAACGGCTTCTTCGAGTATGAAGACGATGAGGAACTGTATGACGAGGAGGAGTACGCAGAGTACGATGAGTCTTCGCCGCGTAAGCGTGCGTGGGTTCGTTTCCTTGTGGGTACTCTGATTGTGGCTCTGCTGGTTTTCAGTGTCGGCTCGGTTCTGTACTACCAGAACAAGCTCAATGAGGTTCCGCAGGTTCAGGTTCCGGCTGTGGTGAATGTTTCCCGCGATGATGCCGATAACCAGCTGCGTAACCGAGGCTTCGTGGTGGAGTACCGTCAGGGCTACTCGGACAACATCAAGAAGGGCGACGTTATCAACGTTGAGCCGGGTGTCGGTTCTACGGTTAATAAGGGCTCGACCGTGGTTGTGACTGTTTCGAGCGGTCCGGAGAAGGTCAAGTTGCCGGATAACCTGCAGGGTCAGAGTGAGGCGTATGTCCGTAACGCTCTGAAGGACCTGGGTCTGGTGGATGGCCGCGTCTCCACTGTGGAGAGCGCTTCCGTTCCTGCGGGTATGGTTGTGGAGCTGTCCCCTGAGAAGGACTCGACCGATGATAAGGGGGCTCAGACCGTTGAGGCTGGTAGCACCGTGAACATTGTCCTGTCTTCCGGTAAGGTGAAGGTCCCCTCGCTGGTGGGTCTGACCAAGGATCAGGCGATTGCTGCTCTGACCGCTCAGGATGTTCTGCTGAACACCAACATTGAGACTGTTCAGACTAACGAGCGTCCTGCGGGCACTGTGCTTTCGCAGAGCTCTGCGGCGGGTACTCTGGTGGCTCAGAACAGCACTGTGACGATCCGTGTAGCTGCTACTCCGACTCAGACGACCGCTCCGACTACTGCGGCTACTCAGCCTGCGGCGGCGACCGGTAACCAGAACGCTACTACTGGTAACCAGAACCAGCAGCGTTCTACCGCGGCTAACCAGCAGGCTACTCAGCCTGCGGCGGCGACCGGTAACCAGAACCAGCAGCGTTCTACCGCTACGGCTACTCCGGCACCGGCTGCGTCCACTGCTGCGGGTACCCGTACGATTCAGGGTACTAACGCGAATACCAATGCGAACAACACAAACGCTAACGCCCGCTAAGGGGTTCTAGCGGTTAGCAAAAGGGGCGGCGCTCCACACCGTTGGGTGTGGGGTGCCGCCCCTTTTTGTGTACCTGGGTTCGGGGTAGGAAGTGTGCGAGGGGGTAGAGTTATCGCCTCCAGTTTCCCTGTAGCATGCCTGCTACGGGGCTTCTGGAGGCGATATAAGCCATTGATGGCGATCCAAGCTAAAGTTACTAAGCCATGAGGGGTGAGAGGCTCTTAGAGCGCTCTGTGGCTCCCTGCAGACCGGTTTCTTCGAGCCAGTTACCGAGCATGAGGTATCCACTTTCGGTCAGGACCGACTCGGGGTGGAACTGCACGCCGTGCATGGGGGCTTCACGGTGGCGCAGACCCATGATGATGCCGTTGTCGGTGGTGGAGGTGGTTTCCAGGACCTCGGGCATGGTTTCGGGTACGACTGCCAGGGAGTGGTAGCGGGTCGCGGTGAAGGGGTTGGGCACGTCCTTGAATACGGAGACGTTCTCGTGCACGAGGCGGGAGGTCTTGCCGTGCATGAGTTCGGGGGCGTGGGTGACGGTGCCGCCGAATGCCTCCGCGATGGCCTGGTGGCCGAGGCATACGCCCAGCAGAGGCTTCTTCGCTTCGGCTGCCCAGCGGATGGTGTCAATAATGACGCCTGCTTCTGCGGGGGCGCCGGGGCCCGGGGAGACGAGCACGCCGTCGTGTTCTTCGGCGAGCTTGATAACGGCGTCGAGTTCGTATTCGTCGTTACGGATGACGGTGGTTTCAGCGCCGAGCTGCTGGATGTAGCCGACGAGGGTGAAGACGAAGCTGTCGTAGTTGTCGATGACAAGGATGCGGGTCATGGCACGTCCTTAGCGCTAATGGTTGATGGTGACGTTCAGGTTAAAGGGGCCGTACTCTGCGAAGTGGGGGAAGACGAATTCCATGAGCAGGTAGACTACGGCGAGTATCAGCGCGATGGCGATGATGATGCGAACCCACAGGGGGCCGGGAAGGTGGCGGAAAATCCATGCGTACATCTTGCTTTTCCTCTCTGAGTTTAGGATCCTGCTACGGAGGCGGCAATCTCTGCGGGCGCTCCGGCTGCGGCGGGCCGCCAGGATTCGAGGCGGGCGTGGACAATGTATCGTTCGGTGTCGCCGTAGCGCGGGTGGCAGGTGGTGAGCGTCAGGAGGCGCTCGGTGGGTGCTACGCCGGGCTGTCCGGGGACGGGTTCGATGACTTCTACTTGGTCGGGCTGCACGATTTCGTGGCTGTAGACAGTGTAGGTGTAGTAGCCGTCTTTGGTGCGCACGTAGATGTGGTCGCCTTCGGTGAGCAGGTCGATGTCGTTGAGGACTTTACCGCGGGTTTGGCGGTGGCCGGCAAGGGAGAAGTTGCCCACCTGTCCGGGCATGGCGCTTCCTTCGTAGTGGCCGAGTCCGAGGGAGTCGAGCACGTCGGAGCTGGTGCCCTGGGTGGCGGGGCGCTGGTAGTCGGATCCGAACTTGGGGATGTAGACGACGCCGAAGACTTCGCCGTGGCCGGGTTCGCTCAGACCTGCGGGAGGGGTGTTGGGATCCCAGTTGGGGAGGGGTTCGGCGGGGTTGGAGTCGAATTCCTGGACGAGGGTGCTGACGGCTTGGGATTGGGTGCGGTCGGCGTCGATGTTGGTCCACCAGAGCTGCCATGCGACGAAGAGCAGTAGCAGCAGGCCGACGGTAATAAGGAGTTCGCCTGTAATCTGGATAATCCAGTGCAGCACGGTACGGGGGCGGCGCTCTGCGGTGGGTGCCGTTCCTTGGCTCATGCGTTCTCCTTTGTCCTTTGGGTTGTGTATGTTCTTGGGCGCCGGGTGGCGTTCCTTATCTTTCAACGCACGGAGAAGGTGAAATCATCCCGTAAGTCTGCAAAGATAGGTGTGAACATATATTTTTAGGTTACCCATACAACAATAAGCGGAGGAAGTATGTCGACCAACTCGGCTAAGGCATCGTCCAAGAAGAAGTCTCAGAAGTCTGCTAAGTCTGAGGTGGAGGATGCGAGCGAGCTGCGTCTGCGTGAGATTGCTCGTGAGATGGAGAGCGGCACGCAGCTGAAGGAGCAGACTCCGTTGTGGTACCGCGTGATTATGTTCTCGCTGTTGGCGGTGGGCATTCTGTGGATTATTATTTTCTACATTACGCAGGGCCTGTTCCCGATTCCTGATTTGGGTATGTGGAATGTGAGTGTTGGTGTGGGCGCCATGATGGTGAGCATGCTGATGATGACTCGTTGGCGCTAGAGTTTAGACGTTAGAGCTTATAGAGAGGCGGCCGTCCCGTGTGGGGCGGCCGCCTCTCTATGTTTGGAGCTAGGGGGTTAGGGAGCCTCTGCGGCGCTTTTTCTGTTCTGAAGCGCTGTCCGGAAGATCGCGGTCATGGCGACCATGCTGAGCAGTTCGGTGAGGGTTTGGGTGAGTACGGTAGCGCTCATGAGCTTTGCTTCGGGGTTCCCGCTGTGCGCCAGGCGTTGTGCACAGAGCGCTACGACGGGGTAGATGATGAGGGCGTTGCGGGTGACGGCGCTGAAGGTTACGGCGATACGTTCCGGTCGGCTCATCATTCTGCTAAGGAGCCATGCAGCGACTCCTGCGAGGATAGCGTAGGTAAGGTAGAGTCCGGCGAGTCGGGGAATGAGCTGCGTTTCGTTCAGTACCGCCGGGGTGTAGGCGGAGCACATGAGGGCAAGAAGTAGGCACATGAGGGGAATCATCGCGGTATCGCTCATACTACGTAGGCGTTCGTAGGTTTGTTGGCGCTGCGGTGAGCGGGTTAACCAGCGTTGCGCGAGGTAGGCGGCTACTAGAGGTGCGATGAGCGGTGTGAGGCTGAGGTAGCTTTCAGCGGGGAGGGGGAAAATTTCTCCCGCCACCCTCATATCTATTATTCCTATATAAGAATATATACTAGTCCAGATAGGAATAAATATAAGCTGGGCGCCGAGCAGGTAGGGTGTTGCCGCTAGCAAACCTCGGTATTCCCCTCCGGCAATACACGTAAAAACCACCACGTAATCCACGCATGGAGCCAGCAAAACAATCACTGTAGCTAGAGCAACGGGGCCTCCCTCAGGGATAAAGAGGGAGACCAGAGGCGCAACTAGAATCGGGGTTCCAAGGGTAGCCGCCAGCACGACCGTGCACACAAGCATCTTATGCTGACCAACATTCATGCCGGCCAGGGGCATGAGAGCGAAGTTACTCCACAGTAGCGCCAAGCGCATAAGGCACGAGCTGTTCAGAAGCGTGACTCCACCCGTTCAAACCCGCGCAGGCAGCTCCCACGATCATGGAGCCAAGGTAGAGGGCCACCTGGTGACGTTCCATAAAGCTCACCAAAGTCATCCTCTTCTAGTAGATCAGGTCGCCTCGCGCCGCTTCGTGGACGCGGCGGGTTACGGTCTCCATGACGGGCGAGTTGATGTTCCACCGCTGCCAGTAGAGGGGGAATTCTACGGGGGTTGCGGCGAGCTTCACGAGGTGCCCGCTTTCGAGTTCTTCGGCGCATTGTGCCTCAGGAATGAGGCCCCAGGCAATACCGGAGCTGACGGCTCGCGCATAGTCCGGAGATGAGGGAATGTAGATGGTGGGGCTTTGGATAAAGGTTTCTTCAGCCTCTAGACCTACCTCTTTTTCAATGAGGGCTCGTGCTATATCCTGCACAAAATCTTTACGGTCGTATTCGACAACGGGGGCATGATTGAGCTCTTCGTGGCTCGTGGTCTTGGGCCAGCCGGGTAGGTACCGCTGTACGTAGTCAGGGGTGGCAACGCACCAGTAGCGTGCCACGCCGAGGGTTTCGACGGAGCAGCCGGGGATTTTTTCGGGTTTGGAGGTGATGACTGCCATGACTTCTCCGGATCGGAGCATGGCGGAGGAGTGGAATTCACCTTCTCGTCGCAGGTCGCAGAAGATGCTGTCTTCGCGGCTGAGGGTTCCTACGGCGTCGATGAACCAGGTGGCGAGTGAGTCGGCATTGACGGCAACGGAGACGCTCTGGAAGCCGCCGGCACCCATGAGTTCGCGTTCCATTTCTTGCTGCAGGAATTCGCTTTGTCGGGCGATGCGCAGTACGCTTTGTCCGGCGTCGGTGGGGGTGACGGGGTTGCTTCGGCGTACCAGGACCTTTCCGGCGATCTGTTCCATGGCTTTGATGCGCTGGGAGATGGCGGAGGGGCTCACTCGCAGGATATCTGCTGCCGCGTCGAAGGTGCCGTATTCAATGACGGTGGCGAAAGTGGTGAGCTGGTCGGTACTGAAACGTGTCATAAGAATATCTTACGCAGTGTGAAAATATTTAGATAGATTTAGGGTCCTTTTTCCCGTATTCTCGTCTCTGGCACTTCACACTTCCGCTAACGCAGGCTTTATCCCTGCATCACGAGCTTTTGCCTGGCAAGCTGGTAGTAAGAGAGCCGCTACCCGCCACTACGTACGCGGGTTCATACCCCGTTTGATCAACATAGAAAGTTTCACGATGTCCGCATCCCTCTCCCTGCTGTTTCTGGGCGCTACCACCACGATTTCTTTGGTGGCGGCTATTGGCGCCCAGGGAACTTTTGTGCTGCGTCAGGGTATTTTGGGTCGGCACATTACCCCGATTATTATTTTCTGCATTCTGTCGGATGCTCTGATGATTGGCTTGGGCGTTGTGGGTCTGGGTGCCCTGTTGGATGCGGCGCCGTGGTTTATTGAGGTGTTCCGTTATGTGGGTGCGGCGTTTTTGGCGTGGTTTGGTTTTGAGGCTGGCCGCCGCGTGTTTACTACGCACTCCATCGTGGTTGATGATGCGGAGGGCGATTCTCAGTCGTTGAAGGCGGCTCTGCTGACCACGGCGGCGGTGACGTATTTGAATCCGCTGGCATGGTTAGATACGACTATTCTTTTAGGTTCGCTGGCAAACGCCCAGGGTGATCCTGGCCGTTGGTGGTACTACCTGGGTTGCTGCTGCGGTAGCCTGATCTGGTTTTTGATGCTGGGCTATGGTTCGCGCCTGTTGCGTCCGCTCTTTGCGCGCCCTTCAGCGTGGCGCGTTTTGGATGGTGCGACGGCTCTTCTGATGGCGTACCTGGTGTTCAACCTGCTGACGATGAACCTGTCGACCCATTAACTTTTACCCCCTGACTTAGCTCTTTATACTTTGTCAGTCTCTTTTTCAGTGCTCTTCTCCTCTTCGAGGGGTATGAGCACTTCATTTTTGGGCAAGGTAAGTAGACCCAAGTAGATATCGCGAATGATCAGGATGTGCTTGATCCGCTCAATCATGGGCTTGAGGAAGCTTCGGGCGTATTTTTCGTCGCTACTGGTGGTTGCAACGAAGCTGAGCCCGGAGAACACGGCAACGATCATGGACACCTTGATGACGACGGCGTTGATGTTGGTGTCTACGCCGAGGATTTTGAGGTGTTCGGGTTTGATGCTCATTCAGGATTCGATGGTGGTGTCGCTAATGGCGATGGACGAGAAACCCATGAAGAATCCGAAGACGAGCAGCATGAAGAAGGTCGCCTGAATAATCTGCCCGATCATGGGGATGATGATGAGGTTACTCCAGGGAGCGATTTTGAGGGGTCGGTGTTCGAGGATTTTCTTCTCTTCGACCCAGTCTTGGGCGGTGTTCCAGATTCCGCCTTCGAGGGCTGCGGCATGCTCGTAGTCGTTGTCGCTAAAGCGTGCGATGTCGTCGCCTCTCGAGCGCCCCAGCAGGCGCGCTGTGCGTTCCAGGGAGGTTGTGACGACCACGAACACGGCGAGTAGCCCCATGAGGCCCAGAACCGCCCAGGTGCGCGGGAAGCTGAGTCCGTTGGCAAGCTTCCAGAGGTCTGCGTTCACGAAGATAAAGAGTACGGACACCATGAGTACGGGTAGTACTTTCGCGATCATGGGCGGCAGGGATGCAAGCTGGTGGATGGCGTGCTTAAGGGACCAGCCGAGTACGGTATCTACGCCCAGGAAGATGGCGAGGTAGATTCCGATAACGATGAGCGGGAATACTTGGCCGCCGTCGTAGACGAAGTCGAGGCCGTCGAGGGTGTTGGATGCAAAGACACCGGCGGTAAAGAGCATTCCAGCAGAAAGTACGGTAAGAATACCCGTGGTGATTTGAACCCACCGCGGGGAGCGGACCATCAGCACGTGGGCAAGAGCAATGAACACACCGGAGATGATCGGCATAATGAGGAAAATCCCACCGAGTACGAGCACTGGGAGCACTTCGTTGCTGAGGGTACTATCGCGTGTGAGAGTTTTGATGTAGTCCGGTAGGGAGCCTTTCACGTCCTCTACGACGAAGAGGAGAAGGTCGCGCAGGAAGATATAGCAGATATGCATGATGCCAGCCCACAGGATCCACGGTACAGAGCGTGGGAACGCATCGAGAGCACGTTGACGTGCAGGAATGATGAGGGGCACGCCCTGTTTACGGAACCAGATATTGCTCTGCTTTAGCATGTCAGCCTTGCTGTAGTGCTGAGTGGTGTAATGCTGAGGTTGCACCGCTTCTGCAGTGGCTTTAGCACGCAGCCGCGCCCAGATGGGCGTGCGTCCTTCTGCTGCGGGGTGTTCTGGTCCTGTGCGCTCATGACATACCACTCTACAGGGGTTGAGAACCTCTTTTATCCGAAGGCCCCTATAGTTCTTCTCGCTGGAGTTCAGCTCCGATAAAGCGGCTGTAGGCGCCCATGAGGAGGGCAGCTGCTTCTTCCTGTTCCTCGTAGATGCCTAGCTCCTCGTCCTCACGACCCGTGTAGGTACCGCTACTGATTTCGAGCAGGGATAACGGTCCTTCTGCAGTCTCCGGGGCTAGAGCATCCAGGATGAAGCTCAGGCTTTCTTCTGATTCTTCAGCTACGCCCATGAGCCGCCCCAGACGTGTACCCGGGTAGGGTGCGATGGTGAGGACGTCTTCGTTCTCGCACTGGATAATGCGTGCGACAGGAATAATATCCCCGTCTGCGGTCTCTTCGAGCAGTAGCTCGGTGGAGAGGTCGATATGGCTTTCCTCGCTCTGTAGGAGCTGCCTGGGCCACCAGAGGTGAATGTATTCGGTCAGTGCCGCCCAGGTTTCGTGAGGCTCCAGTATGCTCTCTACGTAGAGTGCTACCGTTCGTTCTTCACCGTTGTGTTGGTGATGCTGATCGACTGGCTCTGGGGCGTGGGAAAACATGGGGTAGTGCATGGTTCTACTCTATCCCAGTGTGTCTGTGAAGAGCATTCTTCCTTGTAGACAGAGCCATAGACAAGGGTCTGAGGGCACAAAAAAGGGGCAGACCCGCATGGGTCTGCCCCTTTCCAGCTTTAGCTGTTAAAACAAAAGAGCCCGCGCAAGCGGGCTCTTTTTATTGCCTATTGGATTGTTATCCAAAAACCATACAGTGAACGCAA
>NZ_KV813682.1:0-5537 GCF_001813685.1 Rothia sp. HMSC061E04 | reverse complement strand
TTCACCCTATTTCGGGTTGCAGACCCATTTCGGCATCTGTATAGTTGTATGAGTCGCCGCGGCGAGGAGGAAAAAACGAAGAACTTCTTCGGTGTTTCTCCTAGTCAGAAGCGGTTGAATGACTTTCAATTGTATAGTGTTTTGGTTTCTTGCTTAGAAGATTCTTGGTCATCTGAATGGTGATGTTGGAGGAGTTTAGGAAAGAAACATTGTGGTGTGAATCACGGAAAACGGATTTGCATGACATACAAAACGCTGGTATAGTTGATTGAGTTGCCGCGGGAACGCGGTAATAAACGAAATAACATGAATGACCGTTCAACGGTAAAACTTGCTCGAAAGAGCAAGTTGAGGTGTTGAATCGGTGTGTTGCTTGAGAACTCAATAGTGTGCTTTGTTCAATAAAATCACCATTATGGTGATGGAAACTGAAACTAATACCAAATATTTATTTATATTTGATAATCATCAAATGGTTTCAAATTTAGTCAGCTTGAGTCACGCACCCCCGTGTGTGATTCGCTGTTTGAGATCAGATTATCAAGCTTTTCTATTTTTTCAACGGAGAGTTTGATTCTGGCTCAGGACGAACGCTGGCGGCGTGCTTAACACATGCAAGTCGAACGATGAAGCCTAGCTTGCTAGGTGGATTAGTGGCGAACGGGTGAGTAATACGTGAGTAACCTACCTTTAACTCTGGGATAAGCCTGGGAAACTGGGTCTAATACCGGATACGACCAATCTCCGCATGGGGTGTTGGTGGAAAGCGTTATGTAGTGGTTATAGATGGGCTCACGGCCTATCAGCTTGTTGGTGAGGTAACGGCTCACCAAGGCGACGACGGGTAGCCGGCCTGAGAGGGTGACCGGCCACACTGGGACTGAGACACGGCCCAGACTCCTACGGGAGGCAGCAGTGGGGAATATTGCACAATGGGCGCAAGCCTGATGCAGCGACGCCGCGTGAGGGATGACGGCCTTCGGGTTGTAAACCTCTGTTAGCAGGGAAGAAGAGAGATTGACGGTACCTGCAGAGAAAGCGCCGGCTAACTACGTGCCAGCAGCCGCGGTAATACGTAGGGCGCGAGCGTTGTCCGGAATTATTGGGCGTAAAGAGCTTGTAGGCGGTTTGTCGCGTCTGCTGTGAAAGGCCGGAGCTTAACTCCGTGTATTGCAGTGGGTACGGGCAGACTAGAGTGCAGTAGGGGAGACTGGAATTCCTGGTGTAGCGGTGGAATGCGCAGATATCAGGAGGAACACCGATGGCGAAGGCAGGTCTCTGGGCTGTAACTGACGCTGAGAAGCGAAAGCATGGGGAGCGAACAGGATTAGATACCCTGGTAGTCCATGCCGTAAACGTTGGGCACTAGGTGTGGGGAACATTCCACGTTTTCCGCGCCGTAGCTAACGCATTAAGTGCCCCGCCTGGGGAGTACGGCCGCAAGGCTAAAACTCAAAGAAATTGACGGGGGCCCGCACAAGCGGCGGAGCATGCGGATTAATTCGATGCAACGCGAAGAACCTTACCAAGGCTTGACATATACTGGACCGCATCAGAGATGGTGTTTCCCTTCGGGGCTGGTATACAGGTGGTGCATGGTTGTCGTCAGCTCGTGTCGTGAGATGTTGGGTTAAGTCCCGCAACGAGCGCAACCCTCGTTCTATGTTGCCAGCACGTTATGGTGGGGACTCATAGGAGACTGCCGGGGTCAACTCGGAGGAAGGTGGGGATGACGTCAAATCATCATGCCCCTTATGTCTTGGGCTTCACGCATGCTACAATGGCCGGTACAGAGGGTTGCGATACTGTGAGGTGGAGCTAATCCCTAAAAGCCGGTCTCAGTTCGGATTGGGGTCTGCAACTCGACCCCATGAAGTCGGAGTCGCTAGTAATCGCAGATCAGCAACGCTGCGGTGAATACGTTCCCGGGCCTTGTACACACCGCCCGTCAAGTCACGAAAGTTGGTAACACCCAAAGCCGGTGGCCTAACCCTTTTGGGAGGGAGCCGTCTAAGGTGGGATTGGCGATTGGGACTAAGTCGTAACAAGGTAGCCGTACCGGAAGGTGCGGCTGGATCACCTCCTTTCTAAGGAGCACATTTAGTTGGCCATGCTACCCGCGAGTGTCGGGTGGGTGGTTTTGCTCATGGGTGGAATATTGGTTTTGGGTTGGATGAGGCGCATTGTTGGGTTTTGGGGTAACACATTAGTGTTGTTCCTTTGTTTGCCTGGCATGGTGATGATGCAAATGTTTTTGTTTGTGTTGTTGTTGTGTTGTGGGTTGTTGTTTGAGAACTATATAGTGGACGCGAGCATCTTCTGGAATTTGCGTTGAATCAATGCTTTGGTGTTGGTTTGATTGTTGATTTTAGATTCTTATTTTTCTTGATTGTGTGTAAGTTATTAAGGGCACACGGTGGATGCCTTGGCATTAAGAGCCGATGAAGGACGTGTGAATCTGCGATAAGCCTCGGGGAGCCGATAACTGGGCTGTGATCCGAGGATTTCCGAATGGGGAAACCTGGCTCATCTTCATGGTGAGTTACCGCCAGCTGAATGTATAGGCTGGTTGGGGGGAACGCGGGGAAGTGAAACATCTCAGTACCCGCAGGAAGAGAAAATAAAGTAATGATTCTGTGAGTAGTGGCGAGCGAAAGCGGAAGAGACTAAACCTGTGGTGTGTGATAGCGGTTAGGCGTTGCATCATGGGGGTTGTGGGAGTCACAGTGGCAGTTCTAACTGGCTGCCGGCATGATGTTCAGGATGGTAGGTGAACGACTTGGAATGGTCGGCCGTAGAGGGTGAGAGTCCCGTAATCGAAATTGTTCTGTCCGTGGTGTGGCCACCCGAGTAGCACGGGGCTCGTGGAATCTCGTGTGAATCTGCCAGGACCACCTGGTAAGTCTAAATACTTCTTAATGACCGATAGTGAATCAGTACCGTGAGGGAATGGTGAAAAGTACCCCGGGAGGGGAGTGAAATAGTACCTGAAACCGTGTGCTTACAAGCCGTTGGAGCCTTTTGGGGTGACAGCGTGCCTTTTGAAGAATGAGCCTGCGAGTTAGTGTTATGTCGCGAGGTTAACCCGTGTGGGGTATCCGTAGCGAAAGCGAGTCTGAATAGGGCGTTTGAGTGGCATGACCTAGACCCGAAGCGGAGTGATCTATCCATGGCCAGGTTGAAGCGACGGTAAGACGTCGTGGAGGACCGAACCCACTTCAGTTGAAAATGGAGGGGATGAGCTGTGGATAGGGGTGAAAGGCCAATCAAACTCTGTGATAGCTGGTTCTCCCCGAAATGCATTTAGGTGCAGCGTTACGTGTTTCTTGCCGGAGGTAGAGCTACTGGATGGCCGATGGGCCTTCACGGGTTACTGACGTCAGCTAAACTCCGAATGCCGGTAAGTGAGAGCGTAGCAGTGAGACAGTGGGGGATAAGCTTCATTGTCGAGAGGGAAACAGCCCAGACCACCAACTAAGGCCCCTAAGCGTGTGCTAAGTGGGAAAGGATGTGGAGTTGCTTAGACAACCAGGAGGTTGGCTTAGAAGCAGCCATCCTTGAAAGAGTGCGTAACAGCTCACTGGTCAAGTGATTCTGCGCCGATAATGTAGCGGGGCTCAAGTACACCGCCGAAGTTGTGGCAATGACCTTTTTTGGTTGTTGGGTAGGGGAGCGTCGTGTAGCCGGTGAAGCTGCGGTGTAAACCAGTGGTGGAGGCTATGCGAGTGAGAATGCAGGCATGAGTAGCGAAAGATGAGTGAGAAACTCATCCGCCGGATGATCAAGGGTTCCAGGGTCAAGTTAATCTGCCCTGGGTTAGTCGGGGCCTAAGGCGAGGCCGACAGGCGTAGTCGATGGATAACGGGTTGATATTCCCGTACCGGTGAAAAACCGCCCATACTGATATTGTGATGCTAACCATGCGAAGCATGATGTGCAGGCTTTTGTTTGTGTGTTGTGTGGGTTGTGGGACCCGATCTTTGGAGGTAAACGTATTAACAGGTGTGACGCAGGAAGGTAGCCAAGCCACGCGATGGTTGTCGTGGTCTAAGCGTGTAGGGTTGTCGGTTGTTAAATGCGCCGGCTGTGTGCCTGAGACGTGATGGGACCCCGTTTTTGGGGGATTTGGTGATCCTATGCTGCCGAGAAAAGCATCGGCGTGAGGTTTTAGCCGCCCGTACCCTAAACCGACACAGGTGATCAGGTAGAGAATACTAAGGCGATCGAGAGAATCATGGTTAAGGAACTCGGCAAAATGCCCCCGTAACTTCGGGAGAAGGGGGACCTTGAGCGTGATGGGCACTTGCTGCCTGGAGCGTGTATGGGTCGCAGAGACCAGGGGGAAGCGACTGTTTATCAAAAACACAGGTCCGTGCGAAGTCGTAAGACGATGTATACGGACTGACTCCTGCCCGGTGCTGGAAGGTTAAGAGGATTGGTTAGCCCTTTTGGGCGAAGCTGAGAATTTAAGCCCCAGTAAACGGCGGTGGTAACTATAACCATCCTAAGGTAGCGAAATTCCTTGTCGGGTAAGTTCCGACCTGCACGAATGGAGTAACGACTTCCCTACTGTCTCAACCATGAACTCGGCGAAATTGCAGTACGAGTAAAGATGCTCGTTTCGCGCAGCAGGACGGAAAGACCCCGTGACCTTTACTATAGTTTGGTATTGGTGTTTGGTTTGGCTTGTGTAGGATAGGTGGGAGACTGTGAAGCATGGACGCTAGTTTGTGTGGAGTCGTTGTTGAAATACCACTCTGGTCAATCTGGATGTCTAACTTCGGGCCATGATCTGGTTCAGGGACAGTGCCTGATGGGTAGTTTAACTGGGGCGGTTGCCTCCTAAAGTGTAACGGAGGCGCCCAAAGGTTCCCTCAGCCTGGTTGGCAATCAGGTGTTGAGTGTAAGTGCACAAGGGAGCTTGACTGTGAGACTGGCAGGTCGAGCAGGGACGAAAGTCGGGACTAGTGATCCGGCGGTACGTTGTGGAACGGCCGTCGCTCAACGGATAAAAGGTACCTCGGGGATAACAGGCTGATCTTGCCCAAGAGTCCATATCGACGGCATGGTTTGGCACCTCGATGTCGGCTCGTCGCATCCTGGGGCTGGAGTCGGTCCCAAGGGTTGGGCTGTTCGCCCATTAAAGCGGTACGCGAGCTGGGTTCAGAACGTCGTGAGACAGTTCGGTCCCTATCCGCTGCGCGCGTTGGAAATTTGAGAAAGGCTGTCCTTAGTACGAGAGGACCGGGACGGACGAACCTCTGGTATGTCAGTTGTACCGCCAGGTGCATGGCTGATTGGCTACGTTCGGGAGGGATAACCGCTGAAAGCATCTAAGCGGGAAGCCTGTTTCGAGATGAGATTTCCTGGCACTTTTTGGTGTGTGAGGCTCCTTATAGATGATGAGGTTGATAGGCCGGGTATGGAAGCGAGGACTGAAGACTCGTGGAGTTGACTGGTACTAATAGGTCGAAGGCTTACTTTTCAGGAAGTTGTTTGTTGTTTGCGTTCACTGTATGGTTTTTGGATAACAATCC
>NZ_KV813681.1:0-1081 GCF_001813685.1 Rothia sp. HMSC061E04 | reverse complement strand
TTGCTGCTGGGCAAGATTAGGGCACATCGAGATGGAGTGGGCAACAATCTCCTTGCTGGCAAAGTCATAAACCGGAGCGAGGTAGGCCTTACCAAAGGAAAGCTTAAACTCGGTAACATCAGTACCCAACTTCTGCCAGGGACCGGTCGCCGTGAAGTTGCGACCGATGATGTTGGCGAACCTTTGCCCCACATCCCCCTTATAGGAGTTATACCTACGGTAGGGCCTCTCACGGCGTATACCGCAGCGCAGCCCCATCTGGCGCATCATCTTCAAGACCGTCTTATCGGCAATGCGCACCCCTTCCTCAGCGCGCAGGCACATGGCTATCTGCCTGTGACCGCACCCGTTGGGGGTTCGCGAAAAGATTTGGGCGACCTTGGGACGTAGCTGCACTCTGGTTGGCTGTTGGGGATGAGCCAACGCGTAGTAGTAGCTCGACCTGGCAAGGCCAGCAGCTTCGAGGAGATCACGCACCGCGTGTCCATGCCCTGAAAGCTCAGCGACCACTAGGGCTTTGTCCCGGTTTGGGAGCGCTTCTGCGCCTTCAGGGCAATCGATTTTTTTAGGTACGCCACCTGTGCCTCAAGCTTGCGCACACGCTCTTCGAGTTCCTCCTCACGCGTTGGCGGCACCGCCCGCACCGACCCCTTCGGCCTGCCCTTGGGCTTAGGCTTAAGCGCCTGCGCGCCGCCCTGGCGGTACAGCCTGCACCACTGCTTCAACGGTGTTGCGCTTGCAATACCGAAATGCACCATCGCCTCAGGCTTACTCATCCCACCATCAACCACAGCCTTCGCTGCGGCGACCTTGGTCTCATAGTCGTATTTGGTTCGCTTTACTCCCATGGTAAGAAGCCCGTCCCTCCCGATGACGTGGTACATTTTCTGCCACTCTCTCACAGTCGCGGCGGACACACCAAGCTTCCTGGCGGTCAGACCATAGCCGAATCCTCTCTCGAACATTTGCGCTGCTTGCTCCCGGAGCAAACGATCATGTCTTAATCCCAGATTGATAGACATGAAAAGCCTCCTGTTTCTTGGACTTTAGTTTTGATGTCCAAGAAACGGGAGGCAGTTCA